>UQQZ01000095.1 GCA_900543305.1 uncultured Oscillospiraceae bacterium
CGCCGTGAAAGGGCGGTGTCTTAACCGCTTGACCACCGGGCCATATGGTAGCGGTAACTGGACTTGAACCAGTGACACTTCGGGTATGAACCGAATGCTCTAGCCAACTGAGCTATACCGCCATATCTGCGCCCCATCCTTCACGGATGGAGCGCTATTAATTATAATCGATAATTACCGGTTTGTCAAGACAGTTTTCCAGGAAACCTTCAGATTTTCGGAAAATTTTTTATCCATCAACCCACATGGAAGGTGTAGTTGGGAGCTTCCTTGGTGATCTGGATATCGTGGGGATGGCTTTCCTTCAAACCTGCCCCGGTGATCTTCACAAACTGGGCTTTGTCGTGGAGCTCCTGGATATTGGCGCAGCCGGTGTAACCCATGCCGGCCCGGAGACCGCCGATCATCTGGAACACGGTATCCGCCAGAGGTCCCTTGTAAGGCACCCGGCCTTCCACGCCTTCGGGCACGAACTTCTTCTGCTCACCCTGGAAGTACCGGTCGCTGCTGCCCTTGCCCATGGCGCCCAAGCTGCCCATGCCGCGATAGACCTTGAACTGACGGCCCTGATACAGCTCGTATTCGCCGGGAGCTTCCTTACAGCCGGCCACCATGGAGCCCAGCATAACTACGTCCGCGCCGGCAGCCAGAGCCTTGACGATGTCGCCGCTGTACTTGATGCCGCCGTCGGCGATGATGGGAATCCCGTGCTTCATAGCTTCCTGAGCCGCATCGAACACGGCGGTGATCTGAGGCACGCCAATGCCGGCCACCACACGGGTGGTGCAGATGGAGCCGGGGCCGATGCCCACCTTCACACAGTCGGCACCTGCATCGATGAGGGCCTTGGTGCCCTCGGCAGTGGCCACATTGCCTGCAATCAGCTGCAGGTCGGGATAATGTTTCTTCACCAGGCGCACAGCGTCCAGAATGCCGCTGTTGTGGCCGTGGGCGGAGTCCAAAGTGACCACATCCACCTGGGCTTCCACCAGGGCAGCCACACGGTCCAGCACATCCTTGGTGGCGCCGATGGTAGCGCCGCACAGGAGCCGGCCTCCCGCGTCTCTGGCGGAGTTGGGATACCGCACGGCTTTCTCGATATCCTTGATGGTGATCAGGCCCTTCAGGCGCATGTTCTCGTCCACAATGGGAAGTTTTTCGATCCGATGACGGCGGAGAATCTCCTGAGCGTCCTTCAGAGTGGTGCCCACGGGAGCGGTGACCAGGTTGTCCTTGGTCATCACGTTTTTGATGGGCTGCTCAAAATCGCTGCCGTCCATGAAGCGCATGTCCCGGTTGGTGATGATGCCTACCAGAACGCCGTCCTGGCAAATGGGCACACCGGAGATCTTGAACCGGCCCATGATCTCGTCGGCCTCTTTCACCAGGTTGTCCGGGGAGAGGAAGAAGGGATTGACAATGACGCCGTTTTCCGAACGCTTCACCCGATCCACCTGATCGGCCTGGCGCTCGATGCTCATGTTCTTATGGATGATGCCGATACCACCCTCACGGGCAATGGCAATGGCCATGTCGGATTCCGTCACCGTGTCCATGGCGGCGGTCATGATGGGGGCGTTCAAGCGGATGGTCTTGGTCAGGTTGGTGGAGAAATCCACCTCGCTGGGCAGCACGTTGGACTCCGCCGGGATCAGCAACACATCGTCATAGGTCAAACCTTCTTTGAGAAACTTCGTTCCGTAATCCATTGAACCACACTCTCTTTCTCCACAATACTAGTTTAGCCGCTTCCGTCTTGTATAATCACAAATTATAACATTGAAATTTCTCTTTTGCAAGAATTTTTCCCGGGTTCCGGCCCCTTTGCCTCACTTTCAGCCTTTCCGCCAAAAAAAGCCCCTTTGGAAGGCCCTGTTTTTGGAAGTTCCGCAGAGGGTCCCCCCAGGGGAAAAACCCCTGATTTTTTCCCCTGTTTTATTTTTGTAAAACCCATTGACAGCCACGGGTTTTTGCTATATTTTTAGTGAGACATCCAACCTGGATGGATACCACTATATTCTTTGGCAAAGGGGATCTTCATGAAACGTCTTTTTTCCCGTCTGGACTACGGTGCCAAGCAAGCCTTGATCCTCACCGGTGTCAACAGTATCTTTTGGTTTGCCTGGGCCTTTGGCTCCTATCAGACGGTCTACCTCCAGCAGGTGGGCTTCACCGCTTCTCAGCTGGGGCTTCTCAACGCTTTGACCTCCGCTTTTTCCATTGCCTCCGTGGCCTTCTGGGGCATGGTCAGTGACCGGATCGGCTCTCTGCGGAAAGTGCTGATTACCGTGCTCATCGGCGGCTGCGGGCTTTTTGCCCTGATCCCCATGATCCCCACGGGCCTTCCCTATTCCACAGGGCTGTTCCTGTGTCTGATTCCCCTGGTTTACTTTTTCCGGGGCTCCATGTCCACCTATGCGGAAAATATTCTGGTCCGCAACTGCAACGAGCTTCATTTGAATTTTGGCATACTGCGAAGTGTGGGTTCTTTCCTGTTTACCGTGGGCAGCGTGATCATTGCCTTGGCCCTGACCACTGTGGGAGTGGCCAACACCTTCTGGCTTTCCGGAGTGCTCACCATTCCCGTGGTGATACTCACCATTCTGGCTCGGGAGCCCAACGCCAAGCCCGGAGGCAAGGACAAGAAAAACAAGCTCAACCTGGGAGAACTGTTCCAGAATAAAGCCTATGTGAGCTTTCTGGTCTTCGGATTTCTCTTTTACATTGCCGTCAACTGCGAAGGTTCTTTTCTGCCCTACTTCATCGCCGACGCGGGAATTCCCTCGGAACAGTACGGCATTGTGCTGGCCTACCGTGCCCTGCTGGAAATTCCCTTCCTGATCCTCATGGTGCGGCTGCGGCAAAAGTTCCCCCTCCGGGTGCTGGTGATGGTTTCCGCCGTTCTCATGGCCATCGAAGGGCTGGGGTTGGGCTTCTGGGCCAACTCTTTGCCCTCGATGCTGGTGTGCTGCACCTTCTTCGGATTGGGCAACGGCATGTTCATTGGCTCTTCCCTCAACTATGTGTACGAACTGGCCCCCGCCCATTTGAAGGCCAGCGCCCAAGCCTTTTTCTCCTCTGTGTCCTCGGTGGCAGGCATTCTGGGCAATCTGGGCGGCGGTGTGGTCTACGACGCCATTGGCTACAAGCCTTTCTATCTGGTGGTAGCTTTGGTGTACTTTCTCAGCGTGGCCGTCTTTCTCCTGTCCTGGGGCAAGAAGCGGCCCGCTCCCCAAGCTTGATTCTTTCTATTCCTTTTGGCTCCGCGACAGCGCGGGGCCTTTTCTTTTACCCTGGGAGTGAAGTTTTCCCCAGGTTTTTCAAAAAATGTGGAAAACCTGGGGAAACTTCCAAGTTGCTTTTCCCAAAAACCCAAGGTCTCCCGTTTGGAGAACCCTGGACTTTCAGAAAGGGGGATTTTTTCTGCCGTCATACTTTTCCACAGATAGGGCTATGCCCGGTGGAAAAATATGTGCTGGGAGAAGGAGGCAAACAAAAAAACCGGCACTTGGGGGCGTTCCTGCCGTCCAAGAGACCGGTTTTGGAGGGGACTGAGAAAATCCCCTTTATTTGAGATGGGTTTTATTCCCGAATGGCGTCCTTGCCGCCCATGTACATGCGCAGGGGCTCGGGGATCTTGATGCTGCCATCGGCCTGGAGATTGTTTTCCAGGAAGGCAATGAGCATCCGAGGGGGTGCTACTACGGTGTTGTTCAGGGTGTGGGCAAAGTAGTTGCCGTCCTTGCCCTTGATGCGGATCCCCAGCCGCCGTGCCTGAGCGTCACCCATATTGGAGCAGGAGCACACCTCAAAGTACTTTTTCTGCCGGGGAGACCAAGCTTCGATATCGCAGGACTTCACCTTCAAGTCTGCCAGGTCGCCGGAGCAGCACTCCAGCTGCCGGACGGGAATGTCCAGGCTGCGGAACAGTTCCACGGAATAGTTCCACATTTTGTCGTACCAGGTCATGGAATCCTCGGGCTTGCAGACTACCACCATTTCCTGCTTCTCAAACTGGTGAATCCGATACACGCCCCGCTCTTCGATGCCGTGGGCGCCTTTTTCCTTCCGGAAACAGGGGGAATAGCTGGTCAGGGTCCGGGGCAAAGTGTCCTCGGGAAGAATGGCATCGATAAACTTGCCGATCATGGAGTGCTCGCTGGTGCCGATCAGGTACAGGTCTTCTCCTTCAATCTTGTACATCATGGCATCCATATCCGTCTGGGACATGACGCCCTCCACCACGTTGCTGTGGATCATAAAGGGAGGAATGCAGTAGGTAAAGCCCTTGTCGATCATGAAATCCCGGGCATAGGAAAGCACGGCGGACTGAAGCCGGGCAATGTCTCCCATGAGGTAGTAAAAACCGTTGCCGCTGGTTTTCCGGGCGCTGTCCAGATCAATGCCGTGAAAGCGCTCCATGATCTCCGTATGGTAAGGCACCTCAAAGTCCGGCACCACAGGCTCGCCAAACCGCTGCACTTCCACGTTTTCGCTGTCGTCCTTGCCGATGGGCACAGAGGGATCGATGATGTTGGGGATGACCATCATCCGCTTCCGGATCTCCTGGGTCATCTCCTCCTCTTTGTGCTCCATCTCTTCCAGTTCCCCGGCAATGGCCTGGACCTGCTTTTTCACTTCCATGGCCTCGTCTTTTTTGCCCTGGCTCATCAGCTTGCCGATTTCCTTGCTGATGGTGTTCCGCTGCTGCCGCAGTTCGTCGCCCCGAGCCTTGGATGCACGGAACTGGGCGTCCAGCTCCAGAACCTCGTCCACCAGGACCAGCTTTTCGTCCTGGAATTTCTTTTTAATGTTTTCTTTGACCAGGTCCGGATTGGAACGGACCAATTTGATATCCAGCATGTTTTAAACCCTCCTAAGTCCCTGAGGACGTACGTTGTAACTGTCTAAAAGCTTTTTTTAGTTCATATGCAGGTCGTGGAGCAGGTTTTGCAGGTCCTCTTCCCCGTAAAACTCGATCTGCAAGGTTCCCTTTTTCTTGGTGCCTGCCACCTTCACCTTACGGTTCAGGTATTCTCCCACAGCCAGCTGGGCCTCTTCAAAATAGTGGTTCTTATGGGCGGCCTTGGGAGCGGCCTCCTTTTCCTCGTTGAGACGTTTGGCCAAAGCTTCCAGCTCCCGGACCGATGCCCCTTCCTTGGCTTTTTTCGCCCCCAGGCGCATGTCCTCTTCCTTCTTGAAGCTGAGCAGCGTCCGGGCATGGCCTGCGGTGATCTCCCCGGCTTCCAGCATCTTCTGAATATCCTCGGGCAGGTTCAGCAGCCGCAGGGCATTGGTGATGGCCGGCCGGGATTTCCCCATTGCCTGGCTCACCTCTTCCTGGGTAAAGTCCTGAGTCTCAATCAAAGTCCGGTAGCCTCTGGCCTCTTCCAGAGGGGTCAGGTCTTCCCGCTGCAGGTTTTCGATCAGGGCGAAAAGCATTTCCTCGGCGTCCGTCATCTCCCGGATCACCGCAGGCACTTCCGTGAGCCCCGCCATCCGGGCGGCACGCCAGCGGCGTTCTCCCGCTACAATCCGGTATCCTCCCGTGAGCATGGGACGCAGCAACAGCGGCTGCAATACTCCGTGCTGGGAGATGGAATCCGCCAGTTCAGAAAGGGCAACACTGTCAAATTCTTTCCGGGGCTGTTCCCGGTTGGGCTCAATTTCGCTGATACGCACGTTGACTGCCCCTTCCGAGGTGTCCGCGGCGTTCTCGGCAAAAATGGCGTCCAAGCCCTTGCCAAGTCCCCGTTTCTTCATGAATATTCCCCCTTTACCGGTTGTTCTTCAAAAGTTCCGCCGCCAATTCCCCGTAGGCTTTGGCCCCTCGGGAGGAGCGGTCATAGTAGAGGGCGGGCTGCCCGAAGCCGGGAGCTTCCGACAACCGCACCGTCCGGGGTATCACGGTTTTAAATACCTTGCGGGGGAAATAGCGCTTTACTTCCTCCACCACCTGCTGGGTCAGGTTCAGCCGGCCGTCATACATGGTCAGCAGCACCCCTTCAATGTCCAACAGGTCGTTATACTGGCGCTTGACCCGCCGCACCGTGTTCATCAACTGGGACAATCCCTCCAAGGCATAATATTCGCACTGGATGGGAATTAGAATGGTGTCCGCCGCAGTGAGGGCGTTGGTGGTGATCAGCCCCAAAGAAGGCGGGCAATCGATCAGCACATAGTCGTACTCCCCACGGATGGGCGCCAGGGCGTTTTTCAGCACCGCCTCCCGGTTCTCCATGGCGGCCAGTTCAATTTCCGCCGCCGCCAGATCCATATTGGAGGGCAGCAAGGTCAGGTTTTTAAACTCCGTGGGCACCAGTGCCTCTTTGGCTTTGGCGCCGCCGATGAGCACCTGGTAGGCGGTCACCTTACAGGAACGCCGGTCTACTCCCACCCCACTGGTGGAATTGCCCTGGGGGTCTGTATCCGCCAGCAGCACTTTTTTTCCCTGGTCTCCCAGGGCCGCCGCCAGGTTTACGGCGGTGGTGGTCTTGCCCGCGCCGCCCTTTTGGTTTGCCACAGCTATGATTTTTCCCATGGGCTCTTTTGGCCTCCCTATCCATTTAGTTTCGCGGTCGGGTTCTATTTTACCACAACTGCCCTCGAAAGGAAAGGGCGCCACCCTCTTTTCCCAAACTTTTTCCCAATTGTTTCACATGAAACATGCAACGAAAAGGCGGCCCCGGGTGTGAAGCCCTGGGCCGCCTTTCCTGTGGGAAATGAATAAGGGAATGGGTTAAACTTGTACTCTGTTGAATTTGGGGATCCGCACGGTACATTCAATGTACTCTTCCGTTTCCTTTTTCTCCGTCTGGGCTTCAATGCCCGCGGTTTTCATGGCATCCACCGCATGATCGATGGTGTTGATGAACAGCCGGATGTCCTTGGCCACAAAGGTCCGCTTGGGACCTTTCCCCTGACGCTTTGGCTTCAGGGCAGCCGCCACCAGCTCTTCCGTTTGGGAAACGTTCAAATGCTTCTCCCCCACTTGCCGGAGGATCCTTTGCCGAACATTGATATCGTCGATGCGAACCAGTGCCCTGGCGTGACGTTCCGTCAGCTTGAACTCCAAAATCTCCGTCTGCTCCTCCGGGGAGAGTTTCAGCAGCCGCAGCTTGTTTGCCAAGTAGGACTGACTGATCCCCAACCGTTTGGCGGCCTCTTCCTGGGTGATTCGCCACTCCCGGAGCAAATTGACAAGGGCGTTGGCCTGCTCGAACATTTGCAGGTCCTGGCGCTGGATATTTTCCAGCAAGGCCAGTACGGCGCTGTCTTCCGGTTGGCAATCGGCCACCAGGGCGGGAATCTCCTTGAGCCCCGCCAATTTACAGGCCCTCAACCGCCGTTCTCCGGCGATCAGGTAGTATGCCCCGTTTTCCCGGCGGACGGTCACCGGTTGAAGCAATCCGTTTTCCTGGATGCTCTGGGCCAAGGCCTGGAGGTCCTCCTCCCGGAATACCTTTCGGGGTTGGGAGGGATTGGGCAGGATCCGCGACACCGGCAATTTTGTCAGCCTGAGCTTGTCCTTAAAAAACATGTGCCGCGCCTTCCTTTCGTGGCATATTCTACCACAAGGGAGGGCACGGCTTTTGTTGTACGGTGTCGAGAGACACAAATATTTTTTACAAATACTTTTTGAATCCTTTTGCCTCCTGGAACCCCAAGGCGTGATAGAACTTGTGGGCCCCGGTCCGGTTCAGGCCGGACACCAAAATCTCATAGTGACAATTCCATTGGTCTTTTGCCCAGGCTTCAATGGCTTCAAACA
Source organism: uncultured Oscillospiraceae bacterium (assembly GCA_900543305.1). GTDB lineage: Bacteria > Bacillota > Clostridia > Oscillospirales > Acutalibacteraceae > Acutalibacter. The sequence goes on from UQQZ01000095.1 coordinate 7,772, forward strand.
TGCTCCGCCCCACGCCTTTGCCTTGATAACGTTCCAGCACTGCCACGTTCTCCACCAGCAAAATGGGGCGGCAGGTGTCACAGATGTCCTCAAAGACCACGCCCAACAGGCTGCCGCAAATGGTGCCCGTGTCCCGGTCCTCCGCCACCAGCAGGTATTTCTGAGGGTCGGCGTCGATTTTCTTCAGCAGCTTCTTCACCGTTTCCCGGTCCCCGGCCTTGTCGCTGATCACAAGCATCACCTGGTCCAGTCCATCCAAGTCTTTCTCTTCCGCTTTCCGCAGGATCAGATTCATGGTACAAGTCCTCCTTTATAAGGGATGTTTCCCGATGGTTCCCCCATGACGGGGATACCCTTTGGGCGTAAACCGCAGTTTCTGACAGACGATCAACTGACGCTCTCCCGCCTGGGGCAGGGTAAAGGTGAGCACTTCCGGTTCTCCGGAGCCCAACACCTCCAGAGCGTGGTCTGCCTCCCGGAGCTCTTCCGATCCTCCCGGGCCCTTCATGGCAATAAAGTGGCCCTTCATCTTGATGAGAGGCATGCAGTACTCTGCCAGAATGTTCATGGGCGCCACAGCCCTGGCCACCGCCAGGTCAAACCGCTCCCGCATGGTCTTGTCCAGGCCGGCTTCTTCCGCCCGCTTGTGGACCCGGGTGCTGGAGATGTGCAGCTGACGGCACACCACCCCCAGAAAGTTCAGTCGTTTCTGAGTGCCGTCCAGCAGGGTCAGGTCAATATCCGGCCGCATAATCTTCAGGGGAATCCCCGGAAAACCTGCTCCGGTGCCCACATCGATGACCCGGGCCCCTTGGCGCAGCTTCCCCCAGGAAAGCAAAGTCATGCTGTCCAGAAAATGTTTCTCCACCACTTCCTCCGGCTGGGTGATGGCGGTGAGATTCATTTTCTCATTCCACTCCACCAGCAGCTCCCAATACCGCTGGAACTGCTCCCCCTGCCGGTCGTTGACGGTCCAGCCCAATTCCTTGGCCCGGGCCTGCAAAAGCTCTTTCACTTCCATCAA
>UQQZ01000096.1 GCA_900543305.1 uncultured Oscillospiraceae bacterium
CCCCCGGACAAACAAACCCTTTTCGCCGAAGCGCCTGCCGCCGCACACCGGGCATGTGATTTCCGTATCCGCGAAAAACAGCAAATTGTTTGGAACAACGCCCAGTCCTTCGCACGTCTCACATCGGCCCCCTTTTGTATTAAAGGAAAAATCCCCTGCTCCCAATCCCAGCTTTTTGGCCTGTTCGGTACGATTTTTCACCAGCTCGTCAAAGAGACGGTCAAATTCTTCCCGGTTCTGGTCAAAGAAGGACCCTTCCGCTTCCAGGGCCGCCCGACGGAGAGAACGGTCGGTGCTTTCCTTGTAGGGCCCCAGCTGGGCCACGGTGACGGTTTTGCCCTGGAAGGGGATCTGGGCGCTGGCGTACAGCTTCTGATATTCGGTGGTCAGCCGGTTTTCCTCCTGCATCAGGGGGACAATTTCCGGAGAGAAGCTGCGCATTTCCAATTCCAAATTCCGAAACAGCAGATTTCCCAGGATCTCTTCCAGCTCCTGACGGTAGGGAGATTCTACCAGGGCTTTTTGGAAGGCTTTAGCCTTTTCCTCCAGCAGAGGAGATTGCTGATCGTTGTAGGCTTGCTCCTCCTCATAGAAGGTGTTCCGGGTGTCCACAGAGTGACGAATGTAGCACAGAGTGGTCTGGGTGGTCAGGTGGGAGAGCAGGGTTTCATATTCCCGGTACACTTGGGCCTGCTCTGCAGCATTTTTTCCGGCCTGAAGCCGTTGTGTCAACCCCTCCAATTCCCGAGAGACAGCCGGGTAATCAGGGCGGGTATAGGTCATTTCAGAGAATTTCATCGTGTTCTTCCTTTCTCAAAGAAAAGTGAAAATGCTTAGGGGAGGAGATGGCCTGAGGTGCCGGAGCGGGGAAGATCCTCTTCTGAAGGGATCCCCTGAAGAAAGTCCATTCCGTGCAGCATGATGCTCTGGGCCATTTTAGCCATTTCCTCCACAGAGGTGGTCATTCCCTCTTCCAGCCATTTCTGGAGGAGCCCAATGTGCCCGCTGCTGACGAAGGCGTAGAAATACTCCAGCTGCCGGGGAGTAGCTCCCCACAGATGGCTGGAATAAGCTGCCAGACAGCTTTCCCATCCCAGGGAAAGCAGCCGCGTAGCGAAGGCCTTGTCCCCATATTCCCCCAAAAGGATGGTGCAGACATCGGCGTTTTCTTTCAGGCATCGATAGATTTCCGTGATGACCTGGAGAAAGCTGGGAGGTTCCGGACCGTGATCCAGGATGGGTGCCAGAGCCTGTTGAAAGTCTGCCAGCATGTCTTCCTCCATTTGGTGGAGCAGATCGTAAAGGTCGGTGTAGTGGGCATAAAAGGTACTGCGATTGATCCCGGCCCGCTGACAAACTTCCCGTACCGTGATGCGCTGAATAGGTTTTTCTTTCAGCAGATCAGTAAAGGCCCGGCGGACCAAGGCATGGGTCAACCGGGTCGGGCGGGCCCTTCGGGTTCTCATCACAGTGTCATCCTCCTGTTTCGTGGATGGAAAAGGGAGCCTTTTCCTGGGGTTCATTATAATATACGAAAAAGAAAAGTGCAATGGAGGGTTTTCTGCCTTGCGGAGGGAGGGAAAGGGTGCTATACTGAAACAAAATTCTTGGGAAAGAGGCGGCTTTTTTATGGGAGAAGAACAGAGAATTTTAAAGGGAATTGTATTTTGTCCTGGGGATCCGGAGTTGAAGGCCATCAAGCTGCGTACCCACAACTTGAATTTGGATTACAACAAGACCTATGAGGATGAAACCGAGAAGCGGAAAGAGCTCCTGTCCCAGATGGTGGGGGAGATGGGGGAGAACGGCTTTATTCAGGGGCCGGTTTTCTTCCATTATGGGGTTCACACCAAAATCGGGAAGAACTTCTTCGGCAACTTTAACCTGACCATTCAGGACGATGGGGAAGTGACCATTGGAGACCGGTGTAATTTTGGGCCCAACATCACCATTGTGACCCCGGTTCATCCCATGATTCCCGAGGAGCGCAATGCCCTTCAGGCGCCGGATGGCACCATGAAGCGTCTGTGCTACGCCAAGCCTGTACACATCGGCAATGACTGCTGGCTGGGGGCCAATGTGGTGGTCTGTCCTGGCGTCACCATTGGGGACGGCTGTGTGATCGGTGCTGGCAGCGTGGTGACCCGGGATATTCCGCCCCGGACTTTTGCTGCAGGGAATCCTTGCCGGGTGATTCGGGAGATCACCGAAAAGGACAGTATGAAATACAAGCCGGAAATCCTGGCGGAGTTCACCGTTCCCGAACAGAAATAAGGAAAGAAAGGGGCCTTTTTTAAGTCTCCTTTTTTAGATTGCCCCAAATGAGCGCAAAAAAAGCCGTCCCAGGGGAGGGCGGCCTTTTTTGCATAATAAGAGGAAGTACGGAGAAAAATGAGGATATTGATGAGGATAGTCAAAATCCTATGGCCACTTTCTGACCACGGTTTCAGGATACGCCCGAAATGTGAAGATTCCCTGAAGATTAGTTGAGGATTCTCTAAAAATCCTGTGATTTGAAAGGGTCCGGTAGGGGAAAACCTGTTTCTCGCAACTCTTGACAGTTTTGGGGAAACATGGTACACTAGCAACGAACTAGGGGAGTAGTCGGCATGAACCCTCATGCAGCTAAGTCAACATTCTGAGCGTGGTGCTCTGGTTTAGCTTGAAACGACAAGACCTGTGCCATTGGCATAGGTCTTTTTTTATACCCCTGATTCAGGAAAAGCATCCCATAAAAATCAAGGAAGGATGAAGAAAACAATGGAATTCTTATGGGAAGGTCTGTTATCGATTACCTGGCAACAGGTGGTCATGTATGTGGTGGGGGCACTCCTCATCTGGCTGGCCATCAAGAAAGATTACGAACCTGCCTTGTTGCTGCCTATGGGTTTTGGCGCAATCCTGGTAAACCTCCCCACCTCCGGTGTGCTCAACCAGGTGATGGAAGGAGTAGGCGAAACCCACGGGATTATCCAATGGCTCTTTGAAGTGGGGATTGAGGCTTCCGAGGCATTCCCCCTGCTGCTGTTCATCGGCATCGGCGCCATGATCGACTTTGGTCCCCTGCTGTCCAACCCGAAAATGTTCCTGTTCGGCGCTGCGGCCCAGTTTGGTATTTTCCTGACCATTTTCCTGGCAGCTGTGTTGGGCTTCGACATTCGGGACGCTGCGTCTATCGGTATCATCGGCGCGGCGGACGGTCCCACTTCCATTCTGGTGTCCCAGGTGCTCAAGTCCAATTATATTGGGCCCATTGCGGTGGCGGCTTATTCTTATATGGCATTGGTGCCCATCATTCAGCCTTTGGCCATCAAGGCAGTGACCACCAAGAAAGAACGGGCCATTCGCATGGAGTACCGTCCCAATGCGGTGACCAAGACCACCCGGATCCTGTTCCCCATTATGGTAACTTTTGTGGCTGGTCTGGTAGCTCCCGCCTCTGTTTCTCTGGTAGGGTTTCTCATGTTCGGCAACCTGATCCGGGAATGCGGTGTGCTCAATCGTCTGTCTGAAACCGCTCAGAACGATCTGGCCAATTTGGTGACCTTGCTCTTGGGCATCACCATTTCCTTCTCCATGCGGGCAGATCAGTTTGTCACCTTGCAGACCATCATGATCATGGCTCTTGGCCTGTTTGCCTTCGTGTTTGATACGGTTGCCGGCGTGGTCTTTGCCAAGATCCTCAACATCTTCAGCCGTACGAAGATCAACCCCATGGTAGGTGCCGCTGGCATCTCCGCCTTCCCCATGTCTGCCCGTGTGGTGGAAAAGATGGGCATTGCGGAGAACAACCAGAACCATCTGCTGATGCACGCTGTTGGCGCCAATGTTTCCGGTCAGATCGCTTCCGCAGTGGCCGGCGGCATTGTACTGGGTTTCTTTATGTAAGAGAAGACGGAGACTGAAAGTTTGCAGTCTTTTGCGAGAAACGAGCGTTGAAGCGCACAGGAAGGAGTAAATAGAGTGAATCCTGAAGTGATGACAAATATGATGGAAGCTCTGGGGATCATGGGCAAAGGGATGCTGGGCATCTTTGTGGTGATTGTGATCATTGCTTTGCTGGTCTATGGATTGACCAAGATCAGTTCCCAGAAAAAATCTTAAAATTGGATTGCACGGAAAAGGGCGGGCTTGAGAGCTTGCCCTTTTTGCATGTTTGCTCACATGTTCTTGCAGAAATCCCTTTTCATCCCCGGAAATTCCTGGTATAATAAAGGGCAGTTTGAAAGAAGGGGGAACCGATATGACTATTTTACCGGAGAACTACCAGCCTGCTCTGGGTCTGTATGAGACCCAAAAGGCCATCGGGTTGATCAAAAATATTTTTCTTGTAAAACTCTGTGCGGCGCTTCATTTAAAGCGCGTCACTGCGCCCTTGTTTGTAGATCCTGCCACTGGCCTCAATGATGACCTGAACGGGGTGGAGCGTCCGGTGAGCTTTGATATCCCAGCTGTGGGAAAAGAAGCCCAGGTGGTTCATTCTCTGGCAAAATGGAAGCGTTTGGCCCTGCATGACTACAACTTTTTCGTAGGCAATGGTCTGGTGACGGACATGAACGCTATCCGCCGGGACGAGGAACTGGATAATCTCCACTCCATCTATGTGGACCAGTGGGACTGGGAAAAGGTGATCGACGAGAGCACCCGGAATGAAGAGTACCTGAAAGAGACGGTTCGCCGGATTGTCAGCGCCATTTGCGGGACTCTGGACGAGCTGAAATGGCAATTTTCCAACCTGGAGACAGAGCTTTGCCGGGAAGTGACCTTTATCACATCCCAGGCGCTGGAAGACCGATGGCCGGAGCTTTCGCCCAAGGAGCGGGAAAACGCCATTGTCAAGGAATACGGCACGGTGTTCATTCAGCAAATCGGTGGGAAACTGAAAAGCGGCAAGCCTCACGACGGCCGGGCTCCCGACTATGATGACTGGGCCCTTAACGGGGATCTCCTGTTCTGGCACGAGCCCTTGGGCCTGGCTTTGGAAATCAGCAGCATGGGAATCCGAGTTGACCCTGAGAGTCTAGACCGGCAGTTGACGGAATCCGGATGTGACGCCCGGCGGAACCTGCCCTTCCACAAAATGCTCCTGAACGGGGAACTGCCTCTCACCATCGGCGGTGGTATCGGCCAAAGCCGGCTGTGCATGCTTTTGTTGGGAAAAGCCCATATCGGGGAAGTCCAATCTTCTCTGTGGGATGAGGAAACCAAGCGCCTTTGCAAAGAGGCCGGGATCGTTTTGTTGTAAGGAAAGGCGTATGAAATCTTTTTTCAAAAGCTATTGGCTTGAGCTGGCCCTGGGAGCTTTGGGCCTGTTGGGGGCGTTGATCGCTTTTCCCTTTTTGCCGGAGAGCATACCGGCCCAATGGACCGATGGCCAGGTATCTTCCACCATGCCGAAAGGGGGACTCTTTGCGATTCCCCTGATTCAGCTGGTGGTGACGGTGTTATTTCATTGGTGGATCCAGGAGAGTCTGAAGAAATTTCCCGGGGTGGGCTCCACTCTTTCCGGATTTGAGCGATTGCTGCCCCTGATGCTGGCGGTAATAGCCCTTACCCTGGAACTTTGCGTTATGCTGGCAGCTTGGGGTGTGTCCCTGCGCATTGAGGTCATCTTCTTGGTGGAGCTGCTGCTGGTCCCCTTTGTGCTGCTGGCCTTTGTGGGACGGAAGTTTTTGGGAAAGTAAGCTGTCCCTTCTCTCAAAGAAGAAAGGCCATCCTGAACGTCAGGATGGCCTTTCTTCGTGCTGGGGAGCCGGGAAAAGTATTTTGAAGAAGACCTTTGGGTTAGCCGTTTAAATAGTGGAACAGCTGGTCCAGCTGTGACTGACAGGTTTGACGCCCCTCCACGTAGAGGGCCCGCAGCTTCTTCACATCTTTTTCCGTTCGGGACACGGTGACTGGTTTGGGCGGCCGGATTACATAGAGCTTTCCCTGGGCTTCCAGCCGGTCCAATTCCTCCAATTCCTGGGCATACCGGCGAGGGGTTGCCAGGAGCTGCTGGATGAGATTAGGATATTTTCGGTACCGCCGGGCGTACAAGCGGGCAATGGGGCGGGTGACCTGGGGCTTTCGGAACCCGTGTTCCCGGGTGGTGATGACCACCACTTTTTCGTAACCCTCGTCCAAGGGCTTCTGGTAGGGAATAGAGAGGGAGACACCCCCGTCCAAACAGGGCTGTCCTTCCACCATCACCATGGGGGAAAGCAACGGCATGCTGGCACTGGCTCGGATTGCGGCGTAGATATCCGTGCAGGAATGTTTTTCCGCGAAAACCGGTAGACCGGTCTGACAATTGGTGGCAATGGCCGTGAAAGCGCAGGGAGATTTGGCAAAGGCTTCCCGGTCCAAGGGAATCAATGTGTCGGAGATTTCTCCAAACAAAAAGTCAAAATTGAAAATGCTTTTATGGAGAATCAGATTTCCCAGACCCAAATACCGTTTGTCATTGACATAATCCAGGTTGACTTGGGCGGTACGGCCGATCTGGCCGGAGACATAGTTGACCCCGGTGAGAGCGCCGGCAGAAACGCCGAATACCCCATCGAATAGGATCCCTCGTTCCATCATCACGTCCACGGCGCCTGCGGTAAACATGCAGCGCAGGGAGCCGCCTTCCAGGGCTAAGGCCCATTTTTTCATGATCCATTTCCCCTTTCGAAGTTATTTTACTACGGAATTCCGCCGGATTCAATGACTCTGCTTGATTTCCTGATCGGTGCCAGGTATAATAGCAAGAGCGCGTTTGAAGGGGAGGTTTCCCTAAAACGCAAAATAGACCCTAGGAGAGAAAGCCATGAGAATCCGAAAGAAGACATGGGCCCGGCCGGAGCTTGCCGCCTGCCCCTATTTTATTCAGGAGCCAGAAAAGCAAAAAGGACATTGGGCAGAGGTATTTGGAGAAAAACGGCCTCTTCACTTGGATTTAGGCTGTGGCAAATGTGTTTTCCTGGCCGAAGTGGCCCACGAAAATCCCCAAGTCAATTATCTGGGAATCGATATCAGCTTCGATATTCTGGGAGTGGGTCGGAGACAGATTGTGGAGACCTTTGGGGAGCGGGAACCGGACAACGTGGCCTTGTGCGCTTACAATATTGAACGGTTGGGGCAGTTGTTCGATCCGGAGGAAAAGGTGGACCGGATTTACATCAATTTCTGCAATCCCTGGCCTACTGCCCGGCACCACAAGCGGCGCTTGACCCATACCCGCCAGTTGCTCACCTATCGTCCCCTTTTGGCAGAAGGGGGAGAGATCTGGTTTAAGACCGACAATGACGACCTGTATCTGGCTTCCAAGCGGTATTTCCAGGAAGCAGGGTTCGAGATCTTTTTCGATACCCGGGATCTTCACGGGGAACAGGATCCTGACAACATTCTCACCGAACACGAAGTGCGGTTTACGGCTCAGGGAATTCCCACCAAGGCCCTACGGGCAAGGCTTTCCATCTCCGCTTCGCCCAAACAAGCATAAAAATACCGGCATCTTTTGAGAGCATTTTACCCTCGAAAAAAAGGTGCCGGTTTTTGTATGATGAGATATTCGATATCTTTACAGCTGAAAATCTTCCGGTTTAAATTGGGAAGTGTGCAAAGAGGGGGCCACCCGGGGCTCCCGACGCAGGGGGTCGTACTGGTACTTTTTGCAGGCTTCCCCCTCGGGCTTGCGCTGTAGGGCGCAGACCACTTCCCCGTCCTTGCCTCCGTTGTGCTGACAGTAAGCGCAGCAAGGATCGATATTTCCCCCGAACAGCGGGGGATTTTTCTTTTTCCGGAACCAACCCATGACACAATCCCCTTTTTACGACTTTTTAGCCGATGGTTGAGTTTTTCTCATTATACCATACCCGTTTGTCTGGGGCAAGGAGGGATTCTGTCGGGACAGCACCAAGAAGGCTAGACACATCAGCAAAAGGGAAAGTCCTCCCGCCAGCGTGGATGCAGTGCCACCCCATGCCAAAGGTGCTGCGGAAGCGGCCCAGGCAGGCAAGCTGGGAGAAGGCAGGGTCCTTTGCAGCAGCAGAAAGACAACAGCTGCCAAACCTCCGTGAAACAGTCGGAACAGGAAGAAAGTGACACGGTTGCCAGGAAATTCCCGAAAGAAGGCAAAGACCTGCAAGTGGACGCAGAGTCCGGCAAATCCCAGCCCAAACGCGTAGAATCCAGGTGCCGCTCCCAACCGGGCCGCATCCCCGGTGCCCCCTGTAATTTCCAAGAGAAACGACAGGCTTACGGCAGCTTCCGTTTGGGTAAGAAGTCCGGTGGCGGAAAGGAGAGAAACCGCCTTTTGGAAAACGCCACAGCTGTGGAGAAGGGCGGAAATGCCGGAGAACAGCAAAATACAGCCGCACATTTTCACCACAGCGCTGGAAGCGTCAGATACAGCCGCTGTCAATGGACTGGAGCCAGGGGTTCCAGAGAAGGATCCTTTTTCGGGCAACGGCTTCCCCAGACCGGAAAGAATTCCCAAGGCCAATCCGGCAACTGTCGCAGCAATAAACAGCAGCCATCCTACCCGCAAGCTTCCCAAAAGGCCATAGCCCAGAAAGGTGACCACAAAAGCGGGGCCGGGGTTGATGCAGAACAGAAGCATCCTTCCCCCTTGGGCTTTGGTGATTTTTCCCTCTTCCAGTAAAAGGGAAACACACCGGGCTCCGGCAGGATATCCGCCCAGAAATCCCAAAACCAAGGCAGGGCCGCAGCAGGTGGGAAGACGAAACAGGTGTCGGGTGATGGGCTCCAACAGCCGGCCCAGCACTT
>UQQZ01000097.1 GCA_900543305.1 uncultured Oscillospiraceae bacterium
AGAACGAGACAGCCTTTTTGCAGGCCCTGCAAGAACGGGAAGCCCGCCGGCCCCTGCAATACATTTTGGGGGAATGGGAATTTATGGGGCTGACCCTGACCCTGGGGGAAGGGGTGCTGGTGCCCCGGGAGGACACCGCCGTCCTGGTGGAAACTTTGGCCCAGGAGCTTGAGGGGATTTCCCACCCCCGAGGACTGGACCTTTGCGCCGGCACGGGGGCCGTGGCCCTGGGGCTTTTGACCCTGCTGCCGGAAAGCGCTCTTTCCTGCGTGGAGCTTTCCCAGGAGGCCTTTCCCTACCTGGAGGAAAACCTCCGGCGCTATGGGGAGGGCCGGGTGAAGACCCGGAGGGGAGATGTGCTCTCTCCTGAGCTGGCGGGAGAATTTGCCCCGGGAAGCCTGGATTTTCTCGCCTCCAATCCCCCCTATATCGAAACCGGGGAGCTTTCCACCCTCCAGCCGGAGGTTCAAAACGAGCCCTCCCTGGCCCTGGATGGGGGAGCCGACGGCCTGGTCTTTTACCGGGCAATCGCCCAGTTGTGGCTGCCCAAGGTAAAGCCCGGCGGCCTGGTTGCGGTGGAGATCGGGGAAACCCAAGGGGAATCCGTTTCCCAACTCTTTGCCCGGGCAGGGGTCACCGGCCTGGAAATCCACAAGGACTGGGCCAATCTGCCTCGGGTGGTTTCCGGCAGGATTCCCTCTCACCTTTCCTGAAACAGAAAAGCGTGCCCTTCCCTCTCGGGGGAAAGACACGCTTTTTGTATGGGTTTACGTGAATCAGGCTGTAATCTTCAGGACTCCCTGAGCCAGGGAGGTTCCGCCCTCTTCCAGGAACAGCTCCACATCTCCCGGCTCGGGGGTGAACTCCATGGCCAGGTTCCACAGGCCCAGCTCCTGCCACCCCAGGGAAAGGGTGCATTCCTTTTCCTCTCCGGCTTTCAGGAACACCTTGTGGTAGGCTTTCAGCTCTCGAACCCGGCGCACGGTGGTGGCCTGCACGTCGTGGATAAAGAGCTGAGGCACCCCGTAACCATCCCGGTCTCCGGTGTTTTTCAGGGTAAAGGTCACCTGTGCCCGTTTTCCGGCCCGGAGCTCCTCCAGGGAGATTTTCGCAGGGAAGCGCACCTGCTGTGCAGCAAACGTGGTGTAGGACAGGCCGAATCCGAAGGGATACAGGGCGGTATCCTGCTGATCCCGGTACTTCATGGGCACATAGGAGGACTTGGGATTGTAGTAGCAGGGCAGCTGTCCCACGCTCCGGGGCAAAGAGGCGGGAAGCCGTCCCGAGGGGCAGACCTTCCCCAGCAGGATCTCCGCCAGAGCCTGGCCGCCCCAGGGGCCGGGATAGAAGGAGTAGACCACCGCCTGGGCTTCTTGGCACAGCTGGGGAATGGCGTAGGGACGGCCGGCAATGACCACCGCCACCACAGGCTTGCCCGTTTGCAGCACCGCCCGGCACAGCTCCTCCTGGACACCGGGGAGAGTCAGGGTGGAGCAGTCCACCCCTTCGCCGCAGTCCATCTGGACTTCCCCGTCCATGATGGCGGCTCCATTGATGTCAAACCGGGCGCCTGCGAACCGGCTGGAGGAACCTCCCACCGCCAGGATCACCAGGTCGCTTTCCTGGGCCAGCTTCACCGCCGGGGCAATGCCGGAGGTGTCGTCCCCGCAGACGGGACAGCCGGGGGCATAGGCCACGGATCCTGCTCCCAGCTCTTGTTCCAGGCCCTGGAGCAAAGTGATGCCTTCCCCTTCCCGCAGCTGGGGCGTGTAGTCTCCCAGCTGGTTGTAAATGCTGTGGGCGTTGGGGCCGATCAGGGCAATCTTCTTTCCCTGAGCCGCCAGAGGCAAAATCCCCTGGCTGTTTTTCAGCAGCACCGCCCCCTGGCGGGCCAGCTCCAGACTCTGGGGATACTGTTCTCCGGAGAAGACTTCCGGCTCTTCTTCCGGCAGGTAAGGATGCTCAAAAAGCCCCTGACGGAATTTCAGCTCCAGCACCCGGAGCACGGCTCGGTCCAGCTCCTCTTCTGCCACCAGGCCCTGTTCCACCGCTTCCTCCAAATGGGAGAAACCCTGGTCCCACAGGCTGATGTCCACCCCAGACTGCAAAGCCAAAGCCCCGGAGGCGGCGGAGGACCCTGTCAGGTTGTCCAGCCGGTCAATGGCGGTACCGTCGGCCATGACGGCACCGGTAAAGCCCAATTCCTCCCGGAGCACATGCTTCAAGAGGGTTTCGTTGGCGTGGCAGTAGACGCCGTCGATTTCGTTGTAGGCGGCCATGACCCCTTCCACACCTGCCTCACAACAGGCCTTCATGGGGGGCAGATGAATTTCCCGCAGCTCCCGGGGCCCGATCCGGGCGGCGCTGGCGTTGACGCCTCCGGTGGTCTCCCCTTGGGCGCAGAAATGCTTGGCCACCACGGGCACCCCTTCCTCCTGGCATCCGGTCACCGCCGCCTTGGCCAAGGTGGCGCAGAGATAGGGGTCCTCGGAGTAGCACTCCTCGCTGCGGCCCCACCGGGGATCCCGAAGCACGTCCAGCATGGAGATCAGGGCGTAGTCCACCCCCAACTCCTTCAGCTGACGGCCGCAGACCTGATAGGCTTCCCGGGTAAGCTCCGGATTCCAGGCGGCGCCCACGCCCAGGTTCACCGGCAGAAGATACCCGTCCAGGGCCTGATGGCCGTGGGGACATTCGGTGCTCATGAGCATGGGGATTCCCAGTCGGGAATGGTCCAGCACATACTTCTGGGCCAGATTATAGGCCCGCTTCATGTGGATACCCCACAGGCCGTTGGAAAAATCCTTCTGGGACCAGGGATCCGCCCGGTACAGGCCGTAAAGCACCCCCAGGCCTCCGTACTTTTCCACTTCCTCCCGGAATTCTGTGGAAAGCCGGATCTCGCCCCCTTCCCGGGTATAGGCGGCGAACCCGTACAGCCGCTGGTTGACTTGTCCCACCTTTTCCCGAAGGGTCATCCGGGAAAGCAAATCTTCCGCCCGCTCCCGAGGGGATCTGGCAGCATCTTGATACAGCATGGAAAACTCCTCCTGACACTCTTGTAATGCTCCTATCTTACCCCGGAACCTGGTTTGGCGCAAGGCGGTATTTGTGAAACAACTTTCAATTTTTCCTTTCCACCTGCCTGGGGCACCTTTTCCCCCACAGTAAGAAGAAAAAAGGATGCCTCCCGGTTTGTTCCGGGAAGCATCCAGCATGGGAAGAAAACGTTTCCGCTTCTTCCCCTCTGTTCGGTTTTTGGGGGTGCTCTTTCAAGGCAGCAGCCCCTTTTTCTCCGTTAACCGCAGGCGGCGGTGAATTCCGTGAACACCCGGTTGTGGGTTTCCACGGCTTCGGCGGAGATGTTTTCGATCATCTCCATGTTCTCCATGTCGATGTCCGAAGGCAGCGTCAGGAAATCCCGATACTCCTCAGAAATATATTCCTCTGCTGCCAGATTGGTGCAGTAGTAGCCCAAATACTTGAAACACTGGGCGGCAATTTCCGGATCCAGAATATAGTCCATAAAGGCGTAGGCCGCATCCGGGTTGGGAGCGTCCGAGGGGATGAACTGGCCCATGATTCCAAAGCCGATGCCCTCCTTGGGGAACACCACCTTCAAATCCGGGTTGGCCATTTTGGCCATGGTCACCTGGGAGGTGTACAGCACCGCTGCCCCTACCTCTCCCGAAAGCAGGTCATCCTGGGTGTTGTCGTCCTTGATCAGCCGGATGTTGGGGGCCAGCTCCAGCAGCTTGTCCCCGGCCGCCTCGATGGTGGCGATGTCCTCGGTGTTGTAGCTTTCTCCCAGCACCTTCAGAGCCATGCCATCGATGACCCGGTAGCTGTTGATGATGCCCACATTGTCCCGAAGGCTCTCGTCCCACAGGTCCGCGTAGCCCTGAATCTCCACATCTACCAGGGAAGGATCATAGACAATGGTCTGCACCCCGGCTCCGTAGGGCACCGTGTACTCATCCTGGGGATCGAAAAACTGCCCCTGATACACGGGATTGATGTTGCCGTAATTTTCCAATTTTTCTGTATCCAGCTTCTGGGCCAGGCCTTCGGCGATCACCGTCTCGATGATGTAGTCGTCGGCGATGACCAGGTCGTAGTCGCCTCCCTTGGCGGCTTCCAGCTTGGCCAGCATGGTTTCGTCGTAGTCAAAGTTGGCGTAGTTGATCTGGATGCCCGTCTTCTCGGTAAAACCGTCCAGCACCTCCTGAGGGAACATTCCCTCCCAGGTGTAGAGCACCAGTTCCCCCTTGTCCCCCTGAGAGGAGCTGCATCCCGCCAGGGATGCCACCAGCAGCGTCACTGCCAGAACTGCGGCGAGGATTTTTTTCATGTTTCGGTCACGTCCTTTCCTGAATCTCTTTTTTTAGGCGTCCTGCCCAGGAACGCGGCCAAGCCGCACAGGAGCAGGGTCGCCACAAACAACAACGTGCAAAGGGCGTTGATCTTGGGGGTGACCCCCGTCTTCAACTGGGTATAGATTTTCACCGGCAGGGTGTTGGTATCCACCCCGGTGACAAAAACGCTGATGATCACGTCATCCATACTCATGGCAAAGGACAACAGCATCCCCGACAGAATGGCGGGAAACACCAGCGGCAGGGTGATGTCGAAAAATACTCGGATCCGGGAGGCACCCAGATCCAGGGCAGCCTCGGCCAGACTCTTGTCCATGCCTACCAGCCGGGCCTTCACCAGCATAAACACATAGGGAATGCAGAAGGCCGTGTGGGCGATGACCAGGGTCCCCATGCCGAAGGGCAGGCCGATCAGGGAAAAGAAGGCCATAAACACCATGCCCAGGATGATCTCCGGGATCATGATGGGAAAAGTGGAAATGTACTCCACCGCTCCCTGGAGAGGCACATGGACCCGGCTCATGCCGTAGGCCCCCAAAGTGCCGATCACCCCGGCGGACAAACTGCTCAGAACTCCCAGTACAATGGAATTCCACAATGCCTCAAACAGCGCCTCATCCTGAAACAGCTCCCCGTACCACTTCAGGGAAAACCCTGCCCACACGGAGCTAATCTTGCTCTCGTTGAAGGAATAGAGGATCACCAGCAGGATGGGCACATACATCAGCGCCAGCACAAGCCCCAAATAGAGGTTGGGCAATTTTGTGCGGTTTTTCATCAGCGTTCCTTCTTTCTCCCCGAATCTTTTTTCTCACAGCCAGGCCTTTCCGGGGATTTCTCCCCTGGTGCCTGTTTTTTGGGCTCTCCCTTATACCAATCCTTCCAGGTCCTTGACTCCGGACAGCTTCCGGTACAGGAAGATGATCAAAGTGGTCAGCAGCATGAGCACCACGGAAAGGGCCGCTGCAAAGGGCCAGTTGTGGGCCTTCATCAACTGGGTCTGGATCAGGTTGCCCACCAGCACCACCTTGTTGCCGCCCAGAATGTCCGCAATGAAGAACAGCCCCATGCTGGGCACAAAGGTGAGCACCACTCCGGACAAAAGTCCGGGCAAAGTCAGTTTCAGGCTCACGGTGAGGAAAGCCTTCCAGGGGGACGCCCCCAGGTCCCGGGCCGCCTCCACCAAACTGAAATCCAGCTTCTCCGCGCTGGAATACACGGCAAAAATCATAAAGGGCAGCAGCGCATACACCATGCCCACCACCACGGCCGGGTAGGTGTACAGCACCTTCAGGGGGCCGTCGGTCAGGTGAAGGGCCATGAGCATCTGGTCAAAGACTCCCCCTGCCCGGAAAATGATGATCCACCCGTACAGACGGATCAGGGAACTGGTCCAGAAGGGGATCATCAGCAGCAGCATGACCCGCCGCTTCCACTTGGCGGTGAGCTTTGCCATAAAGTAGCCCATGGGGTAGCCGATGGCAATGACCAGCAGGGTGTTCACCACCGCCAGTTTCAAGGACTCCCAGAAGGTCTCCAAATATACCGGTTCCCCAATGTCCCGGTAATTTTCCAGGGTAAACTCCGGCAGCACGCCCCAGGTCTCCGCCCGGGTCATAAAGCTGAGCACCACCATGTACACCAGGGGCCCTACGAGAAACAGCAGGGTAAAGAGATAGAGCGGCACCAGGGTCAGGGCTTCTCTGTTCCCCTTCCGTTTTGGGGAGGACATGGATTTCTTCATGACTTCCCCTCCTGTTCCAGATCCACCGGACAGGCATGGTCCGGCTCCCAGCTCAGCTTCACCCTGTCTCCGGGAGCCAGTTCGGAATCGATGCCGTGACGGCTGCAAATAAACTCCTCTTTTCCGGAAAGCTCCACGGCAATCCGCAGCATCCCGCCGGAAAAGCTCTTTTCCTTCACCAGTCCTTCCAACCCGGGACCGGGAGAGTTACGGGCCACCTGGGCCTGTTCACCCCGCACCGCCAAGGTCACCGGATCCCCGGGAACAAACACATGGCCCCGGCTTTGGAAGGAAATCTTCCCATCGGGCCGGGTCATGGTCACAAGCTCCCCTTCCACCCGGTCCACGGTGCCTTTGACAATGTTGGCCGTACCTACAAATCGGGCCACATAAGCGGTTTTGGGGAAATCGTACACCTGGGCGGGTGTGCCGATCTGCTCAAACCGGCCGTCCTTCATGACGGCAATCCGGTCGGACATGTTCAGTGCTTCCTCCTGGTCGTGGGTGATGTAGATGAAGGTAATGCCCAATTTCTTTTGCAGGCGCTTCAACTCCTGCTGCATCTGCCGGCGCAGCTGCAAATCCAACGCGCCCAGAGGCTCGTCCAGCAAAAGGAGCTTGGGGTGGTTGATCAGGGAACGGGCAATGGCCACCCGCTGCTTCTGACCGCCGGACAGCTCCGAGGGCTTCCGCTTCTCGAAACCGGAAAGCTGGACCAGCTCCAGCATTTTGCCCACTTCCTCCCGGATTTCCCCTTTGGGCCTCCGGCGGATCTTCAGGGCATAACCGATATTCTGTTCCACCGTCATGTGGGGGAACAGGGCGTAGTTTTGAAATACCGTATTCACGTCCCGGCGATTGGGTTCCGCCTGGGTCATATCCCGGCCTTCCAGCAGCACCCGGCCCTGGTCCGGGGTTTCCAGCCCGGCGATGATCCGCAGGGTGGTGGTTTTGCCGCAGCCCGAAGACCCCAGCAGGGTGATAAACTCCCCCTGGGCCGCTTGGAGGTCGATGCCCTGAAGCACCGGTACGCCTCCAAAACTCTTGTGGATCCCCTCTAGCCGCAAGATAGTTTCGCTCAAAATGGACCGACCTTTCCCGGCGCTTTCCGCGCCTACCTGTTGAAAGTATACCGATTCGGTATATTTTCCTGTTTTTTGATTATACTGGCTCTCTCAGGCCTTGTCAAGGCGCAATCCAAAATCTGTGAACAGCCCCTTTTTCAGCCTGCAAAAAAGGAGCCGGTTTCCCACCGGCTCCCCTTATTCCATTTCTTGTTCCAGGTCCCCCAAAGCGGCCCGGATTTCCTCGTATCCGTAGCCCAGCCGCTGGAGGGCGGCCAAAGCCCGGCGGCGGACTTTTTCGTCCTCCTTCCAGAGAGGATACCGTTTTTCCAGCACCCGGCGGATGTTCTCCCCGGCGTCCTCTTGGGACCCGAACCGGTCCAAAAGCTCCTCCAGCAGGTCCCCGCTGATGCCCTTGCGCAGCAGCTCCTGACGGACCCGGCGAGAACCGTATCCCTTTCGCTGAAACAGCTCTCGGGCGTAGGTTTCCCCAAAGGCCCGGTCATCCACCAGGCCGATCTCTTCCAGGTGGTCCACCGCCGCCTGGGCCGCCTCTCGGGACGCGGCGGTTCTGGCGATCTTTTCCGTCAGCTCCCGCTTGCTGTGGCTCCGGTGTTCCAACAGATACAGGGCTTTCTCCTTGGCCCGCCTGGCATCGGAACGCTCCACCAGTTCCTGAAGCTCCTCTTCCGTCAGCTGGTCCCCGGGACGAAGCCGGGAAAGGAGAAACACTTCCCGGTCAATCTTGGGCCCCTGCTCCCCGTCCAGATACAGCTGGATCAGGCTTTTCCGCCGGGGCTCTGCCGCCGTCAGCTCCATCAGTCGTCATCCACCGTGATGTCGATGCTCTTCTTAGCCGCCGCCTTATTGGCAGGAGCGGCTGCCGGAGCTCCCGCTCCCTGAGCGCCCTCTTCCCCCACAGGCAGCTCCACGGGCTTGGCTACCTCTCGAGACGCCGGCCGGCCGGGGATCTTATCGTAAAGCTTGTCCACGTTTTCCCGAACCTTGTCCTCGATCTCCTGGGCCATTTCCGGATGGGTGGCCAGGAATTCCTTGGAATTGTCACGGCCCTGGCCGATCCGCTCCCCGTTGTAGGAGAACCAGGCACCGCTCTTCTGGACGATCTCCAGTTTCACGGCAATATCCAGCAATTCGCCCATCCGGGAAATGCCGGTGCCGTACATGATGTCGAACTCCGCGGTGCGGAACGGCGGGGCGATCTTGTTTTTCACCACTTTGGCCCGG
>UQQZ01000098.1 GCA_900543305.1 uncultured Oscillospiraceae bacterium
GTCTTATTATATCACTTCTGGCAGTATCGCGCCTACTTTTCTGTGCGGTATTGCCCTATATGAAGTGGATGGTTCCTTTTGTAAGGCGAAAGCCCCTGGCAACTGCCAGGGGCTTGTGAAAACTGTGTGGCTAATCCGCAGCATTTATTCCGCCATCAGCGATTGGCGGTAGGAAAGGTCAAACAGGATGCGGTGAAAATCCAGCACCCGCCGCTCCTGGAACAGCTTCTCACCCAGCTTAGTTAAAGGGTGGTTGAGCAGCTTCTTGCTGATCCCGACTTCGTTGATGTATCTTGCCCACGCAAAGGTTTCCAAAACCGCCTCCCGGCCTGCCATGTCTTGCACGATAACTTCCGCAATCCGCATAATGGGGTCGTCCTTGTAGGCTTCACCCAGTTGGCCGGGAGAGTAGCTGTCGTAGGCACTGTCAAAGGAAAGAGCCATCTCCAGCTGCAGAAAGTCATCAGACGTGGGGCGGGTCAGTTTCAGCGAGAGATCCCCTTTCCCTTCGGGGACGGTGAGGTACTCGTCCATTTCCAATTCATAGGAAATATCCTGCGCCTGTAAGGTGAGGGTGAACATCTGGCTCAGGTAAGCGGGCTGCCCGTCCAGCGTGTCTTTGTCCATGAAAGAAATAGGGATGTATTCCTCGCATTCCCAATGGATTTTCCCCCGCTCTGTCAACTCCACCAGCCGGTTAAATACCTCTTGTTCTTCTTCCCGTTGTAATGCTTCATCGAACACGATAACGCCTCCTTTTATTTTTTAGTGCAGCCGCACTTCGCAGCACAGCCGCCTTTAGTTCCGCAAAATTCGCTTTCTCCGGGTGCAGCCGAAGCAGTGCGCCCAGGCTGATGGTTTTCTGCCCTTCACACCGCTCATCCAGCACCTTGGTGGGAAGGACGTAAAACTCCCAACTCTCCAGTTTCATGGGGTCTGCCCTGGAAGGGTCTTTCTCCGTGAACACGCAGAACACATACACATCGGACTGCCGGCGCTGTTCCCCGGCATAGCCGTTGGACTCCGACCACCGCACAGCCGGACGGATGCTGAACCGAATGGCAGAGGGGCGCTTCTGCGCCCATGTCTGCAAGTAGGAAGCGCTTTTCACCTCAATGTGGATGTCCCCCTGGGGGCTGTTCCATGTCAAATCCCAGGGTTCCCAGTTCACCCGTGGTTCCGACAGGTCAATCCCCAATGCCGCCGCCACGATAAATTCCGAAAAGCTGCCCCGCAGGGTGTTGTCCAGCAGGTCGGAATAACCCCAGCTCCAGAAATCCCGCAGGTGTAAGCCAGTGTCCTTGTCCTGGTATGTGATCGCCTCATCGCCTGTCTTTCGCACGGCCAACATCCTTTCAGCTATCCTGTATTTCCTACCGCTATTATAGCGGAACGCCAAGAGAGTGGCAAGCTGGCCCTGCTGGATGGTTACACCCCAATTGGGTAAGCCCCATATCTTGGGTCTTGCATTTATCGAACGGTTGTTCTATAATATCCTCAAAAGAGCGATGAATACACATTCGATTTATCGCGATGAGGGAGGGGTTCCATGGACGGTCAGAGAAAGCAGTTTGCCTGTATCGACTCAAAAAGCTATTATGCGAGTGTGGAATGCGTAGACCGTGGCCTGGACCCTCTCGCCACCAATTTGGTTGTGGCGGATGAGAGCCGCAGTGACGGCACTATCTGTCTGGCGGTAAGCCCCTCTCTGAAGGCCCTGGGCGTCCCCAGCCGCCCCCGGCTCTTTGAAGTGAAACAGCGGCTGGCGGAAATAAAGAATCTGACGGGAAAGACGGTGGATTACATCACCGCTATGCCCCGGATGGCCCGGTACCTGGAGGTTTCCTCGCAGATTTATGGCATCTACCTGAAGTACCTCTCTGCAAGTGATATTCTTGTCTACTCCATTGACGAGAGCTTCATGGACTTGACGCCTTACCTGCATCTCTACAACATGACCGCCCATGAGCTGGTCACCACCATGATCCGGGACGTGCTGGCCACGGTGGGGATCACCGCTACCGGGGGCATCGGCACCAACCTGTATCTGGCGAAAATCGCCATGGACATTACTGCCAAAAAACTGCCCGCCGACAAGGACGGTGTCCGGGTGGCGGAGTTGGACGAGCAGTCCTTTCGGGAAAAGCTCTGGACGCATGAACCTCTCACGGATTTTTGGCAAATCGGCCCCGGCATTGCCGCTCGCCTGGCCCGCATGGGCATCCACACCATGGGGGATTTGGCCCGGCTCAGCCTGACCGCCGAGGACACCCTGTTCCGGGAGTTTGGCGTGGACGCGGAAATCCTCATTGACCACGCCTGGGGCATGGAGAACTGCGGCATGGCGGAAATCAAGAAGTATAAGCCCGCCACTAAATCCCTGGCGAATGGCCAAGTGCTGCCCAGGGCCTACTCCTGGGAGGAGGGACGCTTGGCGGTCAAAGAGATGACCGAGCAGGTGGTGCCGGGCCTGGTGGAGCAGGGCTACGTTGCCGAGGGCGTCACCCTCTATGTGGGGTACCAGGTTTTGAGCGGGGAGCAGCTCTCTGCCTACCATGGCCCGGTGAAGGTCAACTACTACGGCAGGAAGGTGCCGCCCTCCGTCCATGGCACGGGGAAGCTGGGCGGGCCAACGGCGTCTCTGTCCCGCATTACGGAAGCCGTGCTCAAGTTGTATGACAAGATAGTAGATAAAGAATTAGAGGTGCGCCGCATGAGCGTTGCCGCCATCCGGCTGTCCCCGGCGGCAGAGGTGCCGCCCCAGCTGAGTTTCTTTTCCAGCCAGCGGGATGATGAACGGGAGATTTCTCTCATGAGAGCAGCCATCTCGCTGCACAAGCGCTTTGGGAAGAACTCCCTTGTAAAGGGCATGGATTTGCTGGAGGCCGGCACAACCATAGAGCGCAACGAACAGATTGGAGGGCACAGAAAATGAGCGTCACTATTGCAGCCTATCAGGACATTTTGCATTGTTCCCGGCCTGTCTCCAAGCATCCCAAAATGAGCGTGGAGAACCGGGCCAAGCTCTTTACCCCTTTTTCTGCCCTGCGGGGCTTTGATATTGAAATCCTCACTACGGAACAGGACAGGCTCCTGGTGCCCCAAGTGCTGCTGTCCGCAGACCAGCAGGAGGCCAACCGGCAAGTGCTTAACGCATTGGAGAAAGGGGATTGGGTCGCCGTCACCTATTTCCAGCCGGTAAAGTCCCTGGACGGGCAGCTGCTGGGGGAGTACACCGTATTCTCCGGTGCGGTGAAAAAGGTGGACGATGTGGAACAGCTCTTGGTGTTGGAGGGGAGCACAATCCCCTTTAGCAACATCCACGCCCTGGCGTTGCAGGGGCAGGAGGGAGTTGAGACAGCGTGATGGAACAAGCCCGCCGCAAGCAGTATGTGGAAGTGGTAGCCACCCACTACATTGACGGCAGCGTTAGGCCCCAGAAAATTGTCCTGGCTACCGGCCCGGTGTATGAGATCGAGGACAGCCGGGAGGCGGCTCCTGGCAAGGTCCACACCACGGGGGAGCTGTCCCGGCGGTATGTGGTGAAAATCAAAGGAAAGGAAACCATGCTCTATGAGGCTAGCGGGCGATGGTTTGTGGAGATGAAGGCATAGTTGGATTTTTTCCGAAAATCGCCTATACTGTATCTCAAAGGAGGCGGCAGCCATGTGCGGAAGATACATGTTGTACACAGGGGAGCAGGCGGAGGAGATCCGGCAAATCATTGACATTGCCCAGCGGCAGGTCAACGGACAGCTAAAGCTGGGAGAGGTGTTCCCCTCTGACCGGGCGCCGATTTTGATAGCGAATCAGGACAAGGTAGTGGTTCGCACCGCCATTTGGGGATTCCCTGGGCCGCATGGCAAGGGCCTTTTAATCAACGCCCGTTCGGAGACGGCGGAGGAAAGGCCCACGTTTCGGAAGCCGCTGCTCACCTCCCGGTGTGTGGTACCCACCACGGGGTTTTACGAGTGGAATAAGGCCAAGGAAAAGTTCTTGTTTCAATACGAGGATTCCACGGTGGTGTATTTGGCTGGTCTGTACGAAATGGTGGAAGGGAAGCGCCGGTACACCATCCTCACCACACAGCCGAACCAGGCGGTGGCTGCGGTGCATAACCGGATGCCTGTGTTACTCTCCCACGCTCAGGTGCGCCCCTGGCTGATGAATACCGCCGCCGCGCTGGAGATGCTTCACCAGGAACAGCCGGAGCTGGTGGGAAAGGCTGCGAATTGATTTTTCAGCGGTATTGTGATACAATAGCCGCCTGTCAGGAGGGAATGGGCAATGGAAATCTATCACTGCAAGAATTGCGGGTTTACGTTCAGCCGGGTTGGAAAAATAGAATCTTGTCCCGATTGCGGCAAGCCAGATATAAGGCCGGCACTTGAGCACGAAATCCAGGAGTTTCGGGAAAATCAAGGAAAATGGGATAGGGCATAAAAAATCAGGGGCTTCCTCCATGGAGCCCCTGGTTTTTCCTGTGTCCCATATGATCCAGAAAAGCATCGCCACATTATAGCGTACTGCCTTCGTGAAATTATAGATCTGGTTTATACTCCGCAATATCTTCCAGGCGGCAGGACAGTGCGGCGCACAGCTTATCCAGCGTCTTTGTCTCGATATTTTCGTTGGCCCGCAAGCGGCGGATCGTCTTGCTATCTATGCCGCACCGTTCCCTCAACTGGTAGGTAGATATCCCTCTTTTTTCCATGGTAACCCACAGCCGTTCAAATGTGATCATAAAAGCAACTCCCCATATTGACTTTCATCAGTATGGGGGTTATAATCTTTATTAATAAGGGGATATAGTCCCCATATGTAAAAAATTTGCAGTCTTGCGGACGCTATTGGCCGGGCTTGTCTGCTATGTATTCCGCAATGTCCTCTAAACGGCACGATAATATGCGGCACAGTTTGTCCAGTGTTTTTGTTTCGATATTCTCATTGGCCCGCAGCCGCCGGATGGTTTTGCTGTCGATGCCGCATTTCTCTCTCAGCTGATAGGTGGAAACGCCTTGTTTTTCCATGATGTTCCACAAGCGGTTAAACACAATCATATTGAGAATCCCCCATGTCTTTTGATGTAAGTATGGGGGTTATAATCCGGCTTATTAAGGGGATATAATCCCCATATCCCGCTATTTCTAACACAGGAATGGGGAAATGTAAACCGATAACCTGGAAAGGGAATCGCCCGGTATACAGTGCGAATCGGGGTACTCAATGGTAAATAAACCGGCAGGCTTCCTTGAACTTCCCCTGGGAGATCTGCCAATCCTTTTACAAATAATAGCGAAATAATTTCACACTAATAAGTGGGAGGTGAAGTTCGTGCAATGCAAAACACCCGGGGATGTCCTTCGCAGGCTGCGGCTCGACCGTGGCCTCACACAGCAGGCAGTTGCGGATGCACTGCATATAAACCGCTCCACCTACTCCTTTCATGAGAGCGGGAAAACCCAGCTTGACTTGCAGCGGGTGGCAGCCCTCTCTACAATATTCGATATCCCACTGGAATGTCTGGTGGAGCTGCTCTCCAACCCAGAGAAGATGGAACGTGTTGCTGAAAAGAAACGGGCTTCCAGAAAAGTGTCCGTCCAGCCTATTCAGCTGGGCCAACTCCGTCCAGAGGAAAAGTCTTTGATTGCTGTTTTCCGCCGCTGCGACTCCGCAGGCCAGCGGGACATTTATCTGGCGGCAAAAGAGAAAATGCGTTCCTGCTAGTTCAGCGGAATTTGGCGGGCTGACAGCCAGCGGGCACGCCCAGTTGTTTCTGTGGGAGCTGATGGGAAGGGGATGTGCGGCGTGAAAATTGATAAAAGCACAGGGCGAGGCTGTGCCTGGGGAATTGCCTCAAAAACCATTGTCAGGCGCTTGGTAGATGAAGGAATCATTGGGAAGGAGATCTGCAAAAATCGCCATTCCAGCCCCATCTGCACGCGATTTGAGCACCACTTTCACGCACTAAAGCCCCACCTGCATCGCCGGAGTTTTAGCGACACCCTGCCGGAGAACCAGCGACACCTCATCGCTCTAAAACGACACCCCCTGTGGCACATGCAAAAGCTCTGCCAGCTAAGCCAGCCAGCAGAGCTCAGGTCAACTTTCTTCAGGAACAGGAATGCCGTTCTCTGTCAAGATGTTCTCCAACTGTCGAATCCGCTCGCGCTGTCGTTGGAGTTCTTTCTCGGCTGCGTAAAAGTATTCCATCGACTCACGCTCCATCTCGTTGTAGCAGGCCCGTTCCAATTCTAAAACCATACATTTTTCTTCATCGCAAAGATATGGGCGGTCACACATCCTGGCCACCGCCTTCCCGAGTGGCCTTCAAGCCCTTGCGTTCCCGCATCGAGACTCGGCCATCCACCAGAACCTCATAAGCGTTGTGGATAATGCGGTCCATAATGGCTTCTGAAACGGGGCTGTCAGATTCCGGGTTGGGATCAATCCTGGTGTACCAACCCTCAGATTCGTACTGCGTGCAAAAGATCGTAGACTTGTGGCACCGCGCCTCCACAATCTCCAGCATATCATAGGATTCTTGCGGGGACAGCGGACGAATCAGCCACTCGTCCAGGATCAGCAAATCTTTCTTCTTGTACGATTCTAGCACTTTTTTCAGCGTGCCGCCGCTGCGGGCAATACTCAGTTCATCCAGTAGTTCCGGCATACGGATGTATTGCACCTTCTTGAAGCGGCGGCAGGCCGCATTCCCCAGGGCACAGGCGATGTAAGTTTTGCCGTTGCCCGAGGCTCCCTTCAAGATAATGTGGTGGCCTTCGTCAATATACTGTCCCGTTGCAAACCGCAATATCTGTGCTTTGTCCAGTTTGCGGTCCTCGTAGTATTCAATGCCCTCCACAGTGGCAGACGGTACGGCGAAGCGCGCGTTGCGGATAAACCGGTTCAGTTTGTTGCTCTGGCGTCGGTTCCATTCCGCATTCACCAGCAAGCCCAGCCGCTCCTCGAAGCCCAGTTCATTGAACGTGGGATCTTTCAACTGGTTGGCAAACTCCGCTGCCATAGCGGTCATCTTCATTGCCGTGAGCATATCCATCGTTGCCTGGTTCAGCATCAGCGGTCGCCTCCCTTCCGGAAGTAGGCCGCGCCGCGGGTAATGCCGTAACTGCGGTTCAGAATCACATCGTACCGGGTGTTGGACAGCGTGGCCGTTTTACAGTTGTCAGGGATCAGCAGCCGTGCGACGCCGCCGAAGTAGTCGAATGCATGGACATGGCAGTTCAACCAGTTCTCGGTTTTCATGTCGTCGCAGGTTTCCGCGTAGGTGTAGTAGCTGCAGGGCAAAACGGCAACAAACAAATAAGCGGCACTTTGTTCCCCGGTAACCGGGTCCTGGATGGGAATGGTATCTCCGGCCCAATCTACCTGCATGGCATCTCCCGGCTTGTGCTGGATGCGCATGGTCGCTTTTGTAACGCGTGCCCAGCGGCGGTACCGTTCGCCAAACTGAGTACTCATGTACGGCCTTTGGCCCGCCTCCTGACACTTCGCGCAGTATTCTTCCCATAGCAGCGTCAGGGTCACGCCTGAACGAGCCAGTTCGCGGTGGATGTACGGATAGTCTGGTTCGGCGTATTGGCTGGATGCCTTGTGCTTGTTTGGGAAGAGAAGCTGTTCCAGTTCGGCGTTGGTGATGTCGTCGGAGAGGGGCCAGGATATGCCTTGTTCCTTTGCTGCCTGCAGTACATCTCGCACCGTATGTCTGGAACAGTGTGCCATTGATTCAATGGTTCGCTGGCTGTACTGAAGACTGCTTAACCGCAAGATCTCCCGATAATTTGTCATTACGAAACCTCCAATTGATTTAGTCACAGCTTGGCTGTGCTAAACCAATTATAAGGCTTTGGGGCTTCAGTGCGTGAAAGTGGGGCTAAAACTCCGGCAAGGTGGTGCTAAAACTGCGTGCAGATGGGGCTGGAATGGCGATTTTTGCACCTATTTTCTTAAAATCTCATGTGGAGCTTCTATTTCATTTGCCAAGGTATGCTCTGTTAATTCTGACATCAATTTCAATTTTTTATTAATCAATGGTCGCATACAATTAGGAACATGTTCCTGATGCGCTCTGTGGATTGCTACACATTCCTTACAGTTTCCGTGATAACGACAGGCTTTCAGGCAAGGACAGTGATCTTTGTCTTTATACTCCTTACGAAATTCCGCTGCAAATTCTTCTTGCAGTCTCAGCCCCTCGACACGGTTTCCCTTATGAAATTCTACCATTGCATCCAGTTCTTTCTGGTTCCCTTCAATCTTCATGTTATTATAGCGCCTCCATTTCAACTATTACTCATTTTCTGATAAATTACGATTTATTGCTGACTTTATTATACTTTATTGCCTATCGAAAAGATAGCATATTTTATGAAACTTGTCGGCTGGGAACAGCTT
>UQQZ01000099.1 GCA_900543305.1 uncultured Oscillospiraceae bacterium
CGCCCAGACGCCGCCGCCGAGCAGGCGCGGGCGCTGGTAGATGGCGTCCCAGTACTCCTTGAGGTTGCCGGGGCCGTTGCCCATGGCGTGAATGTATTCGCACTGGATGAAAGGCATCCGGCGTCCCTGGAGATTTTCATCCAGCTCCCCGCCGTTGAAGTAATTGTCCACATCCTGGGTGGAGGCGTACATGCGGCTGTACAGATCCAGCATGGAGAAATCCGGTTTCCGGTCGGAATGGTAGGTGAGGAAGTTTTCGTAATGGAGCAGACGAGAGGGATCGTATTCCTTGACCCACCGTCCGGCGTTTTCAAAGTTTTCGCCCCAACCGCTTTCGTTGCCCAGGGACCAGATCACCGCGGCGGCGTTGTTCTTGTCCCGGATCACGCTGCGCTGGACCCGGTCCAAAATGGCCTTTTTAAACTGGGGATCGTCGGCAGCATCGGGATAGCGCTCCATCTCGTGATGGCCCAGCTTCATGGCCATGCCGTGGCTTTCGATATCTGCCTCGGCCACCGCGTAGAAGCCGTATTCCGAGCAGAGCTGGAGGAACCAGGGAGCGTTGGGATAGTGGCTGGTGCGGATGGCGTTGACATTGTGGCGCTTCATCAGGGCCAGGTCTTTCAGGGCTTGCTGACGGGAGATGGTATAGCCGGTGACCGGGTCGCTGTCGTGCCGGTTGACTCCCCGGAATTTGATGGCCACTCCGTTGAGGAGCACCACCCCGTCCTGAACCTCAATCTTCCGCAGGCCCACTTTCTGGGAGATCACCTCGGCGCCGGTGGAGAGAGTCAGGGTGTATTGGGCGGGGTGTTCCGCGTTCCACAGCACAGGGGAGGCCACATCGAAGACCAGAGTGTCTCCCTGGGAAACGGTTTCCCCCACCTTCTCCCCGTCGGGGGCGAAGAGAGCGGCGTTAACCTGGCACTCTCCGGACAGGGAAAGCTCCACCGCTACCTGAGCCTGGGAGAAGTCCTGGGCAAAGGATTCCTTTACGAAGAAGTCTCGAACATGGGTTTCCGGCCGGGCCAGCAGATACACGTCCCGGAAAATACCGCTCATGCGCAATTTGTCCTGGTCTTCCAGGTAGCTGCCGTCACACCACTGGAGCACCAGCACGGCCAAGGTGTTGTCTCCGGCAGTGAGCAGGTCGGAAATGTCAAACTCCGAGGTGGAATGGGAGACCTGGCTGTAACCGGCAAACTCTCCGTTGACCCACAGGTAGAAGCAGGAGTCTACCCCTTCAAAGTTCAGATACCAGCGGAAAGCGTCCGGATCTGCCACGTCCAGATGGCGCACATAGAGGCCGCAGGGATTTTCCTCGGGCACATAAGGGGGATCACAGGGGAAGGGGTAGCGCACATTGGTGTACATGTGACGGCCATACCCGTGATTCTGCCAGCAGGAAGGCACGGGAATCTGATCCATGTCTTCCTCGTCGAAGGCCAGACCTTCTTCCGGGTCTACGGCGTCCCGATAGGAATCGAAATACTGAAAGGCCCAGGTGCCGTTTAGGAAAATCACTCGGGAAGAGGTTCCCGCTTGGGCTTCCTGTTCTGTGGCAAAGGGCACATAATAGCTTCGGTCCGGACAGGTCCCCACATGGAGGATTTCCGGATCTTCGTGGGTAAATTTAGGCTTTAATTCCATACAACTCGTTCCTTTCTCAACTCCCCGAAAGGGTTTGCTTTTTTGGGGGAGAAACGGTATACTTTATAAGCGTAGCTTACAATGATTTTTCCCTTTCGTCAATGTCCATTTTGCGCGAAAAGGGAAATATCCTGCGGACTTTTCAAAATAGGCGAAGGATGTGATGCCATGGGCGCCGGAATGTTGGCGGCAGGAGTGTTTGGGGGATTGGTATTTCTTTGGGCTGGGCGGCAATTTCGGAGGGATTCCCTCAATCGGGGCAATTTTGCCCTGTGGGCCAGCCTGTTGTTTTTGGGAGCGCTCACCTTGCGGTTGGTGGTGGGCTATTGGTCCGAAGGGTTCACTACGGACACGGACACCTTTAAATCCTGGGCCTATCTGGCCAACACGGTGGGATTTAACCAGATCTATCACGAAGACATTTTCCTGGACTATCCTCCCGGCTACCTGTATGTACTGGCGCTTGTGGAAAAATTGCGGCTGCTGTTTGGACTTTCTGGGGATTCCCAGGGGTTCACTTTGCTGATCAAGTTGCCCTCCCTGCTGGCGGACCTGTTCTGCGGCGGGGTGCTGCTGCAGCTGGGGCGGAGAAAGCTGGGGGAAAAACCTGCTCTGGTTTTGGCGGGAATCTATCTTTTCTGTCCGGCGGTGCTGCTCAATTCCGCCCAGTGGGGCCAGGCAGATTCTTTCTGTACGGCCATCCTGCTGAGTTCTTTGCTGCTGCTGTACCGGGAACGGTACTTCCCGTCTGCCATCCTGTACGGGTTGGCCATTGTCTGCAAGCCTCAGATGTTGATCTTTGCTCCGGTTTACCTGTTTTTTGCCATGGGACAGAGAAGGTGGGGCAAGCTGGTTTTGGGGGTGCTCACCTCCGTGGCCGCCGTGCTTCTGGTGGCGCTGCCCTTTACTCAGGGGTTCAATTTCCTGTGGTTGTTGGAACGGTATAAGGCCACCTTGGACTATTACAGTTACTTTTCGGTAAACGCCTACAATTTCTGGAGTTTGATCGGCTGGAACTGGCGGTCCCTGCCCCAGGGAGTGGCGGGGGATTTGCTGGATTTGGCCACTCCTCTGGTGGCCACTGCCCTGTGTGGAATTTTCATGCTTCGGGCCCGGAACAAGGCGGTGGTGTTCTATGCCCCAGCCCTGCTGATGGGAGTCATGTACGCCTTTTCCGTGAAAATGCACGAGCGGTATCTGTTCCCGGCTTTCCTGTTCCTGCTGCTTTCCTATATTTTCGTAAAGGACGCTGGATTTCTCCGGACCTTTGGGGCTGCGTCCACTGTGCACTATTGGAATGTGGCTTTTGTGTTGTACCTGTTCCGGGAGTATTACAACAACTACGAGCCCAATACCCTGCTGACTCAATTGTTGTCTGCCCTGCAGCTGGCAGCCATCGGTTCCATCCTCTGGGTGGGAGCCAGAGTGTTTTTGCGGGAAAAAGTGATTTTGGGAGCGCAGCCTGGGACAGGGCTTCTGCTGGATCGTTCTCCCGATCCGGGTAAACCTGCCAGAAAAGACTGGATTGCCCTGGCGGCAGTGACCCTCGTGTATGCTTTTTTCGCCTTTTACCGGCGGGGAGACACTCAGACCGCCGTCACTCCCTGGACCCCTTCAGAGGGGGAACAGGTGGTGCTGGAGGCGGACGGCCAGTGCGATACCCTGATTTACTTGCCGGGCATTGCCCCAGACGACAACCATTATGCCGCCCGGGTAGGGGTAAATGTTCGGGTGGAGACAAGCTCCGATGGAGTGACCTGGACCGACTGCGGCACCCTTACGGATGGCAGCGTGTTTGCCTGGAAGCAATATGCTTTGGACCAGCCGGGACAGTATGTGCGTTTGACAGCGCTGGATGGCAGCGTGACCCTCAATGAGGCGTCCCTAAAATACACCAATACCCCCATCCTGGCCCATGTAACCGTCCAGGGGGCGGGGGGCCAGACCCTGGTGGACGAGCAGCAGGTGGTTCCCCTGTATACCACCTATGAGAACTCCACCTATTTTGACGAGATCTACCACGCCCGCACAGCCTACGAGCACATTCTGGGGCTGGAGCCTTACGAAAATACCCATCCTACTCTGGGAAAGCTGATCATATCTCTGGGAATTCGAATTTTCGGCATGAACCCCTTTGGCTGGCGGTTTATGGGTGCTCTGTTTGGGGTATTGATGCTGCCGGTGCTGTATCACCTGCTCCGACAGCTGTTTGGGGAAACCAGAATCTGCCTGGTGGGGACGGTGCTGTTTGCCTTTGACTTCATGCACTATACCCAGACCAGGATTGCCACCATCGACACCTATGCGGTGTTTTTCCTGCTGTTGATGTACGACGCCATGGTGGCCTTTCTCCGGCGGGATCTTCGAACCGACAGCTGGAAAAAGCTGCTGCCTCCTCTGCTGGTCTGTGGAATTTTCACCGGCCTGGGGATTGCCTCTAAGTGGACGGCGGCCTATGGAGCCCTGGGGCTGGCAGTGCTGTTTTTCGGAAAGCTGATTTTGACGGCTTTGCAGGTCAAACGGGAGGGAGGAGATCTGGGCCTTCTCCTGAAAAAATACGGGAAGCTCTGCGGGGCCTGCTGTGGGTTCTTTGTGGCCATCCCCTTCGGCATTTACTTTACGGCGTTTTTGCCCATTACAACTTTGCCCCACAATGTGGGAAAGATTTTCTGGTCCTTCTGGAACTACCAGGTGACCATGTTCAACTACCACGCTCATTTGGTATCGGATCATCCCTTTGCCTCCCCTTGGTATGAATGGCCTCTGGATGCCCGGCCCATCTGGTATTTTTCCCAAGATACGCCTCAGGGCTACAGCACCATTTCCGCCTTTGGCAATCCCCTTCTGTGGTGGTCGGGGATTCCGGCGCTGGGAGCGTCTTGCTACTTGTGGGTCAAGGAGCGGTTCCGGTGGGCTGGGGTGGTGTTGGCCGGGTTTGCTTCTGTGTACCTTCCTTGGGTGTTGGTGCCCAGGCTCACTTTTATCTATCATTACTTTACGGCGGTGCCCTTCCTGATTGTGGCCCTGTGCGGAGTCTTTTCCCTGATGAGGTCTCGGGGCCTCTTTACCCGGCGCCTGTGCTTCCCGGGAGGATTGGAGTGTTCGGCCTCCACGGTGATGCTGAGTGTGTTTACAGGGGCGTGTCTGGTGCTCTTTGCGCTGTATTTCCCGGTGCTTTCCGGAATGCCAACCACCCGGGCCTATGCCAACGCTCTGGAGCTGTTTTCCAGCTGGTATTTCGCCTAAATTTAGGGGATTTCGGGAAGAGGTCTGTGCCCTCTTGACATCGGCGGTGTTTTCTCCTACAATGGACAAAATCTTTTGTGGAGGAGGCATTCCCATGCTCTGTGATTCGTTTGACCCGGACCGCCGGGCCCTGATCAATCCGGAAGACCATTATCGACCCATTCCTGATTTTCCCCGGATGTGCATGGGGATCTTTTCCCGGCCCATTGTGGAAAACCTGCTGGAGCGCTTCGGCGGGGAAAAGCTTCTGGATTTGACCTTTTGTACTGGTCCCGTTCCCGTATACCGGATGCGGGCCTTGGGCCAGGAGTTCGCCCTGTTTTTGCCCCATGTGGGAGCTGCCGCTTCAGCCAGCATGATGGAAGAGTTGATTGCCCGAGGGGGCCGGTACTTTGTGTTTTTCGGTTCCTGCGGGGTACTGCGGAAAGACATTGCCGACGGCCACTTAATTCTTCCCACTTCCGCCGTCCGGGAGGAGGGGCTTTCCTACCATTACCTGCCCCCTTCGGAGGAGGTGGAGCTGGATGCTCCGTGTGTGGAAGCCTGCCGTCAGGCGATGAAAAACCTTGGCCTTCCCTATGTGGAGGGGAAAACCTGGACTACCGATGCCTTTTACCGGGAAACCCGGGGCAAGGTGGAAGCCCGCCGGAAGCAAGGGTGCCTTACCGTGGAGATGGAGTGCGCGGCTCTGGCGGCTGTGGCCCGGTTTCGGGGAGTGAAGTTTGCCCAATTTTTTTACGCGGCGGACAATTTGGACGCTCCCCAGTGGGACGCCCGGGGATTGAATACCTTGGGCACCACCGTGGGGGACAAGTGCTTTGGGGCAGCCTTGGAAACCGGGCGGCTGCTGGCGCAATCTGCGGATTAGGGAGGGCATACGGCCCTGCCCAGACCATATGACTTTTTGAGGGAGGATTTGCAATGGCAAAGATTGCTACATTCTACGATCACATTCGGGACATGTCCCGTCAGGAATCCATCTCCTTTATGGACGCCCTTCAGGTGGCCAAGGATATGGGTGTGGAGGCCCTGGAGGTGTCCGCCAACAACTTGTTGGGACGAGAGGACGAAGTGGGCCAGGAGCTGGCCATGATGGATCTGGAGATTTCCAGTATTCCAGCATATTTTGATTTTGGCCGGGACGACGACGTTGTCCGGCAGGCCACCCCGGTGCTGGAAGCTGCCTCTTATCTGGGGGCGCCCCGCATCCTGGTGATTCCCGGGTTTTGGGGCGAGGAGGATTCTCCAGAGGCCCGGGAGACCCAGACCCAGGCCATGATCCAGGGGATCAACCGGTTGGAAGACCTGGCGGAGGGTTATGGAGTGTCCTTGGTCATGGAAGATTACGACAGTTCCCTGGCGCCATTTTCCAATACAGCAGGGGTCCGCAGATTCCTGGATGAATGCCGTGGCTTGGACTGCACTTTCGATTCGGGTAACTTCATTGTGGCGGGAGAAGCCTGGGAAACAGCTTATGAGACGTTGAAAGACAAAATTGCCCAGGTTCACTTGAAAGACCGGGCTTTCCAGCCTTTGCGGGAAGAAGAACGGGCTCTGGCTCTGGGAGGAAAGGAGCTGTATCCTGCCCCTACGGGAGGCGGCGATCTGCATCTGGAAAAATTGGTGGCCTGGCTGCGCCGGGATGGGTTCGACGGCATCTACACCATCGAGCATTACGGGGCGGCTTCTGCCATGGAATATCTGAGCCGTTCCACCGATTGGCTCAGGGAACAGTTGGCATAAAGGAACAATCCTGCCGGGAGACCGGCGGGATTTTTTTGGAAAAAGACGAGACAAGCCTTTCCTTCTGGTAAAAAAAGGAGTACAATCGAGAGGATAAACCAAGGGAATCCTTGGAAAGGAGAGTCGGAATATGACCAAGAAAGAACGTGTCCTCGCCGCCCTGAAAGGCCAGATGCCGGACCATGTGCCCGCAGGATTTTCCCTGCATTTTCCCAAAGAGAGCAATGCCGGAGAAGCTGGAATCCAAGCTCACTTGGACTTCTTCCGGGAGACGGATACGGACATTATCAAGATTATGAATGAAAATCTGGTGCCCCATCAGGGAACCATCAAAACCCCCGAGGACTGGAAGTGCATCGGCACCATCACCCGGGAAAGCCCCTTTATCCAGCGCCAGTTGGAGTTTACCAAGGAGATTCTGGACCGGTGCGAGCCCGATACCTATTCTCTGGGTACCCTCCACGGGATCACCGCTTCCACCATCCATCCCATCGAAGGGGACTACGGCTATGACCCGGTGCGAACTTTACTGACCCAGCACCTCCGGGAAAACAGCACCCCAGTGCTGGATGCCATGAAGCGGATTGCGGAAGGCATGTGCGAACTTGCCAGAGGCTATGCCCAAGCTGGCGTGGACGGCATTTACTACGCTTCTCTGGGAGCCGAATACCGCTGGTTTACCGATGAGGAGTTCGCCCAGTGGATTGCCCCCTTTGACAAGCTGATCCTTTCGGAAATTCAGAAGACCGGCTGCGCCGCTTTCCTGCACATCTGCAAGGATGGTCTGAACATGAACCGCTATGAAGGGTATGCCGATTACTGCGACGCGGTAAACTGGGGCGTATACGAGGCACCCTGTTCCCTGGAAGAGGGCAAGAGTCTCTTCCCTGGCAAGACGGTGATGGGCGGCCTGGCCAACCACACGGGTCCCCTGGTAGAGGGGACCAAGGAAGAGCTGGAAGAAGCGGTAAAGGCTTTGGTGTCTTCCGCGGGAGCTGCTGGATTTATCGTGGGCGCGGACTGCACTTTGCCCACCACCATCCCCTATGAGCGGATCCGCTGGGTTTCCGATTATCTGAAGAAGATCCCTGCTTCCCAATTCTAAGGAAAGCCTGAACACAAAATCATAAACAAAGAAATCCCGTGCCAGGGGAGCATTACAGCGCCCAAGGCACGGGATTTTTTGACGAAGAGAGATCAGGCCTCCAGCAGGGTGATCACATGGCGGGGACAAGCTTCCACGCACTTGCCGCAGGCGGTGCACTTGGAAGGATCCACTTTGGCCAAACCGTTTTCCACGGTAATGGCGCCGGCTTCGCAGGTGCGGGCGCCTTTGCCGCAGCCGATACAGCCGATGTTGCAGACCTTCATGGTGTCCCGGCCCTTGTCACAGTTGGAGCAGCGGACCACAGCCTGAGGCTTCAGGGGCACCAATTCGATCAGGCCCTTGGGGCAGGCAGCCACACACTTGGAGCAGCCCTTGCACTTGGTGGGATCCACGATGTATTGGATGAGCGCCTTGCACACCCCGGCGGGGCAGCGCTTCTCGTAGATGTGGGCCTCGAACTCCTCCCGGAAATGGGTGAGGGTGGAGAGCACGGGGTTGGGGGCGGTCTGCCCCAGGCCGCACAGGGCGGACTGCTTGATGTGGTGGCACAGCTCCTCGATGGTGTCCAGATCCTCCGGCTCGCCGTTGCCCTCGGTGATCTTGGTCAGCAGGTCGTAGAGCCGCTTGGTGCCGATGCGGCAGGCGGTACATTTGCCGCAG
>UQQZ01000100.1 GCA_900543305.1 uncultured Oscillospiraceae bacterium
GGACTGTAGTGGATAACCACGCCCTGGGGCTCCTCCTCATAGTGGTGGACCACCGCGTGCATCAGGATATCCAGCCCTTTCTTTTTGCGGGCGCTGACCGGAATGACAGGAATCCCCAGCATTTCAGGAAGCCTGTGGAGATCGATTTCCATGCCTCGTTTTTCCACAATGTCCATCATATTGAGGGCCATAACCACCGGCTTCCCCAGTTCCAAAAGCTGGAGGGTCAGATACAGGCTCCGTTCCAGGGCGGACGCATCCACCACGTTGATGATCACATCCACTTCGTCACTGAGGATGAAGTCCCGGGAAACGATTTCTTCCATGGTATAGGAGGTGAGGCTGTAGGTGCCGGGCAGATCCACCAGGTGGATGTTCATGTTGTGGCGCCGTATGGCCCCTTCCACCTTTTCCACGGTGACCCCGGGCCAGTTGGCCACCTTCAGGTTGGCGCCGGTAAAGGCATTGAACAGGGTGGTCTTCCCGCAGTTGGGGTTCCCGATGAATCCGATGGTCAGGTTCTGGGCATCGTGGAGATGCTTTTCAGGCTGCTGCATATCAGTCATGGTCCACCTCCACCTTGTCCACGGTAATGTTCCGGGTCATGTTGTAGCCCAGGGCAAACCGGGTGCCCCGGAGCAGGATCACCATAATCCCCTTTCCCTTCCGGGTGATGCAATGGATCCGGGTCCCCAAGGTCATCCCCAGGGCCTGGAGCCGCCGTTCAATCTGGAACGGCAGATCGATCTGAGTAACGACTGCAGACTCCCCTGTCTGCAAATCCTTTAAAAGCATGTTCTGTTTTCCCCCTGTAAGTAAAT
The DNA here is from genome assembly GCA_900543305.1 of uncultured Oscillospiraceae bacterium. Lineage (GTDB taxonomy): Bacteria > Bacillota > Clostridia > Oscillospirales > Acutalibacteraceae > Acutalibacter. The sequence goes on from UQQZ01000100.1 coordinate 822, forward strand.
TCAGCGGTAAAGGAAACTGCCCAGTAACTGAAGGCCCGTATCCCTTTATGCATAACTAACCGCATTTGTAATTATAATCAATTACCCGGGTATTGTCCACAGGGGGAGGGGCGGCCGGGACGGGCTTCCCTGCGGGAATCCCCTACACCGTTGGGGTCAAGGGTTTTCGTGCTATTGATTGGACGGGATCGGCACAGGGACGATGAAAACCGTTTTCCCCCATCCCTGCCGAATCTCCGATCGTGGCGGTGTAGGGGCGAGCCGCAGGCCCGCCCTTCCCTGGCCTCCTACTGCATCACATTGACATTTTGATTGCTTCCCTCCAACACCTTCCTGATCTGCAGCCAAACATCCATATCGTTGCCAAACAGTACATTGACTGTCCCACGATCGGTAAACGGACTTTTCAGCAAAATGGAATTATCCTTCAGAAAGCCATTCACAGACAAATAATCAATGAGCTGCTTGACAAAATAAATCTGGTTGTCATTCAGGTTTTCCTGATTGATGTACTTGGCAAATGCCTGATTCAGTGCTTCTTTATCCATTCCTACCACTGAACGTACAAATTCTCCCAGCGGTTGGTTCTGATATTCGTTATGGTACTGTTCCTCTGTTCCCAGACGGTTCCACAACAAATCTTCCAAATCATCCATATCAACCTTTTGCATTGGCTCATTGTTCCGTAATTTTCGGATGGCCGGTATGTCTTCGTGTTGTTTCAAATAGAATTCCACTTTTTTCCTGTAATTGTCCAGGACTGGCGGTGCAACAGGTTGTTCATCCGGTCCTGTTTCCTTAATCTGTAACAGTGTATCCGTAAAATCCGTCTCATAGATTACTGCTTTGCCTTTTGGAATCAGTTTCATCAGATCCCGCAGTTCTTTGCGGATTTTTTCCCATTGGCTGATGCCTGCTTTCTGAAGATAATCTGTATGGAGAAGGCTAGTGATGAACTCTTTCTTCTGCTGTACAGCCGGGATAGTTCCCAAATGGGTCAAAGCCTCCAGCTTCTTTCTCAGATCCGTCAATCCACGGGGATAGGCTTTTCCTTCTGCACTGGCAAGTTCCAGCTGATACAACAGGGCATCAAACCGCACTGCATTAAAATCTTTATCCTCATTTTGCATCAGCGGCCCCAGATGTTTCTGGAGGTTCTCCACATCCTGATAGGCCAAAGCTGTAAACCGGTCTTTTTCCTGGAACCCATCCACATACTGGAGCTGCATCTGTACGGCAAAATTGTCCCTGGGCAGCGTCTGAATCTTAGTAATGACCTTTTCCACCAGTTCGTTCCTAACATTCTGCAATTCTGCCGTTTGCTGCTCCAGTTTCTGCAGCCGGAAGATCAGTTCCACTTCCAAAGAAAACACTCCCTGGGCCAGGGACACAACACCGCTGGCTTCGATTCCATTTGGGTTTTCCTGGAAAAAGTCGAAGTTCCCGCACAGATCAAAGATATAAAATTCCTTTTTATCTTCTCCATCCAGTAATTTTGGACAGGTCCGGGTTCCCCGGCCAATCATCTGCCAGAATTTGGCACGGCTCAGCACCGGTTTAAAAAATACAAGATTTAAAATAGAAGGGACATCCACCCCTGTATCCAGCATATCCACCGAAATCGCCACCTGGGGCAGTTTCTTTTCATCAGAAAAATCATCCAGTGCCTGCTGGGCGTATTCGATATAGTTGTCAATGACCGTACAGTAATCATCGCTCAGTTCGGGATACATTTCCTTCCAGACCTTCAGGATGGCTTCTGCATGAGCGTGGCTCCGGGCAAAAATAATGGTTTTGCCAATGGTGCTGTTGTACCGGATACGGATACCATCTGTCATCAAGACGGACAAAGCCTTTTTGATGGTATCCTTGTTGAAGATTTTCTGATTCAGCGCCGATCCATCGATGGACTGGGGCAGGTTTCCCTCTTCATCGGTGAACGTGTCCTCATAGGCCTTTTTTTCTTCGTCCGTCAGGTCTTCATAACGGATGCCTTCCTGCATCAGTTTCAGTTTGCAGTCCACCACATGATAGGGCACAAGGAACTTGTCCTTTACCGCCTGCTGCAGGTCATAGTTATAGGTGGGCACCCCATCCTCAAGATCAAATACACTGTAGGTATTCCGGTCGATTTCATCCCGGGGCGTCGCTGTCAGTCCAACCAAAAGTCCATCAAAGTAATCAAAAATAGCCCGATATTTGTTGTAGAGACTGCGGTGGGCCTCATCCACAATAATCAGGTCAAAATGGCCGCAGGTAAACATCCGGTGTCCCGTTTCGTCACGGATTCCATCAATGCAGTGGATCATGGTCTGGTAGGTGGAAAACACGCCCCGTGCACTGGGATTGGCATTTTTTTCGGTCAGGTTGGTGATGGTCAGATTGGGCAGATTGTTCCCAAATGCTTTCTTGGCTTGGAGTACAAGACTGTTCCGGTCTGCCAGAAACAGGAAATTTCGAATCCATCCATGACGGAGCAGCACATCCACCAGAGAAATGACGGTACGAGTCTTGCCGCTGCCGGTAGCCATTACCAGCAGTGCTTTTCTCCGGTTCCGCTGATCAAAAGCTTCACAGACTGCTTTCACAGCCGCCAGCTGATAATACCGTCCGGCAATATGGCTGTCCAGCTGAGCATTGATCAGGGGCTGTTTCGTTCCCATCTTGTAAAATTCTTTTTCCAGATCGCTGCGGGAATAAATCCCACTGACCGTCCGTTCCGGGTATCCGCCTTTCTGATCCTCCACGATCCTGGTTTCAAATCCATTGGTCAAAAAAATGATAGGACGCTGGCCAAACCGTTTTTCCAGACTGTCTGCATACAGCTTCCCCTGTTTCCGCCCGGCAGCCACATCCCGGCTGGTCTTTTTGGCCTCCACAACTGCCAGGGGTTTCCCATCCTGGCCAAACAGCACATAATCCGCTGCTCCATACCCGGTTGGGCTGGGCATCTGATCAACAGGATATTCATCCACCCAGTTTTGACCCCGCACCCAGCCGGCTTCTGCAAGCATGACATCAATATAGGCCTTGCGGGTATCGGCTTCAGACATGGTTTCCGGAGGCAGATGGAAGCCCTGTGCTTTTTCTTTCCGGAGAGCCGTTGCTTCAGCCTCTGCCGCAGCATATTTTGCCTGGAAGGCCTTTAGTTCATTTTCTTTTTTCTCCAGAGCCGCCTTTGCTTTTGCCAGCTCTGCGGCCTGTTTTTCCAGGGTTCCTGTATCTGCCTTTAGAGGCTGAGAAATCCGTGCAGCAGAAAAAGCCTCTTCAGGCAGTTCGATCTGGCTGTAGCTGTATGCAATAAAACGCAGAAACATATACAAAGATTCCAGTGCCAGTACCGCCTGTTCCTGAGATACATTTTTACGGCTCTGGGGGCCTGCATGAGCTGCCGTATTCCCGATTCTGCGGATGTACTCCAGCCGAAGCTGGAGCTTGGCATCCACAATGGCTTTGAATTCATCGGTATTCAGCAAAGTGATGAGATTATCCTGATAAGGGATATGGAGATCCCGGTCGATGGAATACATCCATTTTACAGCAGTTTCCATGGCCTTCCGGCAGGTCATGGCACAGATGGCCGGATCGATGGCCAGGACTTTTTCTGCATTGCTGGCAACGTCATAAAGCGGTTTGAATTTGGGGTCCTGCTGTAAAAAATCAAAGTTTCCCATCATACCAGACTCCTTATCAGGAAAGGTTTCACTTCCCCCTATACTTTATCACATTTTGTATCATTTTTCTGCTGTTCTCTGTGGACAATTTTGATTTATCGATGTGATTTTTTAATCGTGCAAATTTTCTCTGTTCCAATATTTTAGGTATTGGAACTACTAGTTGCTTTATAGCAGAAAGATTTAATGTTTTCTGTGCTATTCCTTTTACTTGCCTATCAATCTGCTGTTGAACATTGCTTGATAAAAGAGCACTATGCAAAAAATCACTATCTACAATCTCATGTTTAGGTTTTAGATAAGCGATATGCCGTTGAAAAAGAAACTTTTTATTATTTTTGACTACGGCCGAATGTCCATATGAACCAACCGTTGATAAAATAATATCTCCCATTTCAATTGGGGTCCGTACTATAAGACTGTTATAAGTTTCTTGAGTAATGTATTTTTCTGTATTGTAGGAAATCTCATTATTGACAATATTAGAAACAAAGATAAACGGAATACCACATGATACAAATTCAGGAGGCTGATGCGTGCCATCGGTGATTATTTTACAAACTTCATTCAGTCTATAGTGTTGCCTTTCATTACTAAACATCTCCACAAATCGGGATTTGACTAAATTATCAAGTTCGACTATTTCTTTTTTCCGTGCATCTATGATATTTTCAACCAAGCCTAAAACATTAATTATTCGTTGTTGTTCATCTCTCGATACTAAATTAAATGGCTCATTCTTGTAGTCCTTAAAATAAATATGAGGAATTGTTGCACCAGTAAAGTATTTTTCCAGATGCATATGGCAAATGACATAGTAAAGATATTGAGGAAGAACATTATCCCTTGGCAGCAAATATTGCAATGTCCCAATAACGGATGATTTCTCTGGACATAAAATAGCTCTTCCGATACCAGCTCCATCTTTGATTACAGCAATATATGGTTTTTCTTGATGAAAGAAATTTACCTTGCCAAGAAGACCTGAGGCTCCATAAATTGGATATACCCCTTTATTACTTGGTATATCAGATTGTTTGATATTTGACGATGCTTTTTCGCAAACATCTCCTAGTTTTACTTTCATGATTATCTTATATCTCCAAATCTAAAAAATCACTTTAACATTTTTTCCAAGGTAAGCATATCCTGATTAATTTGTTCTTCTAAAGTCTTTAGATTTGCCATAATCTCACTGGTCGGTGGGTATTCCACCGGCACATACTCGATTTCTTTGTACTTGTTGATGGACAGGTCATAGTCGTTATCCACGATTTCCTGTTTGGGTACAAAGAAACTCTGTTCCGTCCGTTTCCGACTTTTTTCTGCTTCCCGGTTATGGTAGCGCTGGATGATATCCGGAATGTCGTTCTCCTGTACAGGGGACCGTTTGTCATCCAGAGAAAATCCATCGGCTTTCATGTCGTAGAACCATACATCATCGGTGCCGCCGGCTCCGGTTTTGGTGAAGATCAGGATGGCCGTGGACACCCCGGCATAGGGCTTGAAGACCCCGCTGGGCATGGAAATGACGGCTTCCAGGCGCTGGCTCTCGATGATTTCTTTCCGGATGGCCTTATGGGCCTTGGAGGAACCAACCAGTACCCCATCCGGGACGATGCAGGCGCACCGTCCGCCGTTCTGGAGCATCCGCACGAAAAGAGCCAGGAAAAGGAGTTCTGTTTTCTTGGTTTTCACCACTTTCAGCAGGTCATCGGCCACCACATCATAATTCAGGCTGCCCTTAAAAGGGGGATTGGCCAGAATCAGGGAATACCGTTCTGTATCAGCATTCTGTTCTGACAAGCTGTCTTTGTACTGAATATCCGGATTTTCCACCCCGTGGGTCATCATATTCATAGCCCCAATCCGCAGCATGGTCCGGTCCATATCGTACCCATGGAACATCTCATCGTTGTAATGTTTCTTGCTCTTTGGTTCAAACAGCACCTGGTCCCGGTAATGTTCCCTGAGGTATTCCCCGGCAGCTACCAAAAATCCACTGGTCCCGCAGGCAGGGTCACAGATTACATCTTCCGGGTTGGGCGTCACCAGGTCCACCATCATACGGATGATATGCCGGGGCGTACGGAACTGACCATTGGTCCCGGCAGTAGCGATTTTGGACAACAGGTATTCATAGAGATCTCCCCGGATATCGCTGTCCTTCCAATCGATTTCGTCCATGGCCGTAACAATCTGTTCCAACAGTTGGGGTGTGGGAATCTTGAAAATGGCATCGGCCATGTATTTGGAATAGGCACTTTCTTCATCCCCGTGAAGTCCCTTGATAAAAGGAAATACCTGTTCCTGGACAATTTTATACATTTCTTCAGCAGGATAGTTTTTAAATTGGGACCACCGGCACAGCTGATGAGTTTCATCGAAGATACTGTTATAAGGAATTCCCAGCATCAGGCTGCTGGAACTTTTTTCGTTGTCCACCACATCCAGTTCCCGGATGAACATCAGGTACGTAATCTGTTCGATCACATCCAGCGGATTGGTAATTCCACCGGTCCAAAACATTTGCCAAAGACGGTCTACTTTATTTTTCAGTTCACCAGTAATCACAGCCAGCACCCCTTGTACGGATTATTCATTCAAGCAAAGCATCATGAAGCCATTATATCATACTTTTCAGTTTTCCTCTTCTCAAGGAAGCAGGTCATTTGTGTCAACAGGTTCTCGTTGAAACCTTTATCACAGTATAGTTATCCATTCATATCCGAAAGTGAAGCGTGCTGCATGACCTCCGGCCAAACCCATCCACCGTCCTGTGGACGGTCCCCCTTCCCTTTCAGGGAAGGACTTCAACGTGGTATGCCTGCTTATGCCCCCATGGTATGTAGAGCTTTGTCTTTTTGATCTTTTTTTCTCTTATTAAACTATATTATATTAATCTATACTATACTAATCTATGCCGCCATCTGACGGACATCCTGGATACCCGTTGGTATGCCATTGGTTGCCCGGGGAAACGGACCCCCGTGCAGGCGGGCGGCTCTGGCGATATTTTGCCTTCGGCAAAAATCTTGAACCGCCCCTACGGCGGTGGGCGTGGCATAGGATGAAAATCGGACCGCACGACTGTACCGGCTGGCACCAACGCAACTGTCTTTACATCCTTGCCCTTCCATGTAAACTGTGGGATAATTAATAGAGTGAAAAAAAGAAGCAAAACAGCACTGGAAACAAGGAGATGGCACTATGGTAGCAGCAGACTGTATGGGAAAGTACATTCTCCAGCACTTGGAGGAGGCACTGGAAAACCACTGGGTCCAGGTGTATTATCAGCCGGTGATCCGTACCCTTACAGGGGATCTGTGCGGTCTGGAGGCCCTGGCCCGATGGGTGGACCCCCAGTCGGGAATCCTTTCCCCGGCCACCTTCATCCCGGTGCTGGAAGAGGCCCGGCAGATCCACCGGCTGGATGCTTATATGCTGGAAGAAGTGTGCCGCACCATCCGCCAGCGGCTGGATGCCAACCTTCCCATCATCCCGGTTTCCTTCAACCTGTCCCGGTATGATTTCTCCAGCCTGGATGTTTTTTCCCTGGTGGAAGATACCCGGCAGAAATACAACATTCCCCGGGATTTCCTCCATGTGGAGATTACGGAAAGCGTCCTGGCCCAGAATGCGGGAGAGGTGCATCAGGAAGTGGACCGGCTCCGGGCTGAAGGCTACGAGGTGTGGCTGGATGATTTCGGCAGCGGCTATTCTTCTTTGAACACCCTGAAAAACTACAGCTTCGATGAAATCAAGATCGATATGGCCTTTTTGTCCCAGTTTACGGAAAAATCCCAGAATATCATCAAGGCCATTATCCGGATGGCGAAAAAAATCGGCATCCACACCCTGATGG
>UQQZ01000101.1 GCA_900543305.1 uncultured Oscillospiraceae bacterium
CCTCTTCCACCGCCTGGGCCATGGACCGGATCCGGTCTTCCGTCAGCCGCAGCCGGTCCAACAGGGCCTGGCTCAATCCTGCGGCGGCCCCAGCCTCCATATCCAGGGCGTTGGCCTCCAACAGCTCCTGCCGCCGTTTCCACAGGGATTCCCCGCAGAGAAGCAGAGCCCGCTCCTTTCGGCTCCCTGCCGTGGCCAACACCCGAGCAGCCGCCTTTGCCTTTCTTCCCATCTCTTCCATGGTCATATCGATTCTCCTCCCTCTGAGACTTTGGTTCCTTTCCAGGTCACGCGGGAAAAACGGTCCCCACTTCCTCCCCTTGAAGCAGGCGGTACAGGTTGTCCGTGTTCCCGCCCGAAATGATGGCGCAGGGAATCCCCCGGGCTGTGGCGATCTTGGCCGCGTTCAGCTTGGTGGCCATGCCTCCTGTGCCCCGATTGGAGCCGGCGCCTCCAGCCAGAGCCTGAATTTCCGGGGTGATCTCCTCCACCCGGTGAAGAAGCTTTGCCTCCGGGTTTGTCCGGGGATCCCCATCGTAGAGGCCGTCGATGTCCGTGAGGATCACCAGGCCCTGGGCCCCGCACAGCCCCGCCACCACAGCGGACAAGGTGTCGTTGTCCCCGAAATTCTTGCCCTCCAATTCGCTGGTTTCCACCGTGTCGTTTTCGTTGACCACTGGGATCACTCCCATGGAAAGCAGCTCTCCAAAGGTGTTCTGGACATTTTGCCGTCCCCGGGGAAAATCCACCACGTCGGCGGTAAGCAGCACTTGGGCTACCGTGTGGTTGTATTCCCCGAAGAACTTGTCGTAGAGGAACATGAGCTCACACTGGCCCACTGCCGCCAGGGCCTGCTTCTTTTCCGTTTCCTCCGGGCGCTTGGGCAGGCCCAGTTTGCCCATGCCCACGCCGATGGCGCCAGAGGACACCAGCACCAGCTTCCGGCCCGCGTTTTGCAGGTCTGACAGGGTCCGGCACAATTCCTCCAGCCGGTGGAGATTTACTTTTCCGTTTTCATAGGTCAACGTGGAGGTACCCACTTTGACCACCAAAATTTCCGCGTCTTTCAGTTCCATAGATTGATTCCGGGCCGGGATTCCGGCCTTCCCTTTCTTTTCCCTCAAGTATTTTTCTCTCCGGTGATTTTTCCGCCCCCCACCACCACGTCTCCGTCGTAGAGCACCAGGGACTGGCCGGGGGTGATGGCCCGTTGGGGCTCGTCAAAAACCACCCGAAGCTGGTCGGGTCCTGTCTGGACCACGGTGGCGGGCTGTTCCATCTGCCGGTACCGGACACGGGCCTTCACCCGCATGGGCTCCGGAATGGAGGGGGTGGAAATCAAATTGATGTCCCGGGCGGTGAGTTCCCGGGCAAAGAGCTCCTCCTGTTTTCCCAGCACCACCTGGTTTTCCTCCGGCCGGATGGCGCACACATACATGGGCTGGGGGAAGGAAAGACCCAACCCCTTCCGCTGGCCCACCGTATAGTGGATAATTCCCTTGTGTGTTCCGTACACCTGGCCCTGGGTGCCCACAAATTCCCCGGCAGGGAACTCCTTGGGACAGGCCATGCCCTTTTCCCACCGGCGGATAAAGGCAGCGTAGTCCCCATCGGGCACAAAGCAGATGTCCTGGCTGTCCCGCTTCCGGGCGTTGACAAAGCCGTTTTCCTCCGCCAGATTCCGAACCTGATCCTTGGTCAGCTCCCCTAAAGGCAGCAGCAGCCGGGAAAGTTCCCACTGGGTCAGGGAATAGAGCATGTAGCTTTGATCCTTCCAGGGGTCCAATCCCTTTTTCAGAAGCCACCGGCCTGTCTTTTCCTCCCAGGCCACCCGGGCGTAATGGCCCGTGGCCACATAGGGATAGCCGATCTCCTCTCCCCGATGCATGAGCTTTTCAAATTTGATATAGCGGTTGCAGTCCACACAGGGGTTGGGGGTCTCCCCCTGCTCGTAGGCCTCCACAAACCGGTCCATCACCTGCCGGCGGAAGGCCTCTTTGAAATTGAACACATAAAAGGGCATGCCCAACCGGGCCGCCACTGCCCGGGCGTCGTTGATGTCGTCCAGAGAGCAGCAGGTCTTTTCCCGGGAAAGTCCCAGGTCTTCGTTGTCGGTGAGCTTCAAGGTGACGCCCATGCAGTCGTATCCCGCTTGCTGACACAGCAGGGCGGCCACACTGGAATCCCCCCCGCCGCTCATGGCGATTATGGCCTTTTTTTCCACAGGCGTTCTCCTTTCGGTGCAATCCTTACCCAATGAGTTTTTTCAGCTCCAATGCCTTGCCCAAATCCCCCTGGGCTTTCAGTTTTCCGAAGGTGAAGGCCACCACCGGGTCCAGCTTCTTGTCCACGATCTTCCAGAAATTCTCGTCGGAGATGGTCAGCTCCACATCCCGGTCGTGATATTCGTAGGGCTCAATGGACAGCTGGCCCCCGATAATGGCCACATAAAAGGTACCGGCGGCCTTGCCGGTAATGTTGATCTGAATCCGGGTGGGATCGGAAACGCCGGACACATCAGCTCCTTGAAAACGTTCCTTTGCCTGCTGGAAATATTCTTGGAATGTCATAGAAAACGGCTCCTTCCTGTTGGGGTTTACTTGCTTCCATGTTACCACAAAGCCGGCCCAATCACAAACCTTTTCTGGGGGAAAACTGCCTGGGCCAACAAAAAAAGGGCCCCGCCCCTCTGCCGCTGCCGGCAGGAAAGGCGGAAGCCCTCTCAATCCCCCTGGGGAGTACCAGGGAATCTATCTTCTCTTAACGGTCGTGATGGTCTCTCCGGGGACGGCGGTCCCGGTCGCCCCGATCCCGGCGGGGAGGACGGTTTTCGGAGATGTCGTTTTCCGGTACAGCCCCGTCCAAATCGATGAGAGCGTCCCGGCGGCTCAGGTTCAGCCGGCCCTTATCGTCGATCTCCAGGACCTTCACCTTGACGATGTCTCCCACGTTGACCACGTCGGTGACCTTCTCGGTGCGCTTGACATCCAGGCGGGAAATGTGCACCAGGCCTTCCTTGCCGGGAGCGATTTCCACAAAGGCGCCGAAGTCCATCAGGCGGGTGACCCGGCCATTGTAGTAGGAACCGGGTTCCGGATCGTTGACGATGGTGTCCACAATGTCCAGGGCCCGCTGGCACTTGCTGAGATCCAGGCCGGAAATAAATACATGGCCGTCCTCTTCCACGTCCATTTTCACTTCGCACTCGGCGCAGATCTTCTGGATCACCTTGCCGCCGCTGCCGATGACTTCCCGGATCTTGTCCACGGGAATCTGGGTGGACAGCATCTTGGGCGCATACTTGGAAAGTTCAGGCCGCACTTCGGGAATGGCCTTCAGAATAATCTCGTCGATGATATAATTCCGGGCCTTGTGGGTCTTCTCCAGGGCTTCCTTCACCATGGCAGGGGTCAGGCCCTGAATCTTCAGGTCCATCTGAATGGCGGTGATGCCCTTCTTGGTGCCGCCCACCTTAAAGTCCATGTCGCCGAAGAAGTCCTCAATGCCCTGGATATCCACCATGGTCATCCACCGGTCGCCCTCGGTAATCAGGCCGCAGGAAATGCCGGCCACGGGGGCCTTGATGGGCACACCTGCGTCCATCAGGGCCAGGGTGGAGCCGCAGATGGAAGCCTGGGAGGTGGAACCGTTGGAGGACAGCACTTCGCTGACCAGACGGATGGTGTAGGGGAATTCGTCCACACTGGGGATCACAGGCACCAGGGCCCGCTCCGCCAGAGCGCCGTGGCCGATCTCCCGGCGTCCGGGACCCCGGCTGGGCTTGGTTTCTCCCACGGAGTAGGAGGGGAAGTTGTAGTGGTGGATATACCGCTTGGACTCCTCCTCGTCGATGCCGTCCAGGAGCTGGTTGTCCCGGATGGAGCCCAGCGTTGCCACGGTGAGCACCTGGGTCTGGCCACGGGTGAACATGCCGGAACCGTGGACCCGGGGCAGCAGCCCCACTTCGGCAGCCAGAGGACGCATCTCATCCATGCCGCGGCCGTCTACGCGCTTCTGCTCGTCCAAGAGCCAGCGGCGCACCACATACTTCTGGGTCAGGTACATGCACTCGTCAATTTTCCCTTCCTGCTCGGGATAGAGGGGATCAAACTTTTCGTGAACCGCCTCGTACACGGGCTTCAAGCGCTCGTCCCGGACGTTCTTGTCGTCGGTGTCCAGGGCTTCCCGGACTGCGTCCTGGGCAAAATCCCGGATGGCCAGGAACAGCTCGTGCTCGGGCTTGTTGGAGGGATACTCAAACTTCGCCTTGCCGATCTCCTGCTGGATCTCCTTGATGAAGGCGATGATCTTCTGGTTTGCCTCATGGCCGGCCAGAATGCCGTTGTACATATCCTCGTCGGACACCTCGTTGGCGCCCGCCTCGATCATGGCGATCCGCTCGCTGGTGGAGGCCACGGTCACCGCCATCTGGGAAACTTTCCGCTGGGCGGCGGTGGGGTTGATGACAAACTCCCCGTCTACCAGGCCCACGGAAACGCCGGAAATGGGGCCGTTCCAGGGAATGTCGGAAATGGACAGGGCAATGGAGGTGCCGATCAGGGCGGCAATCTCCGGGGAATTGTCCTGCTCCACGGACATGACCGTGCACACGATGGAAACGTCGTTGCGCATGTCCTTGGGGAACAGAGGACGGATGGGCCGGTCGATCATCCGGCAGGTCAGGGTGGCTTTCTCCGAGGGACGGCCTTCCCGCTTCAGGAAGGAGCCGGGAATCTTGCCCACCGAGTAGAGCTTTTCCTCAAAGTCCACGGACAGAGGGAAGAAGTCGATGCCATCCCGGGGCTTGGCAGAAGCGGTGGCCGCCACATGAACCACGGTATCCCCATACCGCACCAGGCATTCGCCGTTGGCAAGCTGTGCCATCTTGCCGGTCTCCACCACCAGGGGACGCCCTGCCAGTTCTGTTTCGAACACTTTGAAATTCTCGAACATAACACGATCCTTTCTCCCTGGCCGGCTCCTGCCGGGGACCAGGGTGCTTATTCGAAAGGCGGCCCTGTTTGACAAGGAAACAAGCCGGCCGAAACCCGAGGTTTCCGGCTGGTTTGCTTGTAAAACAGGATCCGCCCCGAAAAAGAGCGAAAGGCTGTGTCTGCCGGCCCTAAGGCCTTCAGCCACAGCCCGCTGCTTTTCTCTTACTTACGGATGCCCAACTCGGCAATGATGGAACGGTACCGCTCGATATCGATCTTGGTCAGATAGTTCAAGAGGTTCCGTCTCTGGCCGACCATCTTCAGCAGGCCACGGCGAGAGTGATGATCCTTCTTGTTGGTGCGCAGGTGCTCGGTCAAGTCGTTGATCCGCTTGGTCAGCACAGCAATCTGCACCTCGGGGGATCCGGTGTCGCCCTCGTGACGGGCAAACTTCTGAATGATTTCGGTCTTCTCAGTCTTAGTCATCGTTACATACCACCTTTTCTGCGGCCATCGCCGCGATTCCATTCACCCTGTCCACAGGTAGGGGTCGGTGTTTCCCTTATCCGAGGAGCGGGCAGCTTGATTATTTTATCACAGGCTCATTCTTTTGTAAAGTGGTTTTCGGGAATTATGGGGCAAATCTCCCAAAGGAAAGCCTCCTGAAAAACCTGCCGGCCCCTTACGCAAAAGGGGTGGTCCGGGCGGCGATCTCTTTGGCCTGCCGGGCGTTCTTCTGAATCTCCGTTCTCAACTCCTCCAGAGAGGCGAATTTCCGCTCCGGCCGGAGGAAATCCAGCAAAAAGATCCGCACCCGTTTGCCGTACAGGTCCCCGGTAAAATCGGGCATCCAGGTTTCCGCCAGCACTCGGTCCGACCCCACTGTGGGTTTGACTCCCACGTTGGTGACCCCGTAGAAAAACTGGCCTCCCACCCGGCACCAGGAAGCGTACACCCCGAATTTGGGCAGCACAAATCCCTCGGGGATGGCCTGGTTGATGGTGGGGGTGCCCAGGCCCGTGCCGATGTGGTTGCCGTGGATCACCTCCAGGGAAAAGCCGAAGGGCCGCCCCAGCAGCCGGTTGGCCAGGGGAATGTCCCCTTCCTCCACCGCCCGACGGATGCGGGTGGAGCTGACCTTTTCTCCCCCCTCGGTCACCGGAGGCACCACATAGAGGGAAACCCCCGCTTCCTTGCACAGGCGCCCCAGCAATGCCACGTCTCCCCGGGCGCCCCGGCCAAACCGGAAATCCTCCCCGCAGCACAGCCGGCGGGCATTGCACTTTTCAAAGAGAATCCGCCGGACGAAATATTCCGCGTCCAGGTCCCGAACCTGGGAAAATTCCAGGGAGTACAGCCGCCGGATTCCCGCGGCCTCCAGGATCCGTTCCTTGTCCCGGCCGGTGAGGACGGCACAGTTTCCCGAGGGGCTGGTCCGGAAGGTGAACACCGCCGGCTCCCAGGTTTCCTCTCCCCCTCCGGGAGCGGAGGCGGCATGAATCACCGCCATGTGGCCCCGGTGCAGGCCGTCAAAGGCCCCCAGGGCCAAGGAGCAAGGTGCCCCGGCTTCTATCTCCTCCAGGGTGCGGACGATCTTCATGGTTGTTCCTCCCGTTCCAAAAAGGATTTGACAAACCCCAGTTCTTCCCGTTCCAGGTCCACTTTTCCCAGGCCCAGAAATACCCCTTCCGGAGAGTGGACCCGGCACAGACTCCCGGGGGTTCTGGGAGCTTTCCGGATTCTTCCCAGGTCCAGGCCGCCTCCGTTTTGGAACCGGCTGCTCTGGGCGGGACTTACGGTCACCACAGGGTATTCCAGGAAAAGCCCCTCCACCGGCCGGAGGGCTTCCTCCAGCCTGCCCTGGGCTCCCAGGGCTTTCAGTTCCTCCAGGGAGTAGGCGTCCTCCTGGGAAAATCCGCAGGCCTTCACCCGGCGCAGGGCGGTCATAGTTCCCAAAGATCCGGCAGCCTCCGACAGATCTTCGATGAGGGTGCGGATATAGGTCCCCTTGGAGCAAGCCACCGTCAAGACCCCTTCCCGGCTTTGGGGGTCATAGGACTCCAGCACCAGCCGGGAAATGTGAACTTTTCGGGCGGGACGCTCCACCTCCAGGCCCTTCCGAGCCAGCTCGTAAAGCCGCTTCCCCCCCACGGACACCGCCGAATACATGGGAGGCACCTGGGAGATTTCCCCGGTAAACCGGGGCAGCACCTGCTCCAAAGCCTCCCGGGAAACCGGGGCGGCGCTTTCCGCCACTACCTGACCGGTTACGTCCCCGGTGTCCCGGCGCTCTCCCAAGCGGAACCGGGCCCGGTATTCCTTGTCCGTGTCCGGCAGCAGGCTGGCCGCTTTGGCCGCTCTTCCCAACAGCACCGGCAATACCCCGGTGGCCATGGGGTCCAGGGTGCCTGTGTGGCCGATTTTCTTTTGATGGGTCAAGCCCCGGAGCACCGCCACGGCGTCAAAGGAGGTAAATCCCCCGGGCTTGTCCAAAACGATGATGCCGTTCATGGGCGACTCCTTTCCGGGACTTTTCTCAGAGCCCCTGCTCCTCTACAAAGCTGTAGAAGGCCTTTTCCTCTTTCTCGTCCTCCTGACGGATGGTGCCCACGGTCTGGGCGTAGACGGTGAATTCCTCTTCCCCGTCCAGACGGAAGGTCTTGTCGCACAGCTTCTGGTCATAGGCGCCGATGCCGCAGGTGCCCAGACCCAGAGCGGTGCAGCCCAAGTACAGGTTTTCCCCCACATGGCCCAGGTCAGCCATGATCATCCGGTGAGCGTACATCCCGTACCGCCATTCGCTGCGGTAGGGCACAAAGCTCCAGTAGAACACCACGTTGGACTTGGCCGCCCAGCCCTGACCGCACAGGGACAGGTCGATCAAATCCCGCATGGCCTCCCGGTCCGGCAGCTCTTCCAGCAGCTCCAGCTGATGGGTCATGGGCAGATAGTGATACACACCGGGCAGCAGGCTTTCCACCTGGCGCACCAGCAGGTAGGTCTCAAAGGGATGACGGGCGCCTCCGCAGGGAACCGTCCGCAGGGTGGCGTAGCTCTTGCCCCGAATCTCCTTAATCCCCTGGGTGCCCCACAGCAGGAAGGAAAGCTCCAGAAGCCCCATGTCCTCCTGGGTGTACACCCGGCTGCTTTTCCGCTTCAAAAACAGCTCCCGGAGATTGCCCCCCAGGTCCAGGTTTTCAAAGTTCCGGGGCAGGTCAATCCGGTTGTCCGTCATGGCCGCTTTCACCAGGGGCGGCTGGGGCAGTTTCAGCTCCTGATCGGTCTTG
>UQQZ01000102.1 GCA_900543305.1 uncultured Oscillospiraceae bacterium
ACAGGTCGCAGGAATTGCAGCCCCCGGCGTTCATGTTCATGTTGGGCCGGTAGCCGCCGTACACGCCGCTGCCCTGGTTCATGGCCTGGTTCAGGGCCGCGCTGTATTCCCCGTTGCCAGGATCCATCTGGCAGGCCCGGGAAAAGTGATCCTTTGCCTCCTCCAGCCAGCCCCGGCGGTAGAGCACCGAACCCTTCAGGAAATACCATTCCGCGTTGCGCCGCTCCGGAGGCACGCCGTTTAGGATCTGCTCCGCGTCGGCAATCCGCCCGGACATGATCAGGCTGCGCACGTCGTTAAACCCGGAGTTTCCCTGGGAACCCACATTGTTGTACGCTCCGTTGTAACTCCGTTTTCCCCCCGCTTTCCGCTGGGCAGTGATGGTGTCGTAAGCCTCGTTGATCTCTTTCATCTTTTCGTCCGCCAAATCCTTCAGCGGACTGTCCGCGTACTGGTCCGGATGATACTTCTTGGCCAGCTTCCGGTAGGCGTCCTTGATCTCTTCGTCCGTGGCGGAAGGGGATACCCCCAATACCTTGTAAGGGTCTGTCATAGTCTATCTCCTTTGTAAGAAATCCGCCGGGACAGGGGCTTGCCCCCGCGCCCATCCGGGATCTCCGCCGCGTTTTGCGGCTCTATTCTCAAGCGGGCTTTCAGGGCATCTCCCCGAAAAAGTCCCGCTGTGGTTCCAGCAAAATACCGCCCTGCCCTCTCAGGGCAAAGGTTCCGGTTCCCGTCTCTTTTTCCGGTCCCGGATGTGCAAAAACAAAATTTCCCGCTGAATCTCCGGCAACCCCTGATGCACCACATTCTCCAGAATGGGTCCGAAATTGACCAGGGAAATCAGATTAAAGGCCAGCACCATCTGAGCCGCCGTGGCATTGAGGGCCTGGTTACAGGCCTGGTCCGCCTTTTTCCGTTCCTCCGGGGAAAGCTCTTTCTTGCCCTCCAGCCCCAACCGGTCAATCCAAGGGTTGAAGGCCCCTTCTTTCAGGTCATCGGCCAGATCGTCGGCTGCGTCCATCAGGTAGATCCACCGGCCCAGAAAATAGCCAAACCGCTCCAAAGGAATGGCCTGGACCTTGTCATCTCCCGCCAACTCTCGAAATAAGGCCGCCAGCATCTGCCCTGTGGGCTCCGCGCAGGCGTCCACGCTGCCACCGGAAGCTTCCGCTTCCCGCTGGCCTTCCATGGCCCGCTGGGCCTCCTGGGCCAAAAAGGGAAATTCCTCCGCTGCCCGTTTAGCCTTTCGGGACACCACCGGCAAAAAAATCCGGCTTCCCAAGGACTTCCAGAAGCTGTCATCCTCCAAATTATCCCGGAGCTTGTGGTAGGTGAGCAGCACCGAAAGGGCAGCCGCCTTATGATAGGCTTCCCCACCGCACTCCAAAAAATCGCATTTTTTCATGGGATTCATCACGCATTTGCCGTGACACAGAGACGGTTTCCCTCCCTGCACCGAAAGGCTCAGCAAGGCGTAAAAGGTGCAGTCGTAACTCAAGGTGAAGGTGGAAAGCCTGCCGTACCGGCGCTTTAACTCCCGGCACAGGCCGCAGTAAGCCGCCTTATACTGCTCGTAGTGACGCACCAGCAGTTCCGATTTCATGGGACGCACATATCCAAACATGGCACAGGCGCCCCGGCCGGGGCTTCCTTTCCGGCGGGACTGCCGCCTGATTTTTGGCAGAGAAAAATGGGCTCAACCGCCCTTCCGCGAAATATTGTATCCCATTCCCCTGGAAAGGTGTTGAACACATTGTAAACAATTATAGTCGAATCCTGGAAAAAAAGCAAGAAAAACCGGGGCCCCAGGGGTTTTTCCCCAGGTCCTGGCAAAGGACTGGGGCCAGGGTCCGGCCACAGGCCACAAAAGCCAGCCCTCCCTCGGGAAGGGCCGACTTTTTCTCGGAAGGGAAAAAGAAAAGGGACGCCGAAGTGGCATCCCTCAAAAGGTCACTTTTCCAGAAGGGGCTTTAAATACTGTCCTGTGTAGGATTCCGGTACCTGAGCCACCTGCTCCGGGGTGCCCTGAGCCACGATGGTCCCCCCTCGGTTGCCCCCTTCGGGGCCCAGGTCGATGATGTGGTCCGCGGTCTTGATCAAGTCCAGGTTGTGCTCGATGACCACCACCGTGTTTCCTCCGTCCACCAGCCGCTGGAGCACGTCGATCAGCTTGTGGACGTCCGCGATATGCAGGCCCGTGGTGGGCTCGTCCAGGATATAGATGGTCCGCCCGGTGGAGCGCCGGGAAAGCTCTGTGGCCAGCTTCACCCGCTGGGCTTCGCCGCCCGACAGGGTGGTGGCGGGCTGACCCACCTTCACATACCCCAGACCCACGTCGTAGATGGTCTGGAGCTTTCTTGCCAGTTTGGGGATGTCCCGGAAAAAGTCCAGGGCTTCCTCTACGGTCATTTCCAGCACGTCGTAAATGCTCTTGCCCTTGTACTTTACCTCCAGAGTCTCCCGGTTATACCGGTGGCCCTTGCACACGTCGCAGGGGACGTACACGTCCGGAAGAAAGTGCATCTCAATGCGGATGATGCCGTCTCCCTGACAGGCTTCGCACCGGCCGCCCTTAACGTTGAAGGAAAACCGGCTGGCGTTGAAGCCACGCATCTTGGCGTCCTGGGTGGAGGCAAACAGCTCCCGAATGTCGTTGAACAGACCCGTGTAGGTGGCGGGATTGGAACGGGGCGTGCGGCCAATGGGGGACTGGTCGATCTGGATCACCTTGTCCAGATGTTCCAAGCCCCGGATCTCCTTGTGCTTACCCGGATGAGCATGGGCCCGGTTCAGCTCCGCCGCAAGCTTTTTGTAGAGAATCTCGTTGATGAGGGAGGATTTTCCCGACCCGGACACCCCGGTGACACAGACAAACTCTCCCAGAGGGATTTTAACGTTGATATTTTTCAGATTGTTCTGGGTGGCTCCCCGGATCTCCAGGAATTTTCCATTTCCCTTCCGGCGCTTTTGGGGCACCTCCACCTTCCGCTTGCCGCTCAGGTACTGGCCGGTCAGGGAGGCTTCGCACTGCTCGATCTCCTGGGGAGGACCCGCAAAGATCACCTGGCCTCCGTGGACTCCCGCTCCGGGACCGATATCCACCAGAAAGTCCGACTCCCGCATGGTGTCCTCGTCATGCTCCACCACAATCACCGTGTTGCCCAGATCCCGCAGGTTCTTCAAGGTGTTCAGCAGCTTGTGGTTGTCCCGCTGATGGAGGCCAATGGAGGGTTCGTCCAGAATATACAGCACGCCCATCAGGGAAGAGCCGATCTGGGTGGCCAGACGGATCCGCTGGCTCTCGCCGCCGGACAGGGTCCCCGAAGACCGGGACAGGGTCAGGTATTCCAAGCCCACACTTTGGAGGAAGCCCAACCGGGACTTGATCTCCTTGAGAATGGGGGCGGCAATGAGGTTTTCCCGGTCGGTCAGCTCCAGGGATTCCACAAACTCCAAGGCCTCGGTGACAGACTTGTCGCAGAAAGCGCTGATGTTGATCCCCCCCACGGTGACTGCCAGGCTTTCCGGAGAAAGACGCTGACCGTGGCAGGCGTCACAGGGGACGGCGCTCATATAGGTTTCGATCTCCTCTTTCACCCAGCTGGAAGAGGTCTCCCGGAAACGGCGCTCCAGGTTGTTGATAATTCCCTCAAAGGGGGCAGAATAGGTGCCACTGCCGTATTCGCTTTCCCGGCGCAGTTTGATCTTCTCCCCCTTGGTGCCGTAAAGGAGGATATCGATGATCTCCTCCGGCAGCTCTCCAATGGGAGTATCCAGGGAGAATCCGTAGTGCTGGGAAAGGCCCTTCATATACATGGCGGCAATGGTGCTGCCCTCCATGGCCCAGCCGCTGGCCTTCAGGCCCCCTTTGTTGATGGACAGTCGCTTGTCGGGAAGGATCAGCTCCGGGTCAATCTTCATGAACACACCCAGTCCCGTGCATTTTTTACAGGCCCCAAAGGGGTTGTTGAAGGAGAACATCCGGGGAGTCAGTTCCTCGACGGAGACCCCGTGTTCCGGGCAGGCGTAATTCTGGGAAAAGGTGATGTCCTCCCCGTCGATGACGTTGATGATGACGATCCCTCCCGTCAGTCCCGAGGCGGTTTCAATGGAATCCGCCAGCCGGGAGCGGATGTCCGCCTTGATCACCAACCGGTCCACAATGATTTCGATGGTGTGTTTCTTGTTTTTTTCCAGGGAGATCTTCTCGTTCAAGTCGTAGACCAGTCCGTCTACCCGGGCCCGAACAAACCCGGACTTTCGGGCAGCCTCAAACTCCTTCACATGCTCTCCCTTGCGGCCCCGGACCACCGGCGCCAGTACCTGGATCTTGGTCCGTTCCGGCAGGGCCAGCACTCGGTCCACAATCTGGTCGACAGTCTGCTGCTTGATCTCCCGGCCGCAGATGGGGCAGTGGGGAATGCCGATTCTGGCGTAAAGCAAACGCAGGTAGTCATAGATTTCCGTCACCGTGCCTACGGTGGACCGGGGATTTTTGGAGGTGGTCTTCTGATCGATGGAAATGGCCGGGGAAAGGCCGTCGATCATGTCCACATCGGGCTTTTCCATCTGACCCAGAAACATCCGGGCATAGGAGGAAAGGCTCTCCACATACCGGCGCTGGCCCTCGGCATAGATGGTGTCGAAGGCTAGAGAGGATTTTCCCGACCCGGAAAGCCCCGTGAGCACCACCAGCTTGTCCCGAGGGATGGTGACGTCGATGTTTTTCAAGTTGTGTTCCCGGGCGCCGTGCACCACGATCTTATCTAAACTCATACTGTACTTCCTTTCCTCAGGGCTTAGGCAGCCTCCGCTTTTTCCCCGGCAGAGGGCCGGATCCTTCCAGCTCTTTGATCTTGTCCCGCAGATAGGCCGCGTGTTCGAACTCCAGCAGCTTGGCTGCGGCCTTCATCTCCTTGGTGTATTTCTGAATCAGCTCCTGACGCTCAGCGGCGGTATAGCGCTTCTTCTTTTTCTTGCCGTCTTCCTTGTGAGAGGAGATCTCGATGATGTCCGCCACGTTTTTCCGGATAGTCTGGGGAGTGATGCCGTTCTCCTCGTTATACCGCTCCTGGATGGCCCGGCGGCGTTCCGTCTCGGTGATGGCCTGCTCCATGGAGGGAGTCACCTCGTCGGCGTACATGATCACCTGACCCTGGGCGTTTCTGGCCGCCCGGCCGATGGTCTGGATCAAGCTGCGCCCACTCCGGAGAAAGCCTTCCTTATCCGCGTCCAAAATGGCCACCAAAGACACCTCGGGAATGTCCAGGCCCTCCCGCAGCAGGTTGATGCCCACCAGCACATCGAACTCCCCTAGGCGCAAATCCCGGATAATCTCCATGCGTTCCACGGTGTCAATGTCGTGGTGCATATACCGCACCCGGATGCCATACCCTTCCAAGTACCCGGTTAGATCCTCGGCCATCTTTTTCGTCAGGGTGGTTACCAGAACACGCTCCTGTTTTTCCACCCGCAGGTTGATCTCGGAAATCAAGTCGTCGATCTGGCCGTCGGTGGGCTTGACGGTGATCTTAGGATCCAAAAGCCCTGTAGGCCGGATCACCTGCTCCACCACCTGGGCGGACTTCTCCAGCTCCAGATCCCCGGGGGTGGCGCTGACAAACACCGCCTGATTGATGTGATCATAGAATTCGTCGAAATTCAGGGGCCGGTTGTCAAAGGCGGAGGGCAGCCGGAACCCGTAATCCACCAGCATCTCCTTCCGGGCCCGGTCCCCGGCGTACATGCCCCGGACCTGAGGCAGAGTCACATGGGATTCGTCCACAAACAGCAGAAAATCCTTGGGAAAATAATCCAGCAGGGTAAAGGGGGCGCTTCCCGGCTCACGGCCGGAAAGAACCCGGGAATAGTTTTCGATTCCCTTGCAAAAGCCGATCTCCTGGAGCATCTCCATATCGTACCGGGTCCGCTGCTCGATGCGCTGAGCCTCGATGAGCTTTCCCTCCTGCTTAAAGTATTCCACCCGCTGCTCCATTTCCCGCTGAATGTCCCCGATGGCCCGGTCCATTTTTTCCTTGGGCACAATGTAGTGGGAGGCGGGATAGATGGCAATGTGCTTGAGCTGGGAAGTCACATCCCCGGTGAGAGGGTTAAACTCCGACAGCCGGTCGATTTCATCTCCGAAAAACTCCACCCGCACCGCTTTATCTGTGGCGTTGGCGGGGAAAATCTCCACCACGTCTCCCCGAACCCG
This sequence comes from uncultured Oscillospiraceae bacterium, assembly GCA_900543305.1. GTDB lineage: Bacteria > Bacillota > Clostridia > Oscillospirales > Acutalibacteraceae > Acutalibacter. The sequence goes on from UQQZ01000102.1 coordinate 6,218, forward strand.
AAACTTGTTGCGGATGAAATTCACGTCGTTGCGCTCGTACTGGAGCTCCACCAGCTTTTTCAACAGCTCGTCCCGGTCGCGCTCCTGCCCCGGCCGCAGGGAGATCACCATGGTCCGGTAGTCAATAGGGTCGCCCAAGCTGTAAATACAGGACACGGACGCCACAATGATCACGTCCCGCCGCTCGGACAGGGCACTGGTGGCGCTGTGGCGCAGTTTGTCAATCTCGTCGTTGATGGCGGAATCCTTTTCGATATAGGTGTCCGTCTGGGGAATATAGGCCTCGGGCTGGTAGTAGTCGTAGTAGGATACAAAATACTCCACCGCGTTATGGGGGAAAAATTCCCGGAACTCCGAACACAGCTGGGCCGCCAGGGTCTTGTTGTGGGCCAGCACCAAGGTGGGACGATTCACCTGGGCGATCACGTTGGCCATGGTAAAGGTCTTGCCGGAGCCCGTCACTCCCAGCAGGGTCTGCTCTTTCATCCCGGCGTTGATCCCCTCCGCCAATTTCCGGATGGCCCGGGGTTGGTCTCCGGTGGGCCGGTATTGGGATACCAATTGGAACCGCTCCTGTCTCTCTTCCTCCATGCTGCCACACTCCCTTCCAGCAGATTCCGAACAAATATTCGTGCTTATCTTACACCACCCGCCAATCCTTGTCAACCCGGGAAAAGCCGATTCCGGCGCCCTTTTTCCTAGGTTCCCCCCGAGGCCTCAAAAAATCCCCCGGGCTTTATTCCCGGGGGACTCCTAAGCTTGTTTGGAGAGACAGCCTCATGTCCGAAAAAGACCTTTTAAGAGGGCGAGGACAGGGTTTCCAGCAATTCCTGTTCCTTTTGCCGGGCATTTTTCGTCTCCTGGCGGCGGTGGGCACGGACCTCTTCCTTGACAATGCCCAGCCAGCCGTTCCGGGCAAAGGAGTTGAAATCCTCCCCCGCGAAGATGATGTGGTCGTTTAAGGTGGCGTCGATGCTTTCCAGGGCCATCTCCACCTGATGGGTGGCGGTAATGTCGTTCCGGGACGCCGCCGGATTGCCGCTGGGATGGTTGTGGGCCAGCATCACATGCTGGGCGTCGTAGAGGATGCACAGCTGCAGCAGCCTGCGGATATAGATGGGAACCGCGCTGATGGACCCTTCCGCCAGAATATCGTTGTACAGCAGCCGCCCCCGGCCGTCCAAAAGGATCAGACAGACCGCCTCGGTTTTCCGTCCCAGAAACTTGGGACGAAACAGCTCTACTGCGGAATCCGTATCGTAAACCCGCTTCAGGTCCCGGCTCTTGTCCTCCAGATAGGCTCGGGCCAGTTGGGTGGTCACCCGAAGATACCGGGCTCCTTCCGGCCCCAACACCTTGGCAAGCTCCTCCTCGGGAGCCAAAAACACCCCTTCAAAGCTGCCAAACCGGTCCACCAAAGCCTCCGCAGCCAATTCCGAGCCCGGGGCTGCCATCACATAACTCAAGGCTTCCCGCAGCAGCTTTTGCCGCTGGGCCTCCTCCGGAGACAGCCCAGTGTCCTCACTCTTTTTCCCCATGGATCCACCTCCCTTTCCCGTCTTTCCCTGAGCAAGCCTTAGAATTCGTTTTTCAGGCTCCGGGAAAACAGGCTGTCCAAAGTCTCCTTGGGATCCGCCCCTTCATAAAGCACCTGGTGAACGCCCCGGCAAATGGGCAGAGATACCCCGTATTTGCTGCCCAGCTCCACCAGAGCTTTCACCGTGGCACGGCCTTCCGCCAGCTCTTCAAAGGGCTCCCCCTTTACAAAGGCCTCCCCGTACCGGCGGTTGTGACTGTATTTGGAAAACACGGTGGCTTCATAATCCCCCAAATGGCACAGGCCATAGGCGGAAAGCTCGTTGCCGCCCAGGGCTTTTATCAGCCGGGCGATCTCCCGAGTGCCCCGGCTCATCAACGCACCTTTCAAGGAGG
>UQQZ01000103.1 GCA_900543305.1 uncultured Oscillospiraceae bacterium
GCAGCGGCTGTGTCCGCCTGCCGGAAGGCCGCCGATGGGGAACAGGTTCCCCAGGAGCTTCTGGAAGATTTGAAGGCCGTGTTTTCCAGGTCCGGATTTACCAAAGGGTACTTGACCGGACACCGGGGAGCGGCCATGTTTGGCGTGCGGAGAAAAGAGGACGTGACCGTGGCCACGGAGAAGGTGTTTTCCTCTCTCCGGGGACTCTACCGGGGGGAGAATCCCCGGGTGCCCGTGACCCTTTCCCTGGAGCGGAAAGAGGACGGGCTTTGTTTCGTTGCCCGGGATCAGGAAGGCCGGGAAGCTTCCGCCTGGGTGCCTTTGGGAGAGGGAGGGTCTCTTCTTCCTGGGGAGCGGTGTATCCAGCAGTTGGAGAAAACCGGCGGGACTCCTTTCCGAGCCCAGAAGGTGGAGGTTCCCGAAGAGGGCGTACCCTGTGGAGTGTCCACGGTGAACGGACTCCGCCGGGAGGCGCTGGGAAAGCTTTTGACCTTGCGGGAGCGCCGGGAACCCATTTCCTGGCAAGATATTCCCTGGGAGAAAAGAACCCATGACCGGCGGGAAGGACCCCTGCCCCTGCGGGTTCGGTTCCGGGAAGTGGAACAAATTTGTCCTCAGGCCAAGGAGTGCCGGGAGATGGTTTTGCCCCTGCATACCCCGGTGAAAACGTTGCTTCGCCTTCGGGAAGAAGGATTCCCCACCCTTTTGCTGGAAACGCCTCGGGCGCTGTTTGGGGAGGAGAAGCAAGTTCGGAGCCAGATGGAAGAACGGATGGCGGCGGGATTTTCCCAGTTTGTCTGTGGAAACCTGGGAACCGTGGCTCTGGCCCGGAAACTGGGGGCCCAGATTCACGGAGGATTCTCTCTGAATATTTTTAACACCCCGGCCCTGGACTTTTTTGAGAACCTGGGCCTCTCCACAGCGGAGGCCTCATTTGAGTTGACGGCTCGGGAGTTTGCCCAGCTGGGAGGGAACCTTCCCCGGGGATTGATGGTCTATGGCCGTCAGCCCATGATGCTGACCCGGAACTGTCCTTTGGCCAATTCTCCCAAGGGATGTTTGCACTGCAAGAAGCCCGGGTTTTTAACCGACCGAAAGCGGAAACGGTTCCCTGTGGTATGTCGGGGCGGCAGGGAGATTCAGGTGCTCAACTCAGTGCCCCTGTGGCTGTGGGATTTGCAGCGGGAACTGTCCCCGGCGGACTTTGGGGTGGTCTGGTTCACGGTGGAAAACCCTGTGGAATGCGGGGAAGTGCTAGACGCCTGTTTTCGAGGGAAAAACCCAGATTTCGACTATACTCGCGGCCTATTTCACCGGGGCGTGGAATGAGTGTGGAAAACTCGGTGGAAAATGTTTAAAAGTCATTCTCAAGAGCTGGAAAAGCCCTAGAAATCACGGGATTTGGCGATTGTGGAAAACTTTCAAGTGGAAAAATAACCGGAGGAAAAGCAGCGAAAAATGGAAAACAACATGATTTTGCGGTTGAAAAAAGTGCGGCCTGGGGCGCAGCTGCCCCAGCGGCAGACGGAAGGCAGTGCCGGCTATGACCTTTGCGCCTGCATTCCCCAGCCGATAACCCTGAATCCGGGAGAGGCCTACGCCTTTCCCACAGGCCTTGCGGCGGAGATTCCCCAGGGCTGCGCCGGGATGATCTTCACCCGAAGCGGGCTGGGCTTCAAACGGGGCGTGGCCGTGCGCAACGGCGTGGGGGTTATCGACAGCGATTACCGGGGAGAACTTCAGGTGGGACTGCACAATTTCAGCCAGGAGCCCTACACCATCCAGCCCGGGGAGCGGATTGCCCAGTTGGTGCTGATGCCGGTCTGCCTGCCTCAGGTGGTGGAAGTGGAAGAGCTGAGCGAAACCCAGCGGGGCACCGGAGGGTTCGGCAGCACGGGAAAATAGGAGAAGACCGGCATATCTTGTAGGAACCTTTCTGGAAAGTTGCACATATACGGGATTTCATGTTTTCATTGTTTTATGTAAACTTTCAACTTGAGAAATGCTGGAAAATAAGCTATAATAAAGCGTACTGGTGGAAAAGGGCTTTTTCCACGGGCGTTTTCCCGGTTTCGGCCGGGAAAAACCTTGGGGAGAAGATTCCCCAGACAGTGATTTTTTAGAATATTTGGGTTTTCCCCAAAAAGGGGAAACCATAAAGGATACAGGCGGTTTCTTCCCCGGCGGAAGGACCGGTCATCCCATAGGCCCCGAGGGGCCGGAAAGGCAGAGGTTGAGATGGCAGGGCTTTTTTCTGGATTTTTATCTATGTTTAGCATGTTTTCCAAGGACATTGGCATCGACTTGGGAACCGCAAATACATTGGTGTTCATGAAGGGCAAGGGCATCGTCATACGGGAACCTTCCGTGGTGGCGGTGGATGCCCGCACCGACGAAGTGGTGGCAGTGGGCAAGCAGGCCAAGGAGATGCTGGGACGGACTCCCGGCTCCATTGTGGCGGTGCGGCCTCTGAAGGACGGGGTCATCGCCGATTTTGACGTGACCGCGGCCATGCTGAAATATTTCATCAAGAAGGCGCTGAAGTCCGGTACGCTGAACCGGCCCCGGATTGTGGTGTGCATCCCCTCCGGCGTGACGGAGGTGGAGCGCCGGGCGGTGGAGGACGCTGCCCGTCAGGCAGGTTCCAACAATGTGGACCTGATTGAGGAACCCATGGCGGCCGCCATTGGCGCCGGCTTGCCTGTAGGGGAACCCACCGGCAGCATGGTGGTGGACATCGGCGGCGGCACCTCCGAGGTGGCGGTGATCTCCCTGGGAGACATTGTCACGGCGGTTTCCGTGCGGATGGCAGGGGACAAGTTTGACGAAGCCATTGTCACCTATGTGAAGAAAAAGTACAACCTGCTCATCGGCGAACGGACTGCCGAGGAGATCAAGATGCAGATCGGGTCCGCCTTCCCCACCGAGGAGACCATCAACGCCTTTGTGGAGATCAAGGGCCGGAATCTGGTGGACGGGCTGCCCAAGAATGTGACCATCCACGCGGACGAGGTGCGGGACGCCTTGGCCGACAGCGTGATGATTGTGGTGGACGCCATCAAGGACACCTTGGAAAAGACGCCTCCGGAACTGGCGGCGGACATCATCGACCGGGGGATTATGCTGACCGGAGGCGGTGCCCTGCTTCGGGGGTTGGACAAGCTGGTGGCCCAGGAGACGGGGATTCCCGTCCATGTGGCGGAGCGTCCCTTGGACTGCGTGGTGGAAGGCACGGGCAAGAGCCTGGAAGTGGATTTGCCCAAACCCCGCTACCGGAGCCGCAAAAGCAAACTGTAATCTGTCGCTGTGACCCCAGGGGAAATGGGTCAGGGAAGACGGGGCAGGAAACGAGGATACACGGATGAGGACTGCTTTGGGAGATTGGAGCGGAAGGCGGAAGCCTGTCCGTGGCCCAAGGCAGTCCGCATTTGACTTTGACGGGAGAACCACAGGAAGGGAGCTTTGGCCTTGAAGGATTTTTTCAAAACAAGCTCATTTAAGGTATTGGCCATCGCGGTGGTGGTGCTGCTGGGACTGATCATCTACACCGCCAGCGCGGGAGGGTCGTTTCTGGCCAACATGCTGGGATTTGTCACCTCCCCCATGCAGAGCGTGAGCACCAACACCACCGGTGCGGTGACAGAATTTATCGATTTGGACAACATGTCCCGGGACGAGCTGAAATCCATGTTGGAGAGCCTGTCCCAGGAAAACGCCGAACTCCATCAAAAATTGGTGGACTATGAGAACACCCTGAAGGAAAACGAGCAGCTGAAGGTCCAGCTGCAGATCACCGAGGAGGAACCGGAAAACACTCTGCGCAGCGCCACGGTCATCGGCCGGGACCCCAACGACGTGTTTTATGGATTTTCCATTGACAAGGGCACCATGTCCGGGGTGGAGACCGGTGACCCGGTGATCACCCAGAACGGCTTGGTGGGAATCGTGAGCCAGGCTTACGCCACCACCAGCAAGGTGACCTGTATCCTTTCGGAGGATGTGAAGGTTTCCGCCGTGGCCCCCGCCCGAGGGGAGAGCGGCGTGATTTCCAGCGACGTGACCACAGCCAGCGCCGGACTGCTGCGGATGAGCTACCTTTCCGGGGACACTCAGGTGCAGCCCGGAGATATCATCACCACCTCCGGAGCGGGAAGCACCTATCCGGCGGATATCATCATCGGTGAGGTTCAGAGCGTGTCCAAGGCGGATAACGACATCTCCCAGTACGCCATGGTGCGGCCTTATGAGGACTTGACCGCAGTGGAGGACGTGTTTGTGATCATCGACTTCCCGGGCGCCGGGGAGCAGACGGAGATTCCTGTGGAGGAGGATCCCCAAGGCGAGGAGGATACGGAATAATGCGGGATTTCAACAAGCTGATCCGATATCTGGCGTACCTGTTGGAGCTTCTGGTGCTGTTTATGGTCCAGGAAACCCCTGGCCTTATGCCCTCCATTTTGGGAACCAGGCCTGTGCTGTTGTTTTCGGCGGTGATCACCATCGCCCTGTTTGAGCCGGAGGTGCCCGCTTTGGTATTCGGTGTGATTGGGGGACTGTTTTGCGATTTCGGCCTTTCGGGCACCTTGGGGTTCCATGCCCTGGTGTTGGGGGTCTTGTGCTTTTTCATCGGCCTGGTGATCCGGGTATTCTTCCAGATCAACCTGGTCACTGCCATTCTGACGGGAATTTGGAGTATCGGGCTCACCGTGTGCGCCCAGTGGTTTTTCCTCTACTATTTTCTCTACTCTAACCCGTCTTACGCCCTAGTTCACCACTATGTGCCCAAATTTTTCTACACCTTGCTGTTTGTGCCGTTGCTGTATTTGCTCAACCGGGGACTGTCTCAGGCCCTGCGGCCCAAAGAGGGCGGCCAGTTGTCTTGAGAAAACCGGAGAGCGTGAACTTCTAGCAGGTTCCCAGAAAGGAACCTCTGTGCAGAAAGGAGGGGGTCCCCCTTGAAGATGCCCCATGTTGGGAAGATCGGCCGCACCATCGCCTGCATTGTACTGGTGGTGGTGGTGTTTGCCGCCTATGAACTGCGCCTGGTCCAGTGGCAGATTGTCCAGGGCGAGGAATTCGAACAGATCTCCCTGAGCAACCGGACGGATACCATTGAGATCGACGCGGCCCGAGGGGAGATCCTGGATTGCAACGGAGAGGTTCTGGCGGGGAACCGCACCTCTTACAACATCATTTACAACGCTTTGGAAATGGATTATGACGCCCGCAACGCCACCATTCTCCAGGTGATCGATTTGCTGGAGGAACAGGGGGAAACTTGGCGGAATCCCCTGCCCATTGTGCTGGCGGAGGACGGAACGTATCAATTCAAGGAAGACAGCGAAAGCGCCATTGAAACCCTGAAAGGGCCCGACATGCTGAATCTGGCGGATTACGCCACGGCAGAAGACTGTATGGCTGGGTTGGCCCGCCGGTACGACTGTCAGGGATTTTCCAAGGAGGACGCCCTGACTGTGGCCGCCGTACGGTACTCCATGACCCGGGACGGCTATTCTCGGACCAACCCCTATGTGATCGCCGAGGATGTTTCCGCCGAGACGGTGGGTGTGATCAGTGAACGGTCGGGGGCATGGCCCGGCATTGAGACCCAGGTGGCGGTGGCCCGGTATTACGGGGAAGACGGTTCTCTGGCCCCCCATGTGGTGGGCTACACCGGAGCCATTACGGACACCCAGTACGAAGCCGCCGTGGAGGCGGGAACCACCTACGATTCGGAGGACAACATTTCCGGTTACAAATGGAACGACACTGTGGGCCGTTCGGGAATTGAATCGGCCTTTGAGGAGCAGCTCCGGGGCAAGCGGGGAGAAGAGACCATCTACACCGACGAAACCGGCGAGCTGCGCAACACGGCGGTGACCACTTCTCCGGAAGAGGGAAACACCGTTTACCTGACCCTGGATTCCGACCTGCAGCGGGTGGCCAATCTGTCTCTGGAGAAGAATATTACCAGCAACACCACGGCCAAGGACTGCACCTCCGGAGCAGTGGTGGTGCTGGACGCCAAGGATTTTGGAGTGCTGGCCTGTTCCTCCTATCCCACCTACGATTTGAACCAGCTGGTGGACAGTTTGTCCGGAGACGGGAAATACTACAACCAGCTCATCGAAGATGAGGAAAAACCCATGGTGAACCTGGCTCTCAACGGCGTGTTCATCCCCGGTTCCGTATTCAAGCCTGTGGTGGCCCTGGCGGCCTTGCAGGAACAGGTGATCAGTGCAGGCACCACCTACACCTGTAACGGCCTGTGGGAGTTTCACGACTTGTCCCAGGCCTGTCAGTGCGGCACCGGTACCTGGAATGTGTACGGAGCTCTGGCCCACTCCTGCAACACCTTCTTTAGCAACGTGGGTCTGAACCTGGGCATTGCCCGGCTGGACCCCTACGCGGAATATTTCGGTCTGGGCACCACCACCGGAGTGGAGCTTTCCGAATCCACGGGCACCATGTCCAATCCCCAGGAATACCGGGAAAATCACGGGATGGAATGGACCGACGGTGTGTCCGCCCAGACGGCCATCGGCCAGGCGGACAATATGTTCACGCCGGTGCAGCTTGCCACCATGTGCGCCACCATCGCCAACGGAGGCGTCCGGCTGCAAACTCATTTCCTGGATAAGATCACCGATTACACCGGGGAAAACGTCATTGAGGAATACGAGCCTGTGGAGCTCTATGATGCGGGCCTTTCCAGCGACGTGTTGGGTGTGGTGAAGACAGGTATGCAGATGGTGGCCACCGAAGGCACCGCTTCCACGGTGTTCGGGGATTATCCCGTGTCCATTGCCTGCAAGACCGGTACCGCCGAAACCTCCAACGTGAAAGACGGCACCGAGGACAACCTGAGCTTTATCTGCTACGCTCCGGCGGAAGATCCCCAGATCGCCATTGCGGTGATGATTCAGTACGGCTACAAGGGTTCCTATGCCCAGAACGTGGCCAAGGACATCCTAGATCAATATTTTGGCTACTACACCTGGGACGAGGAAGGGAACAAGTACGATTCCGACGGCAATCAGGTGGACGATGACGGTCAAATCGTCAAGACGGCGGAAGAGCTGGAAGAAGAGCGGGCCTGGCAGGAACAGCAGGATGCGGCTGCTCAGGATCAGGACGATGCTTCCCAGGATCCGGATGCCTCTCAGGATCCCACCGCTTCTTCGGACGGACAGACTTCTCCCAGCCCCTCTCCCTCCTCGGGACGGGACAGCGATATCCCCGATACCCTCTATACCGGGGAAGGTTCCTCCTCCGGGGATTCTTCAGGGGATGAGGATGGCTCCAGCGCTTCCTCTCAGGACGGGGGAGCCAGTCCCAGTCCCCAGCCCAGCCCAAGCCCCACGCCCATAGGGCCCTATTATAAGAAAAGCGGGTAAAGAAAAGGTTATTACGCCCAAAGAAAGGGCTATAAACTGTGTAACCAGCACATAAATCAATTAAATAAAGAATTGATTTTGACAATTTGCCCCGAGTATGCTAAGATGATAGCCGAGGTAGAAGTATTTATGGGTATTGCAACAGTGATCACGTCCGGAAAAGGCGGCGTGGGAAAATCCACTGTGGCGGTGGGCTTGGGAAGAGCCTTGGCCCAGCGGGGCAGGCGTGTCCTGCTGGTGGATTGCGACGCAGGCCTGCGCAGTCTGGACCGAATGACCGGCACTGAGGAAAACCTGGTGTTCGACATAGCCGACGTGGTGTTTGCCAGATGTTCTCCGGCGGAAGCCATCTATCCTTGTGGCGGCGCCGAAGGGCTGTTTTTGATGCCGGCTCCCTCTTTGGGGGAGGATATGATCCGCCCCGGAGTGATGAAAAAGCTGGTACCTCTTTTAAAACGATATTTTGACCACGTGCTGTTAGATTCCCCAGCAGGAGTGGG
>UQQZ01000104.1 GCA_900543305.1 uncultured Oscillospiraceae bacterium
ACGTCCACCGTACACGCCCATCTGAAAACCCTGGAGCGGCTGGGATACATTACCCGGGAGGCGGGGCTCAACCGGTCCATCCGGCTGGAAGGCCGGGAGCCGGCGGCCCAAGTGCCCATTCTGGGAAAAGTTACGGCAGGCATGCCCATTTTGGCGGTGGAAGATATCGAAGGATATATTCCCTTCCCCCTGAAAGAGGGAAAGGAGCTCTTTGCCCTCCATGTAAGCGGCCTGAGTATGCGGGACGCGGGCATTTTGGACGGAGATTATGTGGTAGCGGAACGGACATCCACCGCCGATGACGGAGAAATTGTGGTGGCCATGATTGACGACGAAGCCACCGTGAAACGCCTGTACCGGGAAAAGGAGGGGGTCCGGCTGCAGCCGGAAAATCCGGATTTTTCCCCCATCTATTCCGACCACGCTTCTGTGTTGGGAAAGGTCATTGCCGTAGTGCGGTACTATTGAGCAGAAAATTTGCGAAAAAGCGGCCCTCAGGGGCCGTTTTTCTGTTTCAGTTCGTTTGTTTTACATAGTCCTCCAAAGGGGTCAGATATGTTCTATTGGATTCATCGAAGGAGGCGGCCACCATTTTGGCAGCTTGCAGATCCTGGGGGGTAGGGTTCTTTTTGGCGGCCAGCATGGAGCGGAATACTTTCATCATCTGCCGTTCCAAAAGGCCCATTTTTTCGTAATTAAGTCCGCCCCATAGGTAAAAGACCTTCACTTTTTGGAGTTCTTCCGGGGAAAAATTTTGCCCAACACACTGTTTTATGGCAGCGGGATCGGGACCCATGGCACCCGTGAAAAACACCGCCAGCCGCTTGCCGGCAAGGGCGGGGAGCTGTTTGCGGAACCAGCCGGCTTTTCGAATTTTTCCCGCGGTACAGCCGGCGCCAAACACCACCGTGTCGTAATCGGAAAGGTTCACTTGGCCCCGTTTCTCAAAGGGGACACAGTCGCAGGCAAGATCCTCTTTCAGCCATTGAGCGTACCGTTGGGCAAATCCCGTTTTGGAGTAATACAGAATCAACGTTTTGGCCATGGATCATTCTCCTTTTTCTTCAGTTCCCTTCCATGGTAGCGGACGAGACCGGGGAAGTCAAGGCGAATTTCGGAGGAAGGTCAGAGGGTTTCCAAGATTTTGTGCATAAAGCCATTTCAAAAGGTCCAGAATAGCAGTATCGTATTCTGATCCGAAAGGAATGTGTGCCATGAACGGAAAACGTATGACTGAGGAAAAGACCCGGAAAAATGGGTTTTATCTGGCATTGTCTGTATGCCTGGTGGCGGTGGGGATCGCGGCCTGGAGCACCTATGACGCGGTAAACGGCTATATGGAACCGGCGGAAGAGGATTCTTCCCTGGCCAGCCAGCAGGCGGAGGAAGTCCGCCAGGGCCAGGAAACGGACGCTTCTGTGGAGGAATCCACCTCTTCCCGGGAAAGTGAACCTGCCGTGGAAGTAGACCCGGAAGATGGGGAAAACGATGATCCCGAAGCGCCTCGGGACACCTCCGCCCAGGAGACAGCCGGAGAAGTGACCCAGGAACCTGAGGAAGCCCAAGAGTCCTCAGAGGAGGAAGTCTCCCAGGCTTCTTCCGCCCAGGAAACAGAGGAAGAGGCCCAGGTGCCTGCCACGGCTCCCCTGTATGAAATCAGCCAGACCATGATTTATCCCCTGGAAAACGGGGAGGTGGCCAACGCTTACAGTGCCGGTGCCCCGGTGTACTCGGAGACCATGAAGGACTGGCGGATTCACACAGGTCTGGACCTGTCTGCTCAAAGCGAACAGCCGGTGATGGCCTGTGCCAACGGCCAAGTGAAAGAGACCTACAGTGACAGCATGTTGGGCAATGTGGTGCTGGTGGAACATGGGGACTACCTGTTCTACTACTGCGGCCTGGGAGAGAATTTCCTGGTGGAGCCGGGAGAAGTGGTGTCCGCCGGCCAGCAGATCGGCGTTGTGACTGCGGTGCCCTTTGAAGCGGCAGAGGAGCCCCACCTCCATTTGGAAGTCCGTCGGGACGGGGTGGCGCTGGATCCCCAGAGCGTGCTGGACGGAACAGTCTGATAAAGAGAAAAAAGGCGGGAACTCCCCAGTGAACAGAGGAGTCCCGCTTTTTTTATTTGAGAGCCTCATATTTTTTCTTGGTGGCCATGCCGCCCCGGATGTGGCGCTGGGCCTTGTTTACTGCCAGCACGCTTTTCACATCTCGATACAGGCTGCTGTCCAGGTATTTCAGACGCTGGGAAACATCCTTGTGCACCGTGCTCTTGCTGACCCCAAACTGTTTGGCGGCCCGGCGCACGGTGGCTTTGTTTTCCACGATGTACTCGCCGAGCCTGGTAGCCCGGTCGTCGATCACATGGTTGGACATATGGCACCCCTCGCTTCCAATGTGTTTTATACATATGAAAGCCAGGGGCCCCTTAGTACAAGGCAGGGGGAACAAAAAGGAAAACCCCCTCATGAGAGGGGGCAGATTTTGTACATTTTCAAAAGATCTCCCAAAAAACCGGAGCCCCTTGAGTCCAAGGAGCTCCGGCGTGAAAGGGGCAATTTTCCTTTTTATCCTTTACAGATGGGAGTCAAACCAGTGGGTGATTTCCTTCAGCCGGCGAATCCGGTGACGGGGTTTTCCGCTCCGGGAAAGCTCATGGTTTTCCCCATGGAAGATGCACATTCTGGATTCCACACCCCGCTGCTGCAAGGCGGCATACATCTGATACCCTTCCGACAGAGGGCAGCGGTAGTCCTGATCGCTGTGGATGAACAGGGTGGGAGTGGAGCAGTGGTCCAGGTATTTCAGGGGAGAATGTTCCCACATTTTTTCCATGCTGGTCCACACGTTCTCCCGGGGTCCCAAGCCCATCTGATCGCTGCCGAATCCTTCTCCGATGTCGGAGGTGAACCCGAAGCTGACCCAGTTGGCGATAGAACGCTGAGAGGCCGCCGCGGCAAACCGGTCTGTGTGGCCGATGATCCAGTTGGTCATAAAGCCGCCGTAGCTGCCGCCGGTAACGCCCAGCCGGTTCCGGTCAATCTGAGGATACCGTTCCAAAACTTGGTCGCAGAAGGCCATGATGTCCCTGTAATCGATGGTGCCGTATTTGCCTTTCAGATCGGCAAACTCGTTGCCTCGGCCGTCGCCGCCCCGGGGGTTGCAGAAGAACACAAAGTAGCCTTCGCTTGCCCAGAACTGCATTTCGTGATAGAACACTTCCCCATAGACGGTTTTGGGTCCTCCGTGAATGTCCAGAATGCCCGGATAGGACTTTTTGGGATCGAAGTCCTTGGGCAGCAGCACCCAGCCGTCCAAATCGGTGGCCTCGTTTTCGAAGGTGAGCTTCTGGGGAGTTGCCACATAGACATCCTCCAGCACATCCTCATTGAGGGAGGTCAGCTGATCCCGTTCCTGGACAGAGGCGTCCCAACGGTAGAGTTCCTGAAGCTTCATGTCCTGCATGCCCACAAAATAGAGAATGCCGTCCCGCACGTCGATGCAGTCCACGGAACCCTCCTGGGTATAGACGGGACAAATGGAGCCCTGCTGATCCAGGCAGAACACCTGGGAGGCGTTGCGGATGGTGGAGATAAAGTAGAGTTTTCCATCCCGGACCACCCATGCTTCGCCACCGCCCAGACGGCAGTCGCTGCCCACGGAGGAGCCCACCGCCTCCTCGTAGGGAGCCAGCAGGGAGATCTCCTTGGAAGTGGGATTCAGGGTGTAAAACTGAGCGTTTTCATTGAGACCGAACCGTTTTTGATCCGTGCCCAGGAAGAGGATCCGGTCGCCCCACCACAGGGCGTCATACACGTCATAGACCCGGGGCCGCAGGAGCTCGGTGGTTTTCCCGGAGGGAATGTCGTACACATAGATGCCGGTTTTCTCTTTTCTCTTGACCGTGTAATTCTGGCCGGTAAAGAGCACTTTCCGCTTGTCCGGGCTCACATGGGCGCTGCCGGCGGAGAAGGTTTCCCGGGTAATCCGGGTCAGCTTGTCGGTGTCTTCCTCATAGAGGAACAGGGCATTTCTATGTTTGTTTACATAACCTTTTCCGTTGAAGTAGAAAGGCAGTTCGTCCAGAACCTGATAATCCTTTTCCTCTTTTTTCTCCTGGAGCAGGGCTTCCTTGGGGGCGCCTTTCATTTGATAGGCTTTGGAAAACCGCAGATCCCAATCCACGCTGAGCAGATACAATCCGTCTCGGATTTTCTCCACCAGGGAAGCGGAGAGGGGCAAAGAGAACGCTTTTTGAGCCTCGCCGCCTCGGATATCAATTCTGTAAAAGGAGGTGAATTCCTCACCCGCCTCCTGGTGCTTTTTTCCTTCCGGATCTCGTCCGGAGGTGAACAGCAAGGTGTGGCCGTCCTCCCACAGAAACCCGCCGGTTTTCCCATCGGTGGTCAGCTGCCAGGCGTTGCCCTGGTCCGGCTGGAGCCACAGGTCTCGCCGGTAGGAGTTTTTCTCCACATCCGCTTTGGCCGCCACAAAGGCCACTCCGCCTTCGGGCCCGCAGGCCAGCCCCGAAAGAAACTTATATTCCGTAAACGAATCCAGATGAAGTGCTTCCATAAATCCCATCCTTTCCCCAATCGGGTTTTCCCCCATTATAAATCCTCTTTCCCCAAATTACAACCTGCCCGGCTGCCCGGCTGCCGGCTGCGCCGGAGGCGAGACGCGCAGGCTGCCCTAAGGGCAGCTAACTTTCCGGGGAAGTGCCCCCTGGGCGGCCCGCGTTGCTGCATTGAGCTGCCCGGCTGCCGGCTGCGCCGGAGGTGTGACGCGCAGGCTGCCCTGAAGGAATCTCACTTTCCGGAAAACTGCCCCCTGTGTGGCTTCATGTGTTGTCACACTTTTTTCTCTTGACAAAGGAGAAAGGGTAGGGTATTATACTCTTATAGTTAGTTACTTGACTAATTAACTAGTTTGGAGGTGCCTATGGAACTGGATTTCAATTCGGAAAAACCCATCTTCCAGCAAATTGCGGAAGGACTGGAAGACGCCATTCTTTCCGGGGCATTCCCGGAGGAAAGCCAGATCCCCTCCATCACGGAATTATCGGTGTTGTACAAGATCAACCCTGCCACGGCACTGAAGGGAATCAACCTGTTGGTGGAAGAGGGTGTGGTTTACAAGAAAAGGGGAGTTGGCATGTTTGTGGCACAGGGAGCCCAGCAGCAATTGCGGGCCAAGCGGAAGGAAGGCTTTTACGATCACTTTATTGCCACGATGGTTCAGGAGGCCAGACGGTTGGGCATCGGTCGAGAGGAGTTGAGAGCTCTCATTGACCGGGGCTTTGCCCAAGAGGAAAAGGAGATGAAATCATGAGCATCGTAGTGGAGAAGGTATCCAAGCAATTTGGCAAAGTGCAGGCTTTGCGAGACGTCAGTTTGACTCTGGAGGAAGGGAAGATCTACGGTTTGCTGGGCCGCAACGGGGCGGGAAAATCCACCTTGCTGAACATTCTCACCGAGCGGATTTTCCCGGATGGGGGAAGAGTCACGGTGGATGGGGAGCCCATACACAACAACGACAGCGCCCTTTCTAAGATGTATCTGATGAGTGAGCAGGATTGCTACCCCGAATCCATGAAGGTGAGAGAGGCATTCCGGTGGACTAAGGAATTTTATCCCACCTTTGACCAGGATTTTGCCTGGAACCTGGCGGGGGCCTTTGAGCTGCCTCTGGGATCTAAGGTCAACAAGCTGTCCACAGGATACAGTTCCATTTTCAAGTTGATTGTGGCCTTGTCGGTGAATGTGCCCTATGTGCTGTTGGATGAGCCGGTTCTGGGGTTGGACGCCAACCACCGGGATCTGTTTTACAAGACCCTCCTGGCCCGATACGTGGAACATCCAGCCACGGTGGTGATTTCCACCCACTTGATCGAGGAGGTATCCTCCCTCATTGAGGATCTGGTGATCATCCACAAGGGAGAGGTGCTGCGCCGGGGAAGCCGGGAGGAGTTTCTGTCCCAGGGGTACACGGTCAGCGGACCCAGGGGGCTGGTGGAGGAGTACTTGAAGGGCAAGGAAGTGTTGGGGGCAGACGTGCTGGGGGGCCTGGAAAGCGCCTATGTGCTGGGCAAGGCGGACCGGCGCACTTTGCCCCAAGGCTTGGAGCTGTCGGGCCTGGACCTGCAGAAGATGTTTGTTCTCATGACGGGAAAGTGAGGGAGATTCTATGAAAGCTAAAGCTTGTTTTCGCTACCAGATTTTGGACCTGCGCTGGCCGGTGCTGGTCTACTACCTGGTAATTTTGGCGATCACCCTGCTGACAGCCTTGTCTCTGGGGAACTTCTCGGTGGTGGGTTCCGCCGGGGAGATGACAGTTCGGGAGATGGCAGAAGCAAACCATACGATCCTGTCCGGGCTGACAGGTGCCTCGGTGGTGTTCGTTTTTATTGTGGGGCTCAACTCCTTCACGGAGAATTTCCGTTTCGGCCTGCAAAACGGGGTCAGCCGGAAAACCGTGTTTCTCAGTCGGATATACACGGCAGGAGTTACCGCTCTGTTCATGGGATTGGTGGACCAGCTGATGCACACGATGCTTTCCTGGATCGGC
Organism: uncultured Oscillospiraceae bacterium; assembly: GCA_900543305.1. GTDB lineage: Bacteria > Bacillota > Clostridia > Oscillospirales > Acutalibacteraceae > Acutalibacter. The sequence continues at coordinate 6,571 of UQQZ01000104.1, forward strand.
AGCGCCACGTCCTCCCGGTGGATCAGCGTGTCTCTGTTTCAGCAGATTTTTCCCAAAACCTTTGAGAATCCTGTGCAGGGATTTTTCCTGTCAGTGGTATTTGGGTTCTGCCTGCTGTTTCTGGCGGCCAACCTGGGTTACGCCATTGTCATGGTGTTCTACCGGCTGAAAACCTTGGGGAAAATTCTGGTGGGGGCAGGGGTTCCTGCGGCGCTGATCTTTGGCATTCCCGCCATCAAGGGTCTGGACACCCTGTATTTTGGAGAGAGACTCCGGGCGTTTGCTCGAGTCACCCTGCAGCCTTTTCTGAAATTCGCCTTTGGCTCTCCGGCCAGTTGCCTGGTGAGTTTGCTGGTGCTGGGGGTTTTGATGGCACTGGTGGATTGGCTGTTGCTTCGCCGGGCCATCGTCCGGTAATGCGGATCCCCGCAGGGGTAAAACCTGCGGGGGTTTCGTAATTTCAACCAAAAATTCCGCGGAAAAATTCGGATTTTATCACAAAAGATTTCTCTCTGGTTCCATGCTATAATATCATTGGATTCTTTTGAGGAAAAGGAGAGAAGAACGTATGTCCGGAAAATTGTCCGCGCTGTTTGGTGCCCAGGATATGACCCAGGGCAGCCCTTCGGGAAACCTGATCCGGTTTTCCGTGCCGTTGCTCATCGGCAACCTGGCCCAGCAGCTGTACAGCACAGTGGACTCCATTGTGGTGGGAAACTATGTAGGTGACGGAGCTCTTGCAGCCGTAGGCGCCAGCGGCCCAATTTTGAATTTGCTGCTGGTGCTTTTCATGGGAATTTCTGTGGGCGCCAGCATCATGGTGTCCCAGTATTTCGGGGCCAAGGATCGACATAAGCTGTCGGAAACGGTGGGCACCACCATTACCGCCACCTTGGTGTCCTCCATTTTCATCATGGTGGTGGGGCCGCTGATTACGCCGCCCATTATGAAGGCCTTGGGCACTCCCCCGGAAATCTATGAAATGTCCTGCTCTTATCTGACCATTCTCTTTGCGGGAATTATCGGGTGCGCCTATTACAACATTTTGTCGGGCGTTCTCCGGGGATTGGGAGATTCCGTTATGCCGGTGATCTTCCTGATCATCGCCTGTTTGCTGAACATTGTCCTGGACGTGTGGTTTGTGGCGGGATTCCATTGGAATGTGGCCGGCGTGGC
>UQQZ01000105.1 GCA_900543305.1 uncultured Oscillospiraceae bacterium
GCCGGTGGCGGCAGCTGCCGTGTCCAATCCCGCAGCGGCTCTGGGCGTAGGCGTAACAGCGGAAGCTCCCAAGCCGGTGGAAGAGGGCACCTTGGTGCTTTCCCCCACGGTGGGTGTGTTCTATTCCGCTCCCTCCCCGGACAGCCGTGCCTTTGTGGAAGTGGGCGACAAGGTGAAGAAGGGTGACACCCTGTGCATCATCGAGGCCATGAAGCTGATGAACGAGATTCCTGCCGAGGTGGACGGCACCATTGCGGAAATCTGCGTGGGCAACGGCCAGGTGGTGGAGTATAACCAGCCCCTGTTCCGGATTGTGTAAAAAACGCGAAGCGCGTAAAAGTTTTTGATCTTCTCGCCTGGCGGCTGTTGTAGACCGAAAACTTTTTGGCTCGCAACTTTTTAACTTAGGGGGAATCCCAATGAATAAAGAAGAAATCAAAAAGATTCTGCCCCACCGGGAGCCCATGCTGCTGGTGGACGAGGTGGAATTGATCGACGGCGTGGCCCACGGCAAATGCCACATTAAGGGCGACGAGTTCTTTTTGCAGGGCCATTTTCCGGGGAACCCGGTTGTGCCCGGCGTCATCCAGTGCGAGATGATGGCCCAGTCCGCCTGTGTGCTGCTGGCTCAGGGGGCCTCTGAGGGGTGCACGCCCCTGTTCACCTCCCTGGACAAGGTGAAGTTCCGGGGCCAGGTCAAGCCCGGGGATACCCTGGAGACCGAATGCGAAATCACCCGGCAGCGGGGGAATTTCTACTTTGCCAAGGGCAAGGGCATGGTCAACGGGAAACTGTGTGTCAGCGCGGAGTTTTCCTTTGCGCTGGTGAAATCCGAATAAGCCGCGCCGGACCCAGTTGCCCCAGCGCGTCTTTTACGGAAAGGATGAAATGATGTGTTCACAAAAATTCTGATCGCCAACCGGGGAGAAATCGCCATCCGGATTATCCGGGCCTGCAAGGAAATGGGCATCTCCACGGTGGCGGTATATTCCGAGGCTGACCGGGAATCCCTCCATGTGGCCCTGGCTGACGAAGCCATCTGCATTGGCAGTGCCCGGGCGGAGGACAGCTACTTAAACGCCCAGCGCATCGTCAGCGCGGCAGTGGCCACCCATGCCCAGGCCATCCATCCGGGGTACGGGTTCCTGGCGGAAAACGCCCAGTTTGCGGACCTGTGCAAGGAGCACGGGGTGGTGTTCATCGGGCCCTCCGGGGATGTGATCTCCAAAATGGGAGACAAGGACGCTGCCCGCCGGCTGATGCAGGAAAACAACGTGCCCACCACCCCCGGCACGGACATCCTTAAAAATGTGGAGGAAGCCAAGCAGGCGGCCCGTCAGATCGGCTATCCCGTGCTGATCAAGGCCAGCGCCGGCGGCGGCGGCAAGGGGATCCGCCTGGTGGAGCGGGAAGAGGATATGGAACGGGCGTTCCAAACCGCTTCCAACGAGGCGGAGAAGGCCTTTGGAGACGGCCGGATGTACATGGAAAAATACCTGAACCCGGTCAAGCACATCGAGGTGCAGCTTTTGGCGGACCAGGAAGGCCGCGTGGTGTGCCTGGGGGAGCGGGAATGCTCCATTCAGCGGAACAACCAGAAGCTCATTGAGGAATCTCCCTCCCCGGCGGTGACCCCCGAGATCCGCCAGAAGCTTATGGAAACCGCCGCCCGGGCGGCCAAGGCTTCCCACTATGTGAACGCGGGCACAGTGGAATTCCTCATGGACAAGGACCGGAACTTCTACTTTATGGAGATGAATACCCGGCTGCAGGTAGAGCATCCCGTCAGCGAGCTGGTCACCGGGGTGGACATCGTCAAGTGGCAGATCCGCATTGCCGCAGGGGTGCCCCTGGACTTTACCCAGGAGGACATCCATGTTCAGGGGGCGGCCATTGAGTGCCGGATCAACGCCCTGGGCCCGGGCAAGGTGGACTTCTTCCACATTCCCGGAGGTCCCTGGGTGCGCTTTGACACCTTCCTGTATCAGGGCTACGACATCCCTCCCTATTACGATTCCATGCTGGGAAAGATGATCGTCTACTCCTCCACCCGGGAGGAGGCCATCCGGAAGATGCAGTCCGCCCTGTGCGAGTTGGTGGTGGGCGGCACCAAGAACAACATTGAGGACCAGATCGAGATCATCCGGGACGAGCGCTTTAAGAAGGGCGACTATTACACGGATTTCATGAAGCATTTCCACAAGACGGGGGAGTGAGCCTCCCACCGGAGAAAAAGAAGGGTGATGGCAAGGTATGAATTTGATGGGCCTGTTCCGCTCGCCGCAGAATGAGCTGGAAAAAGGCGGGAAGCCGGTTCCGGAAGAGGATGCTGGCATCCGCACCAGCTGCCCCCATTGTGGGGTGCAGCTGCCCTTGAACGATTTGCAGGATAACCTCCAGGTGTGTACGGCCTGCGGGTATCATTTCCGCATGGGACCCAGGGACCGGATTGTGTACCTGGCGGATGAGGACAGCTTTCAGGAGCTTTACGGGGACATGATGAGCCGGGACCTGCTGGGCTTCCCCGGGTATGACCAGAAGCTGAGAAACGCCAAGCTGGCCTCCCGGGAGAAGGAAGGGGTCATCTGTGGCACGGCCACAATCCAGGGGGAACCCTGCGCCCTGTTCTTTATGGATCCCAATTTCATGATGGGCAGCATGGGCACCGTGGTGGGAGAAAAAATCACCCGGCTGTTTGAGTATGCCACGGAGCACAGCCTGCCGGTGGTGGGCTTTACCGTGTCCGGCGGGGCCCGGATGCAGGAGGGAATTCTCTCCCTGATGCAGATGGCCAAGACAAGCGCCGCTCTGGGACGTCACAGCGACGGGGGGAACTTCTACCTGACGGTGCTCACCAATCCCACCACGGGAGGGGTTACCGCCAGCTTCGCCATGGACGGAGACATCATCATGGCGGAACCGGGAGCCACCATCGGATTTGCCGGAGCCCGGGTGATCGAGCAGACCATCCGGAAAAAGCTGCCCCAGGGGTTCCAGACGGCTGAATTCCTGCTGGAACACGGGTTTGTGGACCTGATTGTGCCCCGTACGGAGCAGAAGGAAACCATTGCGAAGCTTTTGAGACTTCACCGAAAGGGGGCAGACCTGTGAGCGCCTACGAGAAAGTATTGCTGGCCCGAGCCAAGGACCGCCCCACGGGGCTCTCCTATATCCAGAACATCTTCGAAGATTTTGTGGAGCTTCACGGAGACCGGCGGTTCGCCGATGACCCGGCCATTGTAGGGGGCATCGCCACCTTGAACGGCCGGCCTGTCACCGTGATCGCCATGGAAAAGGGCAAGGATATGCGGGAGCGGGTGAAGCGGAATTTCGGTTCCTCCAACCCGGAAGGTTATCGGAAAGCCCTGCGGCTCATGGGTCAGGCGGAGAAGTTCCACCGGCCGGTGGTGTGCTTTGTGGACACGGCCGGAGCCTTTTGCGGTATGGGAGCCGAAGAGCGCGGCCAGGGTCAGGCCATCGCGGAGAACCTGGTGGAAATGGCCGGCCTGAAGACCCCGGTGATCTCGGTGCTCATCGGGGAAGGAGGCAGCGGCGGAGCGTTGGCCCTGGCGGTGGCGGACCGGGTGTGGATCCTGGAAAACGCCGTGTATTCCGTCATTTCCCCGGAGGGCTGCGCCAGCATCCTGTGGAAGGATTCCAAAAAGGTGAAGGACGCCGCTGACTGCCTGCGGCTCACCGCCCAGGACATGGCGGAACTGGGGGTGGTGGAGCAGGTGTTCCCCGAGGAGAAGGATTTCTCCCTGACCTACCAGCGCATCCGTAAAGAACTGGAACAGACCTTGCCGGAATTGATGGGTCTGCCGGTGGAGGAGCTGCTCCAGGCCCGTTATCAGCGGTTCCGGAAATTTTAAAGAACAGCCGTCCCACGGCGGCCTGTGAAGAGCAAAGAAAGCCCGCTGCAAGCCCTTTTTCCTTGCGGCGGGCTTTTTGTGACAGAATACCTTCAGGAGGACATCCATGGAACACATTAAAACGCCCAGTCAGGCATCCTGTCCCGGTGGGAAAGGGACGGGAAGCCCCTGTCCGGTTTACCGGAAATGCGGAGGCTGCCAGCTGCAAAATCTCACCTATTCCCGGCAGCTTGTGTGGAAGCAGGACCGGTGCCAGAAGTTGTTGGGAAAATTCGGAAAGGTGGAGCCCATTCTGGGAATGGACACCCCCTACCACTACCGGAACAAGGTCCAGGCGGCTTTTGCCTACGACAAACGGAGGGGCAGGCTCATCTCCGGGGTGTACCAGTCCAGTACCCACCGGATCGTTCCCATCGACGCCTGCCAGACCGAGGACGAAACCGCCGACCGGATTATTGTATCCATCCGGAAACTGTTAAAGGACTTTAAGCTCACCGCCTACGATGAAGTCACAGGCCGGGGCTTTTTGCGCCATGTGCTGGTGAAACGGGGCTTTGCCACCGGGGAAGTGATGGTGGTGCTGGTGACGGGAACCCCCGTGTTCACTGCCAAGAAACACTTTGTGAAGGCTTTGCTGGAGCTCCATCCGGAGATCACCACCATTTTGCAGAACGTGAACAACCGGTACACCTCCATGGTGTTGGGGGAACGGGAGAAGGTCCTCTACGGTCCGGGAACCATCACCGACGTGCTGTGCGGGTGCAAATTCCGGATCTCCGCCAAGTCTTTCTATCAGATTAACCCCCTTCAGACGGAGGTCCTCTACAACAAGGCCATGGAATTTGCCGGGTTATCCGGCAAGGAAAAGGTGCTGGACGCCTACTGCGGCATTGGTACCATCGGCCTGGTGGCTGCCAAACAGGGCGCCGGCCAGGTGTTGGGTGTGGAGGTAAACCCGGACGCAGTGAAGGATGCCATCCAAAACGCCCGGGAAAACGGGGTGAAAAACGCTTACTTTACCTGCGGGGATGCAGGGGAGTTGTTGGAAGAGGCCGCCCTTCAGGGGGAAAAATGGGACGTGGTGTTTCTAGATCCGCCTCGGGCAGGGGCCAGCCGGGCGTTTTTGACCGCCCTTTGTGCCTGCGGTCCCCAGCGGGTGGTGTACATCTCCTGCGATCTGGAGACCCTGGCCCGAGACCTGGGCATCTTGCAGGCCAACCACTACAAGATTGAAAAGATCCAGCCCGTGGACATGTTCCCCCACACCCAGCATATCGAGTGCGTGGTGCGGTTGACTAGGGCAAAGGAACCCACAGAAAGAAAGAGGAAGTGACACCATGTCCCAAAAAGCGGATCTGACCACCGGGCCCATTACGGCCACCATGCTGCGGTTTGCCCTGCCCATGATTTTGGGCAACCTTTTGCAGCAGTTTTACAACGTGGCGGATACCTTCATCGTAGGCCAGTTTCTGGGAGCGGGAGCTCTGGCGGCGGTGGGTTCCTCCTACACGTTGATGACCTTTCTCACCTCCATTCTGCTGGGGTTGTGCATGGGCAGCGGGGCGGTGTTTTCCATCCGGTTTGGCCAGCGGGATTGGGAAGGCCTGCGCCATCGGATGACCCTTTCCTTTGTGATGATTGCCGGGTTCACTTTGGTGCTGAATCTGTTGGTGTTTTTGCTCATCGACCCCATGATGGCCCTGCTCTCGGTTCCCGCCGATGTGTACCCCCTGATGCGCAGTTACCTGTGGGTGGTCTTTTGGGGGATTGGCGGCACGTTCCTGTACAATTACTGCGCGTCTCTGCTGCGGGCAGTGGGCAACTCCGGTGCGCCGCTGCTGTTTTTGGGGGTGTCCGCGGTGCTGAATATCGTTTTGGACGTGGCCCTGGTGGTGGGGATTCCCTGGGGCGTAGGAGGCGCCGCTTTTGCCACCTGTTTGTCCCAATGGGTGTCCGGGATGGGACTTTTGTGGTACACCTGGAAAAAGATGCCCCAGCTCCATCCCCAGGCCGGAGATCTCCGTTGGGAAAAGGCCGGGGTGTTGGAGATCAGCCGGTTTTCCCTTTTGACCTGTGTGCAGCAATCGGTGATGAACTTCGGCATCCTCATGGTCCAGGGACTGGTCAATTCCTTTGGCACCACGGTGATGGCCGCCTTTGCCGCCGGGGTGAAGATCGACTCCTTCGCCTATATGCCGGTTCAGGATTTCGGCAACGCTTTCTCCACCTTTATCGCCCAGAACTACGGGGCCAAACAGACCGATCGCATCCGCAAGGGATTAAAAAGCGCCGTGTTCTGCGCGGTGGCCTTTTCCGTGGCGGTGTCGGCGCTGGTGTTTGTGTTTGCCCGGCCTCTGCTGATGCTGTTCGTCCAGCCGGGGGAGACGGAGATCCTCCGGGTGGGGGTTCAGTATCTGCGGATCGAAGGGGCTTTCTACTGGGGCATCGGAGGATTGTTCCTGCTGTACGGCCTTTACCGGGCCATTGAACGTCCCGGAATGTCTCTGGTGCTGACGGTGATCTCGCTGGGCACCCGGGTGGCCTTGGCCTACGCCCTGGCAGCCATTCCCGCCGTAGGGGTGGTGGGAATCTGGTGGAGCGTGCCCATCGGCTGGATGTTGGCCGACGGAGTGGGCCTGGTGTATTACCGGAAGATCCAAGGGCAACTGATGAAATTCCGGCAGGATCCTCTGCCCGAAAAAACAGCCTGAAGGGAAACGATCTTTTCCTTGTACTTTCCAGGAAAATGTGGCAAAATAGGGGACGTGAATGAAAATAGGGATTCATTGAGGTGGGAAAATGGAACGTAAAAGAGGTATGTTTTCAGGAAAGATCGGTTTCGTGCTGGCCGCGGCAGGGTCCGCCGTTGGCCTGGGGAACATTTGGCGGTTCCCCTATCTGGCAGCCAAGTACGGCGGCGGCATCTTCTTGCTGGTGTATTTGATTCTGGTGGTGACCCTGGGTTTTGGCCTGATGGTGGCAGAAGTGGCCATTGGCCGGAAAACCCAGCTCAGCGCCGTGGGAGCCTTTCGAAAGCTGAACCGTAAATTTTCCTTTTTGGGGTATTTGGCGTCGGTGGTGCCCATTATCATTTTTCCCTATTACTGCGTCATCGGCGGCTGGGTGGTCAAGTACCTGACCGTCTATCTCAGCGGACAGGGAATGGCGGCTGCCAGCGACACCTATTTCTCCGACTACATCGCCAAACCCGTGGAGCCCATTGTGTGGCTGGCCATCTATGTGGCCATTACGGCGGTGATTGTCTTTTTCGGAGT
>UQQZ01000106.1 GCA_900543305.1 uncultured Oscillospiraceae bacterium
CATCTCGAAGAAATCCTTCTTCCTGGGCGGGAGAAGGGCACTTTTCTCCTCGGAGGGCCAGGCCGGGACGGGAAAGGCCGAACCGGTGCTCCAGAAGCAGGGCAGCGTCGGTGCCGGGAGAATCGATGCCCGCCTCCTGAAAACGCCGCCGGGCAGTCAAGTACAGCTGACGATACGTCACCGGATCAAGTCCTCCCCGTTTTCCGGGATCACCGCTTCCATGGCGGCAATAGCCGCTTCGATCATCTTGTCGTCGGGCTCCTTGACGGTGATTCGCTGCATCCAAAGCCCGGGGGCGGTAATGGCCCGGGAGAGCCAGTTGTCATGACGGGCGCAGGCCTTTTGGAGCTCGTAGCCCACGTTCATGATCACGGGAATGCACAAGATCTTGGTAAAGGTACGCAGGAAGGGGTTGGAGAAGGGGATGAAAAATCCCACGATAATCCCCAGCACCAGCATGAGGATCAGGAAGCTGGTGCCGCAGCGGGGATGGAACCGGCCCTGAATCCGCACGTTCTCCACGGTGAGGGGCAGGTCGTTTTCGTAACAGAAGATGGTTTTGTGTTCGGCTCCGTGGTATTGGAAGGTGCGCTTGATGTCTGGCACCTGGCCGATCAATCCCACATAGGCCACAAAAAGCCCCACCCGGATCACTCCTTCAAAGAGGGAGCGCCAGCTGGCGATGTTGCCGGGCACCGCAGATTCCAGCAGATTGAAGAGCACGGTGGGCAGGAAGAAGAACAGTACCACTGCCAGGGCCACCCCCAGGATAGAAGCCACCGTCATGATGACCTCGGTCATTTTTTCTCCCAGGTGATCGGACAGCCACTTGTCGATACCGGTGAGCTCTTCCTCTTCCTCCCCTTGGGTGAGCTTGTCCGCAGAGAGGGAAAGGGCCTTGTAGCCCAGGCGGAAGGAGTCGATCAGGGCGAAGATGCCCCGGAGAAAGGGTTTTCCCAAAATGGGATGGGATTGGGTGAGACGGGGGGTGGTGATTTCCTCGGTGGAGATGTTGCCCTGTTCGTCACAGAAGGCGGCCACGGTGCGTTTGGGGCCCACCATCATGATGCCCTCCATCAGGGCCTGGCCTCCGATGGTGGTGATCTTTTTACTCATAGGCGTTGGAATTCCTTTCCTGAATGAATTTTACAATTTCGGGGTTTTCCACCAGCTGGGGATTTTCCTCCACACAGGCGCAGGTGGGCAGGGAAATGGTGATGGTGGTGCCCTTGCCCTCCACGCTTTGGATGTCCAAGGTGCCCCCGTGCATGGCTACGATTTCATCGGCCACCGCCAGACCGATGCCGGAACCCCGGACCAGCTGGTTGGCCTTGTAGAATTTCTTTTTCACATTGGGCAGGTGTTCGGCGGGGATGCCGCAGCCGGTGTCGGAGATGATCACCCGCACCCATCCCATATCCCCTCGGGACAGAACGGTGATGGTCCCGCCGGACTGGGTGTATTTCAGGGCGTTATCCAGAATATTCACAAAGACCTGCCTGAGCCGGTCCACGTCCCCGTACACAGGGGGCAAAGTGGGGGTTTCCTCGTAGTGGAGGGTTTTGTGCTCGGTGCGGGCCCGGTCGGTGAACATGTACACCGCCTCGTCCAGTTCCGCCAGAATGTCCAGCCGGGAGACGATCAGGCGCATGCGGCCATTTTGGAGCCGGGAAAAATCCAACAGCTCCTCCACCAGCCCCGAAAGCCGTTCCGATTCCCGGATGATCACGTTCATGCCTTTTTCGGAGGTTTCCCGATCCACACCTCCCTGGAGGGTTTCCGCCCAGCCCTTGATGGCGGTGAGGGGGGTGCGCAGCTCGTGGGACACCGAGGAGATAAAGTCGTTTTTCATCTGTTCGGCGGCTCCCAGTTCTCCGGCCATGTCGTTGATGGCGTCGCAAAGCTGGCCGATTTCGTCGTCCTTGGCCTTGTCAATGCGCACGGCAAAGTCCCCTTGGGCGATCTTCCTGGCACTGGCGCTGACCTGCCGGACCGGGATGACGATGGAGCGGATAAAATACATGCCGGAAAGGGTCAGCAGCAGCATGATGAACAGCCCCGAGGCAATGAGCACCAAAATGACCACGGTGGTCTGCTGGTCGGCCCGTTCCATGGAGACCATGTACCGAATGGAGCCTAGCAGGCTGCCCGCATCGTCCCGGACCACCCGGGTGATGGCCATGACCTTTTCTCCCGTGTTGAGCCTGCCCACCCATTTGCCGGAATCGCTGAGGCTTTGGAGGGCTTCCTGGTAATCGGGCATTTCCTGGTCCTGGTCGGGTTCGAAGCCCGTGGAGGTGATGAACACCCGCCCCTGCTGGTCCAGGGCCATGATTTCCATGTTGTTCTTGTCGGGAAAGTTTTCGATGTAGTCCCGGGTGATGGCGGTAAACTCCGAGGAGGTGTTGTAGCCGCTGGAAAGCACGTTTAACAGCTCGTCGGCCCGGCCGGTCAGGGCCAGTTCGATGCCGTTGTAGGTGGAGCTTTTCACCATCAGGGACAGCGAGGTGATGAAGATGGTCAGGATCACGAAGACCGCGCCGATGGTGTTGACCAGCCAGCGGCGGGAAATTCCGTGGACAAACATGGCCCCCTTCCTCCTTTCCTGAGACCGGATGGTCCCGGCCCCAAAATCTTCCGGGCAGCCCTTTTTTCGGGCCCACCGGGGAGAGCATTCCCGGGTGTTACATTACACGTCCCAGCGGTAGCCCAAGCCCCAGACGGTGACAATGTGCTGGGGGTTGGAGGGTTCCTCCTCCACTTTCATCCGCAGGCGGCGGATATTTACGTCCACAATTTTTTCCTCTCCCACATAGCTGGCTCCCCACACATGCCGGAGAATATCGCCCCGGGCCAGAGCCACGCCGGGGTGGGAGAAAAAGTATTCCATAATCTGAAATTCCACCTGGGTCAATTCGATGGGCCGTTTGCCTTTGAGGAAGGAGCGGTTGCGCAGGTTCAAGCAGAATTCCCCGGAGACCAGCTCGTCCCGGAGGCTGCCCTCCTGTTTTTCCGCGGCCAGGGCTACCCGCCGGTAGACGGCGTCCACCCGGGCCACCAATTCCGAGGGAGAAAAGGGCTTTGTCACATAGTCGTCGGCCCCCATCATCAGGCCGCTGACCTTGTCCATTTCCTGGGTTCGGGCGGAAAGCAGGATGATGCCAATGGAGGGATTTTGCCGCCGCAGTTCCTTGCAGACCGCCAGCCCATCGTGGTCCCCGGGCATCATAATGTCCAGCACGGCCACGTCAAAATTGCCGTTTTCCTGTTCGTAAAGGGCCAAAGCCTGGTCGCCGGTTTCGGCTTCATAGGCCCGGTATCCGGCCCGTTCCAGGTTGATGACCACAAATTCCCGAATATTCTGTTCGTCCTCGGCCACAAGGATTTTTTTCATCAAAACCTTCCCCTTTCCTCTTGTTCTGTGGCACACCGGATCCGGCCCGGACCCGGCAGAGAGCTTCATTCCCCGATCAGGTGGAAATTTTGGCGGATCAAGGCAATGGCGTTCAGGGTCCCCTGATCCTGGGTAAGGGCCTGAATGCCATACACCAGGTCTCCCCGTTCCGCCAGCCATTGGAATCCGCTGGTTTCTCCCCGGCTGTCCCAGGCCGACCGGGTAAACACCCGGATGGCGAACAGGGGGGACCCCAACAACTGAACGCCTTCCTCATCGGTGACCACCTGGGTGTAGGTCACCGTGCGCTTGGAGGTGTCGTTGGAGGCGGATATTTTTCCGGAAAACTGTCCCGGCAGCCGGAACCAGTAATTTTCTCCCATGTTCATCAAGGCCGGCAGCACAGTCCGAGCATCGCCCGGCGCCTGAAATACGCTCCACTCCACCAGATAGCTGGTGGAATCCAGAGACACCCGTTCCGGAATGCAGGGCAGCTGGGTCACCACCGGCACCTCCACCAGCCCGTCCCCATTGATATCCTGGGAGACAAAGGTGGCTGCCGAGGGGCGAGAGAAGGGATTCTGATACGTTTCCGTGTTCACCCCGGGAGGCCCGTTTTTCAACAGACCATTTTCCAGGTAAAACACCTGGGTGGTCATGCTGCCGTCTGCCTTGGATCCGTCCAGCACCACGCCCCAACGGTCCTGGGACAGCTGCCCGAACAGAATGGAGGAGTAGCTGGAAATGGAGTTGTCCGCGTTGGCGGTGTACACCTCCCGGAAGGAATTCTCCTCCCAGGAAAACACATGGGCCAGAGCCGGCAGGGATTCCCCTCCCTCTTCCTCGGCGGCCAGGTACTTGTCCACGGTGAACACTTCCCAGGAGCCGTCTCCATCAAAGTCGGTAACCGTCAATTCCCCGTAAGTGCTCAGGGAATGCTCGGTCACGTTGCCCTCCTGATACAGGTAGGCGGATACGGTGGCGGTACGGCCCGTGGTGCCTGCGGTGCTGCCCCAGCCGATGAGCACATCCTCCCGGCCGTCCCCGTTCAGGTCTCCGAACAGCACTACGTCCACCTGGTTGGCGGTATTCACAAAGGAAGCGGCCAAGCGCCACTGATCCTCCTCTTTTTCCAAAAAGTTCACTTCCGCGCCGCCCTCTTCCAGGGCTACAAATCCGATGGCGTCGGAAACTCCGTCCCCCGACCAGTCCCGCATGATGATGGCGGACCGGTAATTTCCCCGTTTGGGGTAGAGAAAAGTCAGTTCCTGGCGGTCCCCCTGGAGCAGCTCATAAATGCCCTGCTGATCCATGCTGGCCTTGGGTGGGGACATGAGGTTTTGGGCTTCCAAGCCGGAAAAGGAGCAGCCTGCCTGAGTCAGGCAGACCAGAATCCCCAGGGCCAGCGCGGCCAGCCGAATTCCCCAATGACGCTTCACAGGCAGATCACCTCCTGGGCGGAACCCGCCCTCCCAAAACTGCGGGCAGGGACAAACCGGAGTCTTTCCCTGCCGTCCCCCTTCCCCTGGGGCAGGGGGAGATTCACAGACATTATAGCATAGCGGGAAGAAAAAATCATCAACAAAGTGGAAACAGGGGGCCGGGATGGGTTCCACCCGTTGACAAACCCTCCCCCGAACACTAGAATCATAGCAGAGAAACGGGAGAAAGGTGGGACGCCATGGCCAGGTTTTTTGTGGAGGAAAAGCCGCAAGGGGAATATTTTGTAGGGGGAGAGGACGGCCGTCACATGGTCCGGTCCCTGCGGATGCGCCCCGGGGAGGCATTGACCCTCTGTGACGGAAAGGGGACCGACTATCCCTGTGTAATCCTGTCCTGTGAAGAAGAGGGGGCCTGGGTCCGGGTGGAAGAGGGCGTCCCCAGCCGAGGAGAACCCAACACTTGGGTTACGGTTTGCCAGTGTCTTCCCAAGGGGGACAAGCTGGAAACGGTGGTGCAGAAATCCGTGGAGCTGGGAGCAGCGGAAATCTGGCCGGGGGCGAGCGCCCGGTGCGTGGTCCGCTGGGACGGGAAATCTGCCGGGAAAAAGACCCAGCGCCTTCAGAAGATCGCCCGGGAAGCAGCCATGCAGAGCGGCCGGGGAAAAATCCCCCAGGTGGCCCCGCCCCGGTCCCTGAAGGAGGCCCTGGAAGCAGCCGCCCGGGAAGGGGATGTGCTGTTCTTCTACGAGCGGGGAGAGGCAAGCCTTCGGGAGGCGGTGGCAGTTTCCGGACCCACAAACACAAAGAGCTTTTCCCCGGAAGAGGCGGAGCTGGCCGCTTCCCTGGGGGGAAAGATCCTGACTCTGGGGCCCAGAATCCTGCGGACGGAAACTGCGCCTCTGGCGGCCCTGGCAGCCATCTTTTACGCCAAAGGCGACATGGAACTTTGAGAAGGGGGGCAAACCCATGAAAAACGTGTTGGTGACCGGGGCTTCCGGAGGCATTGGCCGGGCGGTGGCCCTGGAGCTGGCCCGGCGGGGCTGGGGGGTGGCGGCCCACTACTGCCGCAACCGGGAAGGCGCTCTGGCTCTGGTAAAGGAGATCGGCGCCCTGGGAGGAGTGGCCTGGGCCTGCCAGGCTGATTTGACCCGGGAAGACCAGGTGGAAGCCCTGTTCGCTCAGGCGGAAGGGGAATTGGGATTTTTGGAGGGTCTGGTGAACAACGCAGGCACGGCCCACAAAGGCCTTTTTACGGACCTGACCCTGGAGGACTGGCGCCGGGTGATGGATGCGGATCTGACCAGTGTGTTTCTGTGCTGCCGGCGGGCTCTGCCCCCTATGATCCGGGAGAAGCGGGGAGCCATTGTCAATGTCAGCTCCATGTGGGGTCAGGTGGGAGCTTCCTGTGAAGCGGCCTACTCTGCGGCCAAGGCAGGGGTCATCGGCCTGACCAAAGCTCTGGCCAAGGAGGAAGGCCCCTCGGGAATCCGGGTCAACTGCGTGGCGCCGGGGGTCATCGACACCCCCATGAACGGGGACCTGACCCAGGAGGACCGGGAGGCCCTTCGGGAGGAGACGCCCCTGGAGCGGATCGGCACTCCCGAGGAGGTGGCCCAGGGGGTGGCGTTTCTTTTGGAGAATCCATTTGTCACCGGGCAGATTCTGGGGATCAACGGGGGGTTTGTGATTTGACAAATGCTCCCTAATCCATTACAATAAAGGGGTTAAGCATACTCGGGAAAAATGCCGGAAAAACTGGCGAAAACCGGGCCGAAACAGCACGAAAAAACAAGTAATATGACGGGGGATCGAGACATGAGCTTTCAGATTCTGGGTACGGGCAGCTTTACGCCGGAAAAGATCGTCACCAACGAGGACCTTTCCCACATGGTGGAGACTTCGGACGAGTGGATCACGAAACGGGTGGGCGTCAAAGCGCGCCGCGTGTGCACCACCGAGAGCAACACGGACATGGGCGTAGCCGCGGCCCTGGCGGCTCTGGAAAACGCCGGAGTGGCCCCGGAGGAGCTGGACCTGATCATTGGCGCCACCATCAGCGCGGACACCATCTCCCCCGGACTGGCGGGCATGGTGCAGAACCGGATCGGGGCCCATTGCCCCTGCTTTGACATGAACGTGGGCTGCACCGGCTTTATTTACGCCCTCCAGGTGGCCAGGGGCTTCCTGCTCCAGAGCGGACGGCCCTACGCCCTGGTCATCGGGGCGGAGTCCCTC
>UQQZ01000107.1 GCA_900543305.1 uncultured Oscillospiraceae bacterium
ACACAGTGGAGTGGCCCTGGACATTTCCTACAATGCCGCCTGCATACATTCCCAAGGAGAGCCGGTTGCTGTCAATGATGATGTCAGTCTTACAATTCTCAATGTGGCCGCCTACCACCAGCCCCGCAATGCCGCCCACGGCGGAGTGGTCATCTCCTTCAACACAGGTGATAGAGCCGGTGACGGTGAGGTTTTCAATGGTCCCAGTGCAGAACCCAAACAGGCCGTAGCTGCCAGGATAGTCCTTTTTGATTGTCACATTGCGGACGGTATGGCCGCAGCCGTCGAACACCCCAGAAAAGAAATGCCCGCCACAGCCGATGGGGACCCACTGGTCCAAGCCGCCCAGGTCGATGTCAGCGGTGAGCTTCACGGTCAAGTCATTCTCGCCGTGGTACCACCCCTTGTTGATGTCCTTGGCAAAGGCACACAGTTCCTCCGCCGTGCCAATTTGCAGGATAGGTTGTTCAGACACTTTTTCGCCCCCTTTGTGTGGCCCAGGGGATCGCTCCTCCTGTACCAGTTGCTCATTTTAGGGAGTCCACTCGCAACTTCTCCGCCTTCGTGATACAGTAAGCTGGAACATACTGGTCACCGCATTCTCAAGGTGGCAAATTGCTTGTCACAACAGATTTCTCGGTCTGTGGTAGAGGCATAAAAAAAGACCACAACAGAATTCTCGTTCTGTTGTGGTCAGGGCTCTATTTCGTTATTGATCTACATAAAATTATACCGAAATATCCTGCGTTCCGCAAGAGAGAATGGTGGAAAAGCCATGAGTTTCGACTTTGGAGCGCAAAAAAGAAAGACGGGCAATCTGTAACTATGTTGCCCGTCTGGTAATCTATGTCTATTTAGTTTATTTTTTCGTGGTATTGTCTATCCTTGTCGGATCGTGTATACTGAAAACAAGTGAGTAAGCCAACGCAAAGCAAGGTGATACCACCGAACGAGAATTACGTGACCACAAGCCCCAAACGCCCGATTTGCCGGGCGTGAACGGCTCCGGATTCCGCCGTGTAAATGCGGGTGGTGTTGACGCTGGTGTGCCCCAAGATGTCCGCCAACCGGGAGAGATCTTTTTCCAGGGAATAGAAGGTGCGGGCGAACAAGTGGCGCAGGTTGTGAGGGAACACCTTACCGGGAGCCACCCCGGCGCTCTCGCACAGGGACTTCATATCCCGCCAAATATTGCTCCGATCCAGGGGCCTGCCATTTTTGCTGACAAACACCGCTCCGGCGGTGATTTGTTGCTTTTGCAGGTATTGTTTCAGCAGCTGCCGCAGCCGTTCCGGCAGGAACACCACCCGGCGCTTGCCCTTGTTTGAAACCTCCGCCCTGCCTGCGTGAACGGCTTCAGCGGTGATGAATTTTAGTTCACTGACCCGGATACCTGTGGCGCAGATAGTCTGGATCACCAGGGAAAGGCGAAGATTCTCCTTTTTCTCCGCCGCCCGCACCAGCCGGACATATTCCTGCCGGGTGAGTTCTTTTTCCTCGTTGAGGAACAGTGCCCGCTGGATCTTCAAAGGCCGCAACCGTAGGTCCACCCTCCCCAAATAAGACAGCAGGCCGTTGGCCGCTGCCAGCATGGCATTGACGCTGGCCGGGGCATGGGTGGCAATGAGGCTTTCTTTCCATTCCAGCAACAGCCCCTTTGTGACAGGCTTGTTCCCCAGCCACTGGGCCAGGACGGTAAGGTCGTGGGTGTATTTCTGTATGGTGTGGGGAGCTCGTTCCAGGCTCCGTAAATGGCGGATATAGCGGTGTAGCAGATCAGCGGTCAAAACAAAAGACTTTTTTGGCATAATTTGGTACCTCCTTTTATGGGATGATACCACTATTCTGGCTATTTCTGGTAGAGGTATGCGGACGCAAAAAAGACCGGGATTGCTCCCGGTCTTTTCCATTTTGCTGTTTACTTGGCAAAAGTTACGTCGAAGTTCATCCGGATGTTGGCCGTCCGTGCCCAGGTCTTTGCCGTCTGATCGTTAAAGTTGCCCTTGTGCACATCCTACTTTGATTCCACACGTCGTCCTACAAGATCCGGCGGTACCTGATGCAGCATACTCAATGCGGCAAGAGTATCCATGAGCCAGAACCGCACCTGATCTTTGGCCAGCAGCACAGGCATCCGATTATGGACTGCTGCCACAGCTTGGTTCGGTTCCGTGGTGAGAATGGTGTATCGGCGCTTGCCGTCAAACTCTCCCCATAGTCCCGCTAGATACACCACTGTTGAATTCGGGTACTGAAAGAGAAACTTCTCCTTTGTCTTGTCCCACTCGTAAAAACCGGTGGTGGGTACGACGCAGCGTGATATTAACAAGGGGCGACGAAACATGGGCTTTTCCTCCGCAGTCTCGGATCGTGCATTGATCAGCAATCCTTTTCCCCGAACTCCAGGGAACCCCCAGATAGCGGTGCGCACCACCACTTTGTCTTGATTCGCCACCAAAATGGGTGCACGGTCCGAAGGAAAGACCTCCCCCAGCTTCAGCTGGCCTTGGGCCTGCCGTTGGGCAATATCAATGATCTGACGGATCTCTTCGGCTTGCTCTCCGGTGTATAACGTGTATCGTCCACACATAACCTCGCCCCCTTCAACATCAGTATAGGCAATTATTCTGCGGTAATCCAGCTATTCTTTCATTTCCACAAACCATCTTCCAGATGTTTCATAGAGATAAGTCTCTTTCCCTTTGATTTTTACCACATACCGCCGTGCAAGTTCCCCTGTGGTACGAGCCTTACCACGCATAGTTTCTCGACAGTCCTCAATCTCATACACGGGACCAGTCGCCAGGACGATCTTCTGAGGCCGGACGCTGCCATCAATGTAGTGGGTTGCCACCACTTCCACATACTGTTTCCGACGGGCATAATTCATGGTGAAATATCTCCCTTCTTTTGATTACTCTCCTCCAGTTGCATTTAGTATATCCAAAGGCTCACCTCCATTATAGAACATTAGTTCTACTATTTCAAGATAGAAACCAGATAGAAACAAAAAAAGCACCGCTGGGCTCCCCATAAATACGGGCAGCCCAGCGATGCTTCACGAGTTAATATATTCCAGCAGTTTGTTTCTGAAAATTACATACCCAAGTTCCAGGTATTACTGTCGTAACAGGTCCTCCACCATCTGACGTTTTTGACGGTTCGACAACCGGAACATGGCAATCAGTGCTTTTTCTTCCGGGCGTAACTGCCCTAGCCGTTCCGGCTGCTCTTCTACTTTTTTCTCTGTTCGCTGACCAGTCTCCCAGTTGACTGTATTGGGATCAGACAATAGATCAACCATACGACTAGGGGAAATATCAAAGACTTTTGCCAAATCCAATAATCTTTGAAGGTCCGGAGCTGTTTCACCGAGTTCATAGTAACTGTATGTCGCACGATTGATGTGAAGAGCATTTGCAACCGCCTGCTGTGACAGGCCACATTTCAAACGCAATTTTTTCAAAGCTATGCCAAATTGCTGCCATTCAAAAGCCATTTTTATCCACTCCCTTCAGGTGGCTTTTTACAGATGCGAACACGATATTTGATGAATCCGTATTTTTCTCAACTCGCCTCTTTCTCTCCTTTCCTACGAGAAATCTTAACTAAATATCTAATTTAGATATTTTAAGTCTAGTTTTCTCTGAATTATATCGGATTTCAAAATAAAATCAATAATTAAGAGAATAATTTTCTTGATTTAAGATTTTTTTGAAATGAGGAGCACTCTATGGGTCAAAATATGTATCTTATCTCAGGTAACCTTTGCTCAGATCGAGTCCGATTAGCTCGTGCTCTCCAAAAACCTCCTATGACACAAGATGATCTCGCAGTAAAGATCCAGCTCATGGGGGAAGAAAAGATGACAAAACAAATCATCTCTCGCATTGAGCAAAACCAGCGCCATGTCTGTGACGCTGAACTGCTCATCCTGTCAAAAGCTCTTGGTGTTAGCATGGAATGGCTGGTTGGAGAAACAAATGAGTTTCCCAACCTCCTGGAATAATCTTTGACAGCCCATTCGCCATAAACGAATGGGCTCCCTTTTTTCCCATCCTATCGCCTTCGTTCATGCTTTTTTAAGAAAGCTTATGTTTATAGTTCATTTTGCGTTATATAGTTGATTATACGCTAGATAGAGTAAAAAAAACAGGATACCATAAGAAACATAAGCCAAATTCACAATAAATCTCAAAAAAGGATGAAACGATGCTTAAGTTGCGAGAGCTTCGACATGAAAAAGGGTTGACCATCTTGGACGTGTCTCTGGAACTGGATGTTTCTTTTTCCACAATTCGCCAATATGAAACAGGCGCTACCGAACCTAGCATCTCTATGCTCATAAAATTAGCAGACTTTTACAATGTGACCATTGATTATCTGGTTGGCCGCACGCCTGTGCGAGAGCCTCTATCAGATGCTGACGAAACATTGGCTTACCAATTTCGCAGAATTAAAAAGCCTGCTGTCAAAGAAGCAATCCTCACTTTGCTCAATGAGACTCCAGAGAATCCATAAAATAAAAAAAGGACTGCAATGCCAGTCCTTTTTTGCTTTTTGATGTGTCTGCATCATGAATGTCTGATTCTCTCTTGAGAAAGCAGCATCATCTGGCTAGCCAGATGATGCTGGTCTGCATTGACATATCGATTGAGCGTGAAAGCTACGTTTGTATGTCCCAATATCACTGAAACACTTTTCGGATCTGCTCCTCGTTCAATCATTCTTGTGGCAAAACTGTGTCGAAGAATATGTGGGGACACATGATCTATCCCCGCTATTTTGACCGTTTTGTTGCAGATGTACCGAATATGATGCCTTGTCATTCTTTTTCCTTCCACGCTAAAAATGTAAGGACAGGTTGCCGCTTCAGGCCGTTGACGCAGATGAACAAGCATCAGTGCCACCTCTGGAATAACTGGAACCTTTCGCACCCCAGAGGGCGTCTTGCTTTTAGGAATCATCAGAACCATCTCCTTCCGGTCCCAATCCGCCCAGGTAAGATCGCATAACTCATTTCGTCTTAGTCCTGTTAAAAGAAGCGTTAAAATAGCAAAATGGTCAACGACAGGCAGTTGACAGGCAGCTTGTTCAAAGAGTTCCTGCTGGTCGCTGGCCATTGCCTTAACCACTTTCTGAGTAGCATATTTGGGTATTTTCGTTGATGGAATGGGATTCCATTGGCAAAGATGATTATCTAGCGCTGCTCTGTAGATCTTGTTATACAAGACCTTGATATGATTCACTGTACTTTTAGAATAACTCCTCCCTAGCACATTTAATAATCCTTGAAACTGGACGGGCTTCAGGGCCTCCAAATGGAGTTGTTCCACATTGGGAAAAGCTACGTTCATCCTTCTTCGTGCGTCTTTGTATATCTTGATTGTATTCTCACTCATCTCCCCTGTATAGACTACAAACCACTGATCCATCCATTCTTTAATTGTCATAATAAGAAACCTCCATCATTTTATTCCCGGGTTTTCCCCCAGGCTCCCTTAATTCTATTACATATTTCCAGGTTGATTTATATTTCAAATATAATTAACATTTTTTATCTCAGAGTATTTCCTCCTTTCAAGTATTCAAAAAAATCCCGCACTAATGACATTTTGTATCCACCACCTTCCTTGTTTAATTTCTTGAAAAGTGTAATTAGAACTATAAAGTTTATACTAAACTATTCGAGATAGACTTCTGGGATACTCCATACGCAAGTTTTTTCACAGACTATCCCCATGAAACTGTAACAGGAACCGGAACCAGTTCCGGTTTTATTCCTTTAACCATGGCCACGCCTGTTCAGCATAAATTATTCCACCAGAGGACGGGCTGGAATTATAGTACAGCGCCAAATGCAGGTGTGGACCAGTGGAATTACCAGTGCTGCCAACATACCCTAATAGCTGCCCTTCCTGCACAAATGCACCCGGAGCGACCACTGCTGTGGTCATGTGGGCGTATCGGGATTCCCAACCATTCCCATGGTTGATAAACACGCAATTCCCATAAGAGGCCATCCCACTGGTTCCCATACTGGAGGACCAGTTATTCTGCACATAGGAAACGGTGCCTGCGGCGCAGGCATAGATAGGCTGGCCTTCAATCCCGCTGTAAGATATGTCAATTCCTTCATGGCCAGCGTAGGTAAACCAGGTGTGTCCAGGCATCGGATAGGCGAAGAGTCCATTGGCAATGGCGCTGCGGTCGCCCATTGCACCGGAAGTAACCTGGTAGTAGCGCAGCACATGGTCCACATACTCAGGATCACCGTATCCGCTCCATCCCATGGCTGCTGCCTGCTGCTGGGAATATTCCAAAGCGTTTTCTTTGCTGTAACCTCCGTACTTGCTGACCGCCCAGGTGAGATACCCTCCACCAAAGTTGTAGGATTGCAGCGCCAGACTAATTTTGGAAATATCCGCTGGACCGGATGCACCAGCCTGATGAAGCAGATCTGCCAAAAGGCCAGTACCAAAATCTATGGACTCCTCAACCGGAACCGGAGTCCCCACAGGATACCCCATTCCCTCTGCACACATCATTACATCACCATTGACCAGCTCCACATTACCGCCAGATTCCTGCATAATGACTGCTGCGACCAAAGGGGCGTACTCTGGAATGCCATGCTTTTCGCAAGCAGCGTTAATCTGCGGCTTAAGCGCCAAAACCTCCGCAGAGAGCCCCACATTGGTAGCTGATCCTCCCATGCGAAAAACTCCCAAAGCCCCTAAAGCAATCAGTAAGGGGATGAAAAATAGAGCTGCCAACGTGCCCCATGTTTGTTTGGACTCTCTGAAGGTTGCGGCTGCACTTTGGACGGCGCTCTTGATCTGCTCTACTATCCTATCGGCTGCCA
>UQQZ01000108.1 GCA_900543305.1 uncultured Oscillospiraceae bacterium
AGAAATGCCCCTGCCGCTAACACACAGGCCACCGGGTTCCAGGAACATTGCCGGGCCATGGAAACCAGCGCACTGAACACCAGCGCCAGCACCGCCACCCGAATTCCCCAGAACGCGTACCGCACCGCCGGAAATTCTTCAAATTGACGGAGCACAAAGGACAGGGCGAAAATGATCAGGAAAGAGGGCAACACCACCCCCACCGTGGCTGCAGCCGCCCCCCAAGGCCCCGCCAGCCGGTACCCTACAAAAGTGGCCGTATTTACCGCAATGGGCCCGGGCGTGCTCTCACTGACCGCCAAAATGTCCAGGATATCCTTGTCCTCGATCCAGTGCTCCCGTTGGGCAATCTCCCGCCGGATCAGGGGGATCATGGCGTAACCTCCCCCAAAAGTGAAAGTGCCTATCTTCAGGAATTTCAAAAACAGCCGGCCGCATAGGGCCCATTTCGTTCGCTCCATGGTGTTTGCCCCTCTCAAGTTTCTATCTGTATTGTACCCCTCCTCTTTTCCATTTTCAATTCTTATGATAAAATGGAATCTATATTGATTTTCATATGAGAAGGGATTCCATGACGCGACGCCATTTGACTATCTTTGTGGAGGCCTGTCACTGTCAGAGTTTCAGTAAGGCCGCTGAACATTTGAATACCACCCAGCCCGCTGTGAGCCTGGCGATCCGAGAATTGGAGGCCCATTACGGGGTGAAGCTGTTTGAACGGATGAACCGGCGAATTTACCTTACCCAAGCGGGCCGTGCCCTGCTGGCACAGGCTGAGGAAATTCTCCGGGGATTCCAGGAAGCCGAAGACCTGCTGGGCAAGGGAAATGCCCCCTATCTTTTACGGGTGGGGGCCAACGTGACTTTCGGCAGCACCTCCCTTTCCCCCCTGCTTCGCCAATTCCGGCAGGAGTACCCGGAGGTCACTTTGAGGGTTTGGGTGGGGAATTCCCAGGATATAGAGAAGAGATTGCTGGAAAATCAACTGGATGTGGGCATTGTGGACAATGTGGCTGCCTCCCAGCACCTGAAAGCCTTCCCTCTCTATGTGGAACAGATGTGCCTTCTGTGCAGTCCCGGGTTTTCCCCGTCCCCTTCGTCCCTGGAGGAACTGGCTTCCCTGCCCTTGCTGCTGCGGGAACCCGGCAGCGGCATGCGCCGGGGAGTGGACCGGGTGTTCCAAGCCCGAGGCCTTTCCCCCCAATCTCTGATGGAAAGCACCAGCACCACCGCCTTGATCCGCGCTGCGGAAGCCGGATTGGGCATTCTGATCCTGCCGGAAGCCATGGCACAACCCTTTCTGCACCAGGGAACCCTCCGGCTGCTCACCGTTTCCGGGGCTTCCTTTCCCCGCCAATATTACGCCGCCCTCCACCGCCAAAAAGCTTCCTCTCCTCCCTTGGAAGGGTTCTTGACCCTGCTCCGGGAAAGAGAGCCCCACCAAAAGGACTCCGGACTTTCCCGTCCCTAAGGGATGATTGCTTCCCCCAGACCTGGGGAAGGGATTTTCCTGTCCCCAAGGGACAAAAATGGCAGACACACCTGTGCCTGCCATTTTTTCATGACTATGTTCTCTGAGTTTTCCCAAAGACATCAGATTCCGTCTTTTGCATCCTCTTCCTTCAGGAAATCCATGCAGCGCTGGACCTCTTCCATGCCGGTGGGTTCCAAGCCTTCGCTTTCTACTACCATGTCCATGCCCAGCTCAATGGCCGCTTTCCGCACGTCTGCCACCGGGGCAATGCCCTGGCCCAGAGAAGCGCAGGTGTGGCCGCCCTTGCCGTCCTTCAGGTGAATCACCTGGATCCGGTCCTTGTGCTCTTTCAAGAACGCCACGGGATCCTTCCCCGCCGCATACACCCAGTAGGTGTCCACCTGGAGCAAAATGTCCGTCCGGTTCAGCAGCTCCTCTTCCGCAATGAGTCCGTCCTCGTTGGGCTTAAACTCGTGGTCGTGGTTGTGGTAGTGAAGCGCAATGCCGGCTTCCTTCAGCCGGGGGGTGATCTCCTTGACCCGGTCGATAAAGGCGTCGATGTCGCCCTTGGTGGCAAACTTCTCAAAGGGCACAATGATGTTCTTACAGCCAATGGCCTGATGATAGGCAATGGTCTCCTCCAGCTTGTCATCGGTAAGCTCCGCCATGCCCGTATGGGTGCCGGAAGCCTCCAGGCCGTACTGATCCAGCCAAGCCTTGATCTGCTCGGCGGAATGGCCCTTGAACCCGGCAAACTCCACAGAGCTGTACCCCATGGCCGCCACCTGGCGCAGGGCGCCTTCCATATCCTGCTCGGTCACGTCCCGAACACTGAACAACTGCAAACCGTATTTCATTGCTTAAACACTCCTCCTTGGATTTTCGGGAATCCCCTTCGGACCCCACGTTTATCTTACAAAAACCCCCAGGAAAAGTCAAGGTACGCTGTGACTTTTCCCCAAAGATTCCCTGAGTCCCCCTTCCTCCGGCACCATAAGACGCCGAAAAAAAGAGGCGCTCAAAGTGGGGGAGGCCGGCTTCTCCTCTTGTCAAATGGCCGCCCCTGCGCTATCATAAAGGCAGTGGGAACTTGCCCCGGCGGTTCCCGGATGATTCGAAAGGGAATGCTCCCCGGGAAATGCTTCTTGAAAAAGGTCTTTTTCCTGAGGCGAAACTTGCAACCGGCTTGCCGGAAACCAGTCCCTCATTTATCTTGTGAAAAGGAGTGTTACACATGCTTCCAAAATTGAACTGCCATCTGGAGGCGGAAAAAGGCTGGATCAACGACCCCAACGGCCTTTGCTATTTTAAGGGCAAATACCATGCCTTCTTCCAGCACAATCCCCATGCCCCCGTTTGGGATACCATGTATTGGGGCCACGCGGTCAGCGACGACCTGCTCCATTGGGAAGAGCAGCCCATTGCCCTATGCCCCGACCAGCCCTACGAGAGCACTTTGGGATGCTTCTCCGGTTCCGCCCTCATCAAGGACGACACCATGTACCTCTTCTACACCGCTGTAGGCGAAGGAAAGGCCCAGACCCAGTGCCTGGTCACCTCGGAAGATGGGGTCCACTTCACCAAATACCCGGGAAACCCCATTATTCCCCAAAGCCCCATCGATCCCCAGAGCCAGGACTTCCGGGATCCCAAGGTGTTCGCCTGGTCTGACGGCACCTATCGGATGGTATGCGGCGTGGGTCTGGACGGCTTTGCGGCAGTGGTGCTGTACAAGTCCCAGGACCTGATTCACTGGGAGTATGTGGGCAACCTGTTTGAGACCCGGGAAATGGGTCCCGTGCTGGAATGCCCCGACCTGTTCCCCTTGAAGGACAAGTGGGTCCTGTGCTTCTCCCGGATGGACCAGCCCCAGACCGTCCAGTTTGTGCTGGGTCAGTTTGACGGAGAACACTTTACCCCCGAAGAGCTCCAGCGCCCGGAAATCGGTCCCAACTTCTACGCTCCTCAGAGCTTCCAGGATCCCAAGGGCCGGCGGATTCTCATCGGCTGGATGACCCCCTGGGGCCAGCCCGAAGATCCCGATGCAGTTCGCTGCGGCTGCCTGACCGTACCCCGGCAGGTGACCCTTAACGAGAATAACAAAATTTGCCTGTTCCCTGTGGAGGAGGCTCAGCCCTTCCTGACGGAGGAAGATCCCCATGTGGCCCTGGGCCAGTGGATCCTGAAGGTCACCGACGGCAGCAAGATTCTGCTGGAGCGCCCCGCCACGGAGATCCGGGACCTGAAAGTCTTCTCCGACACCCACACCTGCGAGGTGTTTGTCAACGGCGGCGAGCAGGTTTGCTCCTTCTACTTCCAGCCCTGATCCGGCGGTTATATTCCGCCCAGGGGAAAATGGCTAACTCTGCGGAACAGGGTTCCGTGTCCCATGAAAACCCAAGGGCGGTCTCGGAACAATAAGCATGAAAATCGGTCCTCAAAGAAGCGATTAGGCTTCCTTCGGGGACCGATTTTTTCGCGTTTTTTTGAGCCTGCGTTGGGACAGGGCTTTTTTCTCTCTCAATCCAGGTGGGAAATCAGCTCCCACAAGAGCCCCTGGAACTGCTGGGCCACCCGGTCGGCGGTCTCCTGGACCTCTTTGTGGGACAGGGGAGCGCTGGAAAGGCCTGCGGCCAGATTGGTCACACAGCTGATCCCGCAGATCTCCATGCCCAGGTGCCGGGCCACGATGGCCTCGCAGGCAGTGCTCATGCCCACAGCGCTGGCTCCCAGGGCAGCGTAGAGCTTGATCTCCGCCGGGGTCTCATACTGGGGACCAGTGGTCTGGAGATACACGCCCTGGCGCAGGGGAATTCCCAGCTTTTCCCCGGCGGCCAAGACCTTCTCCCGAAGCCGGCGGGAATACACCTCCGTCATGTCCGGGAACCGGGGCCCAAAGGCCTCCTCGTTGGGTCCAATGAGAGGCGAAGGCACAAAGGAAGAGATGTGGTCGGTGAGGACCATCAGATCCCCGGCCTGGAAGGTGGGATTGATCCCGCCGGAAGCGTTGGTCAAAATCAGCCGGCGGGCGCCCAGGGCCTGCATCACCCGAATGGGCAGCACTACGTCTTCCATGGAATAGCCTTCATAGTAATGGACCCGGCCCTGCATGACTACCACCGGTTCCCCTTCCACAAATCCGAACAGGAACCGTCCCTGGTGGCCCGGTACCGTGGAAACGGGGAAACCGGGAATCTGGTGGTAATCCACCACGGCTTCCAATTGGATTTTCTCTCCAAAGCCTCCCAGGCCCGAACCCAGCACCAAGGCGGTGCGGGGAACAAACCCTGTCTGCTGCCGGATGCCTTCCACACAGCGCTGCACCCTGTCCAACACTTTACCCATAACGGTCATCCTCCCTGATTGGTTTGTTCCATCCTAGCAGGGATTCCGGCCTTTGTCAACACTCTTCGATCCGCAGGAGCCGGTTGTACTTGGCCACTCGTTCGGTCCGGCAGGGAGCGCCGGTTTTGATCTGGCCAGCATTGACTCCCACTGCTAGGTCCGCGATGAAAGTGTCTTCCGTCTCCCCGGACCGGTGAGA
This sequence comes from uncultured Oscillospiraceae bacterium, assembly GCA_900543305.1. Lineage (GTDB taxonomy): Bacteria > Bacillota > Clostridia > Oscillospirales > Acutalibacteraceae > Acutalibacter. Next base: position 5,019 of record UQQZ01000108.1, read on the forward strand.
GATGATGGTCTTGTAACCGTTGCTCTTGGCCAGCTCGATGCAGTCCAGGGTTTCCGACAAGGTGCCGATCTGGTTGGGCTTAATGAGGATGGCGTTGGCCGCTCCCTCGTCAATGCCCTGGCGCAGCCGCTCCTGGTTGGTGACGAACAGGTCATCTCCCACCAGCTGCACCCGATCTCCCAACCGGCGGGTCATTTCCGCCCAGCCCTCGAAGTCTTCCTCTCCCAAGGGGTCCTCAATGGACAAGATGGGATACCGGTCCACCAGGCCTTCCCAGTACTGGATCAGCTCCTTGGTCTCCATCTCCTTCCCCCGCTTGGGCAGCCGGTAGTGGGTGCCCTGAGCCCATTCGCTGCCGGCGGCATCCAGGGCCAGCTGAACCTTTCCCCCGTATCCGGCCTTGTCCACGGCGGCCAACACCACCTGGATGGCTTCCTCATCGCTTTCCAGGTTGGGGGCATAGCCTCCTTCGTCTCCCACCCCTGTGGAGAGCTCCCGGGCTTTCAGCTGAGCCCCCAGAGTGTGGTAGATCTCCGCGCACCACCGCAGGCCTTCCCGAAAATTCTCCGCCCCCACGGGGACGATCATGAACTCCTGAATGTCGATGTTGTTTCCTGCATGGGCTCCGCCGTTTAAGATGTTCATCATGGGACGGGGCATCCGGTAGGCTGCTGCTCCGCCCAGATACCGGAACAGGGGCATCCGGTAGTGAGCGGCAATGGCCCTGGCGCTGGCCATGGACACTGCCAAAGTGGCGTTTGCCCCCAGGTGCGCCTTGTTGTGGGTGCCGTCCAGCTTTTGCAGCACCTGGTCAATCTCCCGAACAGTGAGGCTGTGGATCTTCTCCAGAGCCGGGGAGATAATGGAGTCAATATTGCGCACCGCTTTGAGCACCCCTTTGCCCCCGTACCGGCGCTCATCTCCATCCCGGAGCTCCACAGCTTCAAATTTCCCCGTGGATGCCCCGGAGGGAGCCGCCGCCGTACCCATGGTGCCGTCGGAGAGCACCACCGTGGCGCTGACCGTCGGGTTGCCCCGGGAATCTAAAATTTCGCAGCCGTACACTTTCTGAATCCGTACCATAAACAATCCTCGCTTCCTTCCAAATTTTCAAAGGTTCTTATGGTAGTATTCTGCATTGCAAGGGGCTTTAAACTGTGCTACACTGGATTTATTCTTGGAATTTCGGAAGGAAGTTGTGTTTATGGAACTGAAACGCGTTACACCGGAACAGGTGGGCATCCCCTCTCAGGCGGTGCTGGACCTGCTGGATCAACTGTACTCTGACGGCATTGAAATGCATGCCTTCATGCTGCTGCGCCACGGCCAAGTCTGTGCCGAGGGCTGCTGGAAACCCTACAATCCCCAAACTCCCCACATCATGTTTTCTTTCAGCAAAAGCCTCACCTCCACCGCCATCGGCTTTGCGGTCCAGGAGGGACGTCTTTCCCTGGACGACCGGCTGGTAGATCTGTTCCCGGACAAGCTTCCGGAGCAGCCCAGCGAGCACCTGAAACAGTGCCGGGTTCGCCACCTGCTGATGATGGGCTGCGGCCACGAGACGGAAATCCCCGATCTGGGCATGGGGGATCCGGACTGGATTGCGGCCTTTCTCCGGCACCCCTTCGTCTACGAGCCCGGCACCCATTTTCTCTACAACACTGCAGGCACCAACCTGCTTTCCGCCATTCTCACCCGGAAAACCGGGGAAACCCTCACCCAGTTTCTCCGTCCCCGGCTCTTTGAGCCCCTGGGAATGAGTGAGATCCGCTGCCACACTTTGCCCGACGGCACGGAGATGGGCG
>UQQZ01000109.1 GCA_900543305.1 uncultured Oscillospiraceae bacterium
AACGCTGGGCTTCCTCCAGCTCTTCGTTCACCATGTGTAAGATCTTTTCAAGATGGGCAAGCTCTTCTGGGGGGATAGCTTGCTGGGGTGTTTTTTCCTGGTCCATGACAGCGGCCTCCTTTTTCTTTAAGGTTCTGTTCGTATTCGTTCTTATAAGAGTATATCAAAAAAAGAAAAAAAGACTAGACTTATTTTTCTGGTTGTGGTATGTTATATACTAGTTGTACTCAAAAATAGGGTTTTGGGGGTACCGGAGAGATACAAGGGAGGCCCAGCGTGAGGCTGGTTGGACTGCGCAGGGCTGCTTTCGTAAGGGGGAGAGCGGCGAAAGGCCGCTTTTTTCTTTCCCCCGGAAACACTCGCCGGGAAATTTAGAGGTTTGGAAAGGGGACTTTGCTGTGGAGAAAGGAACAGGGACGCCGGCAGGCGGGGCCTTGGTTCAGGTGGCACGGAAGGTGATCCGGAACAGCCTGTGGCAAATTCTCTCCCTGCTGCCCAAGGACGCCAATAAAGCGGTGTGTCAGAGCTATTATGGCAGGGGATATTCCGACAGCCCCAAGGCGGTGGCGGAGGAACTGCTTTCCCGGGGTTGGAAGGTGTACTGGACGGTCAAGGGGCCGGCGGAGGCCGCCTCCCTGCCCCAGGGTATCACCCCCATCCGGGTGGACAGCCCTCGGGCTATCTACCACCAGTGCACGGCGGGAGTTTGGGTGGACAACAGCCGGAAGTGGGCCTACACCCAAAAGCGGGGAAACACCTGTTATGTGCAGACCTGGCACGGATTCCCCTTAAAGCGGATTGAAGGGGATGCAGCGGACGCCCTGCCGGAGGACTATCTCCGGGCCGCCCAGAAGGATTCCCAGATGAGCGATCTGTTTTTGTCCAACAGCAAGTTTTTGACAGAGATTTACCGGCACGGTTTCTGGTATCAGGGAGAGGTGCTGGAAGAGGGATTCCCCCGCAACGACATGCTGACCCAGCCCCACCCGGAATTGAGGGAGAAGGTGGGAAAGCAGCTGGACCTTCCCGCTGGGAAAAAGCTGATGCTTTATGCTCCCACCTTCCGGAAGGACATGGGGCTGGAGGCCTACGATATGGATTATGGCCGGTGTGTGAAGGCGCTGGAAACCCGGTTTGGAGGGGAATGGCTGATTCTGGCCAAGCTCCATCCCAACATTGCGGAGAAAGCGGCCCAGCTGCACCTGGATCCCCGGTATGTGCGCAACGCCTCGGACTATCCGGATATTCAGGAGCTGTACCTGGCCTGTGACGGGATGATCACCGACTACTCCTCGGTGATGTTTGATTTTCTCATTACGGGGAAACCCTGTTTCCTGTACATTCACGATCTGGCAGCCTATCAGGGGGACCGGAACTTTTACTATGATCTGGAACGGCTGCCCTTTGCCCGAGCGGAAAACAACGACCAGCTGGAAGAGGCGGTGTTGGGCTTTGACCCGGCGGTCCAGGCCCGGCGGCTGGAGAGATTCCGTCAGGAATTCGGGCTCCGGGAAAGCGGCGAAGCTGCCCGCCGGACGGTAGATTATTTGGAAGCCCGGAGAAACCGTGGAAGGAAAGGATGAAACTACCATGAAACGCGTGATCACTTACGGAACATTTGACCTGCTCCATTACGGGCACATCAACCTGCTGCGGCGGGCCAAGCAGTACGGGGACTACCTGATCGTAGGCCTCTCCACCGACGAGTTCAACTGGAACGAGAAGCAGAAGAAGTGCTACTTCTCCTATGAGAAGCGCAAGCAGCTCTTGGAGGCCATCCGCTATGTGGACCTGGTGATCCCCGAGGAAAACTGGGAGCAGAAGAAAACCGACGTGAAGGAGTACCATGTGGACACTTTCGTCATGGGGGACGACTGGGAAGGCAAGTTTGACTTTTTGAAGGACCAGTGCCAGGTGGTCTATCTGCCTCGCACCCCGGAAATCTCCACCACCCAGATCAAAAAAGACTTAAACCGGGAGTGAGCCCCGCTCTCTCCCGGCGGAAAAATCGATAGAGAAAGACGCCCAGGGTTTTCCCTGGGTGTTTTTTTCGCGGTGCGGTCCGGCTCTTTTTCCGGTGAGAAAAAAGAGGCAGATTTTAAGCAAAAGATTAAAAAACTATTTATTTATTTTTTAGAATTTGTTATAATTATTCCAACTTAAAAACGTTCCGGATCCGTTGGCCGGAGAAGCGAGGGGTGGTTCCGGTGGGCTGCTGGAGCTGAGATTTGGGCAAATGCCAGGTCTGTCACGGTTTCATGAATGGAACCTGAAGAATACGAGAGAATACGAGCTGTTTCTGGAAACTTTGTCTGCAAGCTTCATACCTGCAATCAATCAGTGAATGTAAGGAGGCGGGCTAATGATGAACAAGGTGTCCTTGTTCCGGCAAGGGGGACTACTTCTCCTTGTGAGCCTTCTCTTGTTGAGCCTTAGCGGTTGTCAAAAGAAGAGCATGCTGGATACCTTTCTGACCCCCACCTTGGAGGAGGAGCCGGAGTACTATATCTATCGAGAGGAGGAGTTGGAATTCCAGTTTGTGGAGGCCGAACTCACCGAAAGTGTGAACGGGATGTACGCCTTGACGATTACCATAGAGATTACCAACCCCACAGACCACTATATAACCATCGGTCATGAGTACTCTGTGGAATATGAGTACGAGGGCGAATGGCACTTTCTGTATTCTCCTGGTATGTTTAAAATGTCCGGCATCGCTCTGGAATCGGGGGCCACCATCCGGGACTATGTGTCCGTTCCCGTGTATATTTTGAGCGGAACAAACAACTACCGCCTGTACTTCCCCAATGGGGGAACCTGTCCCATCCCCAGGGAATTTGATTGAGACAAATAAAATAGTGAAAAAAAGGCTGCCTGCGGGCAGCCTTCTTTTTTTCACTTCTCTCCTGTTTTGGGGGTACATAATTCTCGGAGTTTTGCGAACACTGGTACAAAACGGCTTTGAAAGGGAGGGACGCCGGTGGAAAAACATGTGCTCATTTTGGCCACCACCCACGATTTCCTTTTAAAGTTCGAGAGGGAAAACGTGAAGATCCTCCAGGAGATGGGATATACAGTCCATTTTGCCGCCAATCTCCGGGAACCGTCCTACCTTTCCGACCAGGACCGGATCCGGGCCCAGGGGGTGGTTCTCCACCATCTGGACGTGGCCCGTTCCCCCTATTTGCTGGGGGACAACCGCCGGGCTCTGGAGCAGCTGCTGGAGCTGATTCGCCGGTGGGAGATCCGAGCCATTCACTGCCACACGCCGGTGGGAGGACTGCTGGGACGGCTGGCAGGTCGGTTTTCTTCCAGAAGGCCGGTGGTGGTGTACACTGCCCACGGCTTTCATTTTTACCGGGGAGCTCCCCTGTACAACCGGCTGGCTTTCTATCCGGTGGAACGAGAACTGGCCCGGTGGACCGACCTGCTGGTGGTGATCAACAGGGAGGATCAGCAGGCTGCTCTCCGGCTTCCTCTGAAGGCCGGTGCCAAGGTGTTCCGGCTGCCGGGAGTAGGGCTGGACCGGCAGGTGTTTCATCCCTTGGACCCGGAACGCCGGGCCGCTCTCCGGCGGGGATTCGGCTTGAGTCCTGGGGATTTTTTCCTGGTGTCCGTTGGAGAACTGAACCTGAATAAAAACCATGGGGTGGTGCTGGACGCCCTTTCTCTGCTTCGGCGGCGTGGCCGGCTTTCGGGCATTCGTTACGCCATTTGCGGGGAAGGCTTTACCCGGGAACGGCTGGAACAGGAGATCCGGGAACGGCAGCTGCCTGTGGAGCTTTGGGGATATCGACGGGACGTGCCGGAGATTGTGGGCTGTGCCGACGCCACCCTGTTTCCCTCCCGACGGGAGGGGTTGGGCATGGCAGGGTTGGAGTCCTTGGCTATGGGGGTGCCGGTGCTGGCGGCGGACAACCGGGGCACTCGGGAATACATGGTGCACGGAAAAAACGGCCTGGTCTACGATTGGGACGATGCGGAGGGTTTTGCCCGGGGGATTCAGCTGCTCCGGGGTCTGGACCTGGAACGGCGCAGGGAGCTTTCTCGGCGGTGTCAGGATTCGGTGGCGCCCTTTGACCGTCGGGAAACCCGGGAGGCCATGGAAGCCGTATACCGGGAAATGGACAGGAAAGTGAGGCAGCGGTATGGACCGTGAACCGGAAGTCACCATTGTGATGGGATCCCACAATCCCCGACGGGAATGGTTACAGCGGGCGGTGGCCTCTCTGGTGGCACAGACTTGGGAAAATTGGGAGCTGGTCCTCTGGGATGACGGATCCTCTCCCCAGGGTGCCCGGCTCCTGTCCCAGGCTGCGGGAAGGGATTCCAGAATCCACCTGTATCGGGGGGAGATCAACCGGGGATTGGCCCATGCCCTGAACCAGGGAATCAGCAGGGCCCGAGGGCGGTATATTGCCCGGATGGACGACGACGACATCTCCCTGCCCCGGCGGTTGGAAACCCAAGTGGCCTTTCTCCAGGCCCATCCCCAGCAGGACTGGGTGGGAAGCGCTGCCCTGCTGCGGGACGAAAAGGGGGTATGGGGAACCTGGCAAAAGCCGGTCTTGCCCCAGCGGGAGGACTTTCTCCACAGTTCCCCTTACATTCATCCCTCGGTGATGTTTCGCCGGCAGGTGTTGGAGCTGATTGGCGGGTATGGGGAATCGTCCCGGTATCTGGGCTGTGAGGATTACGAGCTGTTTTTCCGGCTCCACCAGGCGGGATTCCGGGGATACAATCTTCCCCAGCCTCTGCTGGAATACTGGGAAGACCGGGCATCCCACCGGCGCCGGACCTATGCCCGCCGGGTCCGGGAAGCGGCGGTGCGGTGCAGAGGATACCGGATGCTGAGCTTGTCCGGCCTCCGGGCCTGGGGCGGGGTGCTGCGTCCTCTGGGGGCGGGCCTGATTCCCAGCGGAATTCGGTACAGACTCAAAGGACGGAACAAGGGAGGAAACAGAGATGAAAGGTGAATCCCGGTGCTACCGGGACCAGATCCGGGATCCCCGGCTGATCCGCCGGGTGGAAGGACTGCCCCTGGGGGAGGACACCCTTTCTCAGGGAATAGGATGGGTGTTGGCCCCCACCCTGGGAAACTTTGTCTGCTGGACCCTTCATCGGGCCCTGGAAAAGGGCCTGAACCGCCTTTACTTTGTGGCCCGGGACGGCTGGTTTCCCTACCGGATGGCATGGTTTTTGGGACAGCGTTGGAACCTGCCGGTGGAGTGCCGTTACCTGTACGGTTCCCGGTACGCCTGGCGGCAGCCTCTGTTTTTTCTGAATCACCTTCAGGCGGTGGAACATCTGTGCCGGAGCAGCCTTTGGGTAACTCCAGACCGGGTTTTGGCCCGGGGAGGACTTTCGGAGGAAGAGCGGGTGACCTTGCTGTCTCAATTGGGCTGGGAGGGAGACTTGCCTCTGTCTCGGAAGGAGCTGGGAACTCTTCGGGAACAGCTGTTGGACTGTCCGGAATTTTTCTCACTTCTGGACGCCCATTCCCAGGAAGCCTTTCCCCTGGCGGGGGCGTATCTCCGCCAGGAAGGCCTGTGGGATCCTCTCGCTTGGGCCCTGGTGGACAGCGGCTGGATGGGAACCCTGCAGGATACCTTGGGAGCTTTGCTGGAGGAATTGGGCTGGAAAGGCCGGGTTCGGGGCCTTTACTGGGGGTTGTACCGGGCTCCCCTTCGGGGAGACTGGGACTGCTGCTATTTTTCTCCAGGACGGAACCTGAACCGCCAGGCCAACTTTCAAAACTGTCTTTTTGAAGGGGCGTTTTCCGCTCCCCATGGCATGACCTTGGGATATGTCCGGGAGGGGGAAAGGAGTGTTCCGGTGCTGGGCCAGCCCAATGGGGCAAGGAGTTTTTTGGCCCGGGAGGAGGAGATTTTCTCCGCCTATGGGGAAGCTTTGGCCCGGGAAGAAATGCCCACGAAGGAGGTCCTTGTCCGGGAGCAAAGGGAAGTACAGCGGCTGTTGGGACAGTGGATGACCCGCCCTACCCGGGAGGAAGCTCTGGCCTTTGGCCGGCTTGCTTTTACCGATGACGTGTTGGAGGGGCGGTCCTTTTCCCTGGCATCCCCTTTAACCCGGCAGCAGCTGGCTCAAAACCGGGTGATGCACCGATTGGTGGGAGAAAAACCGGCCCTTCCCAGTCCGTGGCCAGAGGGGAGCGCCGCCCTTTACGGAACCCAGGAAGATCTTCGGGCTCTGGGGCGGCTTCGGTGGGCCAGAACGCTGGGGATGGCCCTGAAGGCCTGGAGGAGTGAAGCCAGGGGAGGAGGAGAACCGTGAGAGATCTAGGGGAAAAACGCCGGCAATATTGGTTTGTGATCCAGCAGCTCACTGCCCGGGAGCTGAAGCGGAAATATGCCCGGTCGGCCTTGGGAATTGTGTGGAGCGTGCTGAACCCTTTGCTTTCCATGGGAGTTTTGTCCCTGATTTTCTCCCAGATGTTCCGCCGGTCCATCCAGAATTATCCCATCTATTATCTCACAGGGTATCTGTTGTGGCAGG
>UQQZ01000110.1 GCA_900543305.1 uncultured Oscillospiraceae bacterium
AGGCTTGGGCTTTGGCATGAAGGTCTACGGGGTTATGCGCGGCTACAACGGCTTGCTCCACGGGGACATGAAAGAGATGAACATGCGCAGCGTGTCTGATATCATGCAGCATGGCGGCACGGCACTGTTCACCGCTCGCAGCCCCGAATTTAACACCCCCGAAGGCGTTCAGAAAGCTGCTGCCATGTGCCGGGAAAAAGGCATTGACGGTGTGGTGGTAATCGGTGGAGACGGTTCTTTCCGCGGTGCCCGGGACCTGACTGCAGCCGGCGTACTGTGCATTGGCGTTCCTGGAACCATCGACAACGACATTGCATGCACGGACTATACCATCGGTTATGATACCGCTTTGAATACTGCCATGGAAATGATCGACCGGATCCGCGATACCACCGAGTCCCATGACCGTTGCAGTGTGGTTGAGGTTATGGGCCGCCGCTGCGGCGACATTGCCCTGAATACGGGTATTGCCGTAGGCGCCATTGCCACTTTGGTTCCCGAAGTTCCCTTCGATTTTGAAAAGGATGTGATTGACCGGATCCGTCTGGCTCAGTCTACTGGTAAGAAACATTTCATCGTGGTTGTGGCAGAAGGTGTCGGACATACCCAGGAAATTACTGAGCGCATCCAGAAGGAAACCGGCATTGAGAGCCGTGCCACCATTTTGGGCCATGTACAGCGGGGCGGTTCTCCCACGCTGCAGGATCGTGTTGTGGCCAGCCGTATGGGATATCACGCAGTACAGCTGTTGGAAAATGGAATTGGCAACCGTGTAGTGGCTATGAAGGGCCAGGCAATTGTGGATTTCGATATCACTGAGGCTCTGAACATGCCTCGTGTGTTTGACGAGAATCTGTATCGGATTTCCGCAGTTCTCTCTATCTGATTTTCCTTTTCTGAAACGGACAAATGAAACGCCCCCTGAGAAGAAAGCCTCAGGGGGCGTTTTTGACCCACATTTATTTGATTTCGTTTTTCCGCTGTTCCAAGATTTCCATCAGACGATCCAAAGTCTCTTTGTCGTTCATGTCTTCCACAAGGGCGGAAACCAGACGAAATACAGATTGCTCGTTAAAAGCGGCACTGTGCTTCAGTTGAAGGACCGCATATTCGTCAGCGGTCAAAGTGGGGACAAAAGTACGGGCATAATTTTTAGTGCTCTGAACAAAACCCGCCACTTCAATGGCGCCTTTGTCCAACATGGAGTTGAGCAAGATATGGATGGAAGCAGGTTTCCAAGTACGTTCTGGAGTCAGTTCGATGATTTCCGAACGGGAAAGGGGACGGCTTTCCTTCCACATCAAATCCATGATTTCGTTTTCGCTTTTTGTCAGCCTAAAATATTTGTGTTTCATTGGACTCCTCCCGGGATTTTTGCGCAATGAGACCATTCGCGTATTCATTTGAATTTAATCATAGGAGAAAAAAGGGAAAAAGTCAATAAAAACTCCCTGTATTTTTTTTGAAAATCATAAAATACGGATTGTGAACTTCATACATTTGTGTTATTATAGAAAAATATTCAGTGAACGAATATTTTTTTCGGAAAACCCCCTAATTCCTTTACAGAAACGGAGTGAAAATGATGGCTTTGACCGACAGCCAGCTGCAAGCTTATTTTCGCCGGATTGGCTACACCGGTACCCCGGACCACACCTATCAAACCCTCACCCAAATTCAAAAGGCGCATTTAAACCACATTCCCTATGAAAATCTCGATATTCTCCAGGGAGTGCCCCTTTCCCTGGACGAGGAGCATCTGTTCACGAAGATGGTTACCAATCACAGAGGCCGTTACTGTTTTGAGCAAAACGGATTGTTCTATGCTGCCCTGACAGGGTTGGGATTTTCCGTGACACAGTTTTGTGGGAGGTTTATCGACGGAGAACCCAAGGTAATCCAAGATAGGAGACATCGTGTTTTGCGGGTAGAAGCGGAAGATGGCGTTTTCATCTGCGACGTAGGTGTGTACGGAGAATCTCCTAGGCGTCCCTTGCGCTTGGTGGAGGGGGAGATCCAGGGGGATGGCCTTTGCCAGTACCGCTATCTCAAAGACGATTTTTACGGCTGGGTGGAATGCCAAAAAGAACGGGGGAAAGGATGGAAATGGGTATACGGCTTCACGGAAGAGCCTTGGCGCAGCTACGACTTTGAGCAGCCTTCCTTTTTCTGTGAGAAGCACCCTCAGTCTATTTTCAACACCATCCGAAAGGTGGGTATTTTCCGAGAGGAACAGAGTCTGACGTACATCGACGACGTGTTTACCATTTACGCCATGGGGCAAATTCTGTACCGAGAAACGGTTCCCGAGGAGTACGCGGCAGATTATCTCAGCCGGCATTTTGGAATCCAGTTGGAAGGGGGAAATCCCTGATATGGATCCAATAACAAGGCTTTTGGCCCAAGAATTTCAAGTAAAACCGGAACATGCGCAAGCTGTGGTGGAGCTGTTGGACGGAGGGAATACGGTTCCCTTCATCGCGCGATACCGGAAAGAGCAGCATGGAGCTATGGATGATCAGACCATTCGTCAGTTGGCGGATCGCTTGACTTATCTGCGAGGCTTGGAGACCCGAAAAGAAGAAGTGCGGGCAGCAGTGGAGGAACAAGGCAAATTGACTTCAGACTGGGAAGCCGCACTGAAACGGGCCACTACGTTGGCGGAAGTGGAAGACCTTTACCGGCCCTATCGGCCCAAACGCAGGACCAGAGCAGGGATAGCTCGAGAAAAAGGATTGGAGCCCTTGGCCCAACTGCTGCTTGAGGGAAAAAACCAGCAGGGAAAGTATCAAACCCTCCAGGAGCTGGCGGCGTCTTATGTAAACCCTGAGAAAAAGGTGGAAACCATCGAAGAGGCTTTGCAAGGGGCGAAAGATATTCTGGCAGAGGAGTTTTCCGACGATCCGGGCATCCGGAAACGGCTGCGAAGGATGCTTCAAAAAAATGGGTCCCTTCGAACCAAAGCAACTACGGAAGAAGATACGGTATATCGGATTTATTATGACTTTGAGGAACCCCTGGGACGGTTACAAAGCCACCGGATTCTCGCCATCAACCGTGGGGAGAAAGAAGGAATTTTAAAGGTTTCCTTGAATCCCGGAGAGGAAAGTCCGTTACCCAGGATATTACGGGACATTCTGACGCCAAGTCATCCCTATCCGGAGCTGCTGCGTGAGGTGGCAGAGGACGCCTGGTCCCGCTTAATCTTTCCCTCTCTGGAACGGGAGATCCGCAATGATTTGACGGAGATGGCAGACGAGCAGGCCATCCACACCTTTGCCTTGAACCTTCGGCCGCTTCTGATGCAGCCTCCTGTCAAGAATCAGGTCACTTTGGGCTTTGACCCCGCGTACCGGACTGGGTGTAAGTTGGCAGTGGTGGACGGAACCGGGAAGGTATTGGAAACCGCCGTTATCTATCCCACCAAACCCCATAATAAGGTAGATGAGGCCAAAGGCGTGTTGCGGCGTCTTTGCGAAAAGCATGGGATCACCTGCATTGCCATCGGAAACGGCACAGCTAGCAGAGAGTCGGAATTGTTTGTCAGTGAGTTTATCAAAGAATACGGAAAGCCTTTGTCTTACATGGTGGTCAGCGAAGCGGGAGCCTCTGTTTATTCCGCCTCTAAGTTGGGGGCTGAAGAATTTCCCGATTATGATGTTTCATTGCGTTCGGCCGTGTCCATTGCAAGAAGGCTTCAGGACCCTCTGGCGGAATTGGTGAAGATCGATCCAAAAGCTATCGGTGTGGGGCAATACCAGCACGACATGCCACAGGCGAGACTGTCTCAGGCTCTGGATGGAGTGGTGGAAGACTGCGTCAATGCAGTTGGAGTGGATCTGAATACGGCTTCCCCGTCACTTTTAGGACGGGTTGCGGGGATCACACCAACGGTGGCCAAGAATGTGGCTGCCTACCGGGAAGAGCACGGCAGTTTTCACAGCCGCCGGGAGCTAATGAAAGTTCCCAAACTGGGCCCCAAAGCGTTTGAACAGTGTGCGGGGTTTCTCAGAGTGATGGAAAGTGAGAATGTTCTAGATCACACCGCAGTACACCCGGAATCGTACGCCGCAGCCAAGGAACTGCTTTCCCTGTGTGGCTATACCTTGGAAAATGTGGGAGATTTGACAGGTTTGGAGGAGCGTCTTCAAAAATTGGGTGAAAAGAAAGCAGCAGATGCTTGCGGAGTGGGTATTCCCACATTGCGGGATATCGTTTCCGAGCTTCAAAAGCCGGGGCGAGATCCTCGTGATCAGCTGCCGCCTCCGATGCTGCGCACAGACGTAATGGACCTTTCAGACTTAAAGCCTGGCATGAAGCTGACGGGGACTGTGCGGAATGTGGTGGACTTCGGTGCTTTTGTGGATATCGGTGTCCACCAGGATGGCCTTGTTCATGTGTCCCAGATCACCAACTGCTATATCCGTCACCCATCTGAGGTGCTGACGGTGGGAGATATTGTGGAAGTGACGGTGCTGGAAGTGGACGAGAGTAAGAAGCGGATTTCCCTAACCATGCGAGACCAGACTCAGCCGAAAGGGGACAGCTCGAAAAAAACCAGATTCGGCGCCAAAGCGTAAGGAAAGCGTAAGCATTCTGGTGGGAAAACCGTCACTTTTTTCCATCATACTCATATGAGAAAAGGAGGCTTCACCGTGGAAAAAAGACAATATATGTGCCCCAAATGCGGATGTACCCAATACGAAAGTGACCAATTCCAGGCTACCGGGGGCAACTTTGCCAAGCTATTTGACATTCAGAACAAGAAGTTTATCACGGTAAGTTGTACCAATTGTGGTTACACTGAGTTATATAAATCTCAAACTTCTTCAGGGTGGGATGTTCTGGATTTTCTGGTTGGAAACTGATTCTTGGAAGAGAATCAGGCAATGAAAAAGGGGACGCAAAACGCGTTCCCTTTTTTTTTTCAAACCAACTGGATTGTCACAGGCCTTGTGGGGGTCAAAGAGTCCGGGGTGACATGACATTCTACTGCTTCCAGACGAACTCCCTGATGAGCCGCCTTTTCCAGAGCGGTGGCAAATTCGGGATGAGTGAGCCGGTTGGGGGTAAAATACCGGACCCCTTCCATCTGCACCACAAAGAGGACACAGGTACGAAAGCCTTCCTGCGAAGCCCTGCAAAGTTCTTCCAGGTGCTTGACGCCTCGTTCTGTGGGAGCATCGGGAAAAAGGACGACTCCATGGTCCTCCAAGGTCACGCCCTTGACCTCCAGAAACCAATGTTCGCCAGGGGTTTCTACGGAGAAATCGAAACGGGAATTGCCCCATTTGACTTCTCTGCGGTAAGAAATCATTTCCGGGAAAAGCTGAGGGAGATATTCTTCTGCCACTTGGTTGGGCGCTTGGCTATCCATGTTGATTAATAGAGGGCCTTTTTCCACCGCAATCAAATCGTACTTTGTTTTTCTGTTGGGATTAACGCTTTCCGCCAAGTAGACTTTGGCCCCGGCGGTAAGCAATTCCCGGCAGCGTCCCGTGTTTTTTACATGACAGGTTTCCACAGACCCTTCCCGTTCCACCAAAGCGATAAACCGGTTGGGCCGAGCTAGAAAATGACCCGATACAACGGAAGAATATACCATTTGATACACCCCTATTTCAGAAGTCCCATCATTATACTTGTTTTTCCGGTCCTTTGCAAGGAAAGGCTCAGTTTCCCGAAAAAAGGGCGCTGCCCCAAGAGGTAGCGCCCTTTTTAAGCGTAAAAATTAGGAATGAAAGTTTCCTGTTCCATACAGAAGCTTGATAAACAGACCACCCTGGACTGTCCTGTTTTGGAAGGAAACCTGCCAAGCGTCCTCTGTCTCAAACCAATCTCCCAAAGGCACACGATTCGGCATTTGATCGTAGGCGTCCCAAAGGTGAGAGATCATGGTTTCGAAGTCCCGTTGATGGGGCATCATGGAGGCAACCCAAACCAGCCAGTCAGATTTCGTGTATCCAGCCCGATTATCCAGCGGCATTCCATAAGGATTCAAACGCGTCAAATAGGAAGCCAGCTCTTTGTCCCAGGTACCCTCTGGAAATACGGACAGTCCCAAAAGCCTGTCCCAAACGGCATTGTATTTCATGCTGAAAGTGTCTGCCCGGTCAAAGGCCAAGCGATAGGTTCCATCGGGATTTTTCGCCATGTCGATCCAAGAGCGGGCCATAGAACGGGCTTGATCCAGCCACTCTTTTCCCTGAGAGTCTCCCCGGCGTTGCAGCAGCATCCCATAGGAGGCCACTCCTAAAATCGCCTTAATGGACAAGTTGCAGTTGTGGGCCAAATGACCGGCGAAGTCGTCGGTGCAAAGTTGGTTTTCCGGATCCAGTCCATTTTTTCGGAGGTACTGGGCCCATTGGGTTAAAAGTTCCCAGGTTTCCTCTGCAAATGACATGTCACCGCTGGCCACAGTGGCGG
>UQQZ01000111.1 GCA_900543305.1 uncultured Oscillospiraceae bacterium
CTCCCCCGGGAAGAAGTCTTTGGCCTGCCCTTATAGGGCAAATCCCTGATCAAAAAACACCCGCGGGCAGGGATGCCCCGTCCCCTCAGGCGACCGAAGGGAGCCCCGCCCCCGCGAAGAAAAAGTCTTTGGCCTACCTTTCTTCAGAAAGGTAGGGAGAGGAGAGAGATATGAAACGGTGGAAGAAAATTGCCGCTGTGTTTCTGGCAGCAGTATGTATGATAACAGCATGTGGCCCTTTGGCGCTGGCGGAAGGGTTTGATTACACGTGGGATACGGATAAGGATAACAATCCCAATAGCCACCACTGTAAAGCCTACCTGATGCTCAATCTGGATACGGATACGGTGGTCTATTCCGAGAACGCCGATGAGCAGCTGCCCATGGCGTCCCTGACCAAGATCATGACCTATATTGTGGCCTATGAAAATATTCCCGATATTGAAAACGCGGAAATCACAGTCCCCCAGAGCGTGTTTGATGAGCTGTCCGGAACGGGAAGCTCTATGGCGGATTTCGATGTGGGAGATACCTTCACGGGGGAACAGATGCTATACCTGATGATGGTCCCCTCGGGCAATAACGCTGCCTTGACTTTGGCCAAGTATGTGGATTCCCTGTATGCCCAGGGAAAACTGGATCAGGGGGGAGAGTCCTCCGATGGAGGGGAAAGCTCTTCTCAGGATGTGGATCCGGAAGCCGCTACCACCTCCAGCACCAGTTCGGGGGATTCCTCGGCTTCCAGCGGGACATTTGATCCCACCGATTACACGGGAACCAGCTACTTTGTTCAGCTGATGAACGAAAAGGCCCAAGAATTGGGGTGCACCAACACCCACTTTACCAATCCCCATGGCCTTCACAACGCCAATCACTACTCTTCTGCCCGGGATATGGTGACCATCACCAAGTACGCCATGAGCCTGCCTCTGTTTACGGAGATCACTGGTACCAAATATTACGAGTACGCTCCGATCAATGATCCGGATAATGTGCGGTCCGCTTCCACCACCAACCGGCTGCTGTCCAATATGGTCTATGAGGACGGATCCTACTATTATTACCCTTACGCCACCGGGATCAAAACGGGATCCCACGATCAGGCAGGATATTGCATTGTGGCTTCCGCCACCTATGAAGGGTATACCTATGTGGTGGCTTGTCTGGGCAGTCCCTCGGTGGATGAGCAGGGAGATTCCATCAGCGTGCACGGAGAGATGCTGGATGCCGCCACCTTGTTCCGATGGGCATTGACTACCCTGACCAAACAGACCATCGCCGCCCAGGGAGATATTATCGCGGACGTGCCTTTGGACTATGCCTGGAAACAGGATACCCTCCAGCTGGTGGCTGGAGAGAACGTGTCCGTGATTCTGCCCAACAACGTGGACAGCTCCAGTATTATAGTGGAGACGGACCTGCCGGACAGTGTCCAGGCCCCTGTGGAGCGGGGACAGGAAGTGGGTACCGCCACTATGAGCTATGCGGGGGAAGTGATCGCCACAGTGCCTTTGGTGGCTGCGGAATCGGTTTCCCGCAGTGAAATGCTTCAGTTTGTCAGCCAGGGAACCTCGGTGTTGACTTCTCCCTGGTTCCTGATCATTATGGGTGTGATCCTTCTGCTGATTGTGATTTACATCTTCTTGATCTTCCTCTATCGCCGGAAACAGAAGAAGCTGCGGAAGGTGAAACGGTATCGGGACCTGTAATAGCTGGCACTAAATTTTACATTGCAAAAAAGGGAGCCCTCTTGGAAGGGCTCCTTTTTAATGCTTGAAAAACGTTACAGCACCACTCCGTCTCCGCCTGTTTTGGCGAAAAGCCGGCGGATCTCTCCCCGCAATCCCCGGTAAAGGTCCTGTTCCAAAACACCGGAGGAGAAGAGCTTTTTGGCACACCGTTGGGATTGACGGAGCACCTCCATGTCGGTGGTCAAGTCGGCGATTTTCAATTGGGGCAAGCCGTGTTGCCGCTGGCCGAAAAAGTCGCCGGGTCCCCGGAGCTTCAAATCCGCCTCTGCAATCTTGAATCCGTCACTGGTGTCCCGAAACAGCTTCAACCGTTTCAAGGTATCCTCATTTTGGGCGTCCGTGATCAGGATGCAGGTGGATTTGTATGTTCCCCGGCCGATGCGCCCTCGGAGCTGGTGCAGCTGGGAAAGCCCGTACCGTTCCGCGTTTTCGATGACCATGATCACCGCGTTGGGCACGTCCACTCCCACCTCCACCACTGTGGTGGACACCAGGAGCTGGAGCTTTCCTTGGGAAAATTCTTCCATAACCTGTTCTTTTTCTCCCGGTTTCATTTTTCCGTGGAGAATTCCTACCCGGGCTGTGGGGAAAGCCTTTTGGGCCATTTCCCCATATTGGGTCACGCTCATCATGCCGCTTTCATCCTCGTCGATCAATGGGCAGATAAGGTAGCCTTGCCTTCCCTGATCCAGATGCTGCTGCACATAGGCGAAGGCCCGCTTCCGTTTGCCAGGATCGATCAGGTAGGTTTCGATTTTCTGCCGTCCGGGGGGCAATTCATCCAGAACGGAAATATCCAGATCCCCATAGACCATCAGGGCCAAAGTTCGGGGAATGGGGGTGGCGCTCATGACCAGCAGGTGTGGGGAGGCGCCTTTCTGGGCCAGGGCGGACCGCTGTCCCACCCCGAACCGGTGCTGCTCATCGGTGATCACCAGGCCCAAATTGGAAAAGGCCACCTTGTCGCCCAGCAAGGCATGGGTGCCGATGACCAACTGGATTCTGCCATCTGCCAGGGCCTGATAGATTTTTTTCTTCTCGGCGGTTTTGACGGAACCGGTCAGCAGGGCACAGGTGATTTTGGCTGGCTCCAGCAAAGCGTTTAGGGATTGATAGTGCTGGGCTGCTAAAATTTCTGTTGGGGCCATCAAAGCGGCCTGCATGCCGTTCTGGATTACGGACCAGCACAGGGCTGCTGCCACTGCGGTTTTGCCGCTGCCCACATCTCCTTGAATCAGCCGGTTCATAGGGGAGTCGCCGGCCATGTCCTCCAGAGCTTCCCCAATGGCTCGGGTTTGGGCACCGGTCAGGGAAAAGGGAAGCAGCTTCACAAACTCTTGGGGAAACACATTGGGAATGGGATGGAGATTTTTTGCTTTCCGTCCGCCTTTGATCCGAAGCAGGCCCAGCTGCAACACGAGAAATTCCTCGAAGGTCAGCCTGTAACGGGCCGTGGCGATTTCTTCCACAGTCTTGGGAAAGTGGATGGTTTCCAAAGCGTACCGCAAGGTGCACAGGTGATACTCCTCTCGCAGAGGATCGGGAATGGGATCGTGAATCTGTTCCGGCAGCAGGGCCAGAGCATTCTGGACCGCCGTTCCAATCTGCCGGGAGGAGAGACCTGCTGTGGCCGGGTAGATGGGTTGAATGGCCATGCTCTTCCCTTCCGGGAGGAATTCCGGAGAAAGCATCTCCCGGCGCAGCAGGGTACCGGTCACTTTCCCGCGGAACAAGTAGGTTTCCCCTTCCTTGAGGAGGGTAGGAATATATTTGTTGTTGAAAAAGGTAAGGGTCAGGTCGGATTCTCCGTCGGTAGCCATGGTTTTATAGAGGGTTTTTCCCCCTCGGATTCTGGTTTCCGTGGGTCGATGCAGCACTTGTGCCTTGACCACAGCCACTTCGTTTAGAGCGGTGTCCCCGATGGGGGTGTGCAGGCTCCAGTCCTCATAGGTGCGGGGATACAGGCGCAGCAGGTCTCCCACGGTGGGAACTCCCAGTTTTTCAAAGAGCTTTGCCCGCTGTGGGCCAACCCCTTTGAGCATTTGTATATTCATTTCAAACAGGGATGCCATGGTGCGCCTCCTTCCCTACCTTTCTGAAGAAAGGTAGGCCAAAGACTTTTCCTTCGCGGGGATGGGGCTCCCTCCGGTCGCCTGAGGGGGCGGGAGTTCTGCTGCCCGCGGGTGTTTTTTGATCGGGGATTTGCCAGGAAGGGGCCAGGCCAGAGATACTATCGCTGCGGATGGAAAAAGGAACCTTTCCCGAAAGAAAGGTTCCTGGGTAAGGCAATATCTTTCTATTGTGGGGCACTTCCCCTTCGCGAACATGAGGGAAGGTCTTCTGCAACCCCAGCGAAGCAAGCTCTCCAACCCGCGAATTGGGTCCAGCGTCACGCTGATTATTCCACCGAAATGATGAAGTAGTAGACGGGCTGGCCGCCGTTGACCAAGGTGATCTCCACATCGGAGTGGAGCTTGTTTTCCAAAATCCGCTTTGCCTCTTCGGCCTGCTCCTGGGTGATGCCCTCGCCGTAAATCAGGGTTACAAAGGAAGTCCGCTTAGAGGCGAAGGAGCGGGTTACCCGCACGCAGGCGGAAACGGGATCCTTCTCGATGTATTCCAATTTGCCGTTTTTCAGGCCCAAAATGTCGCCATGGTGAATGGTGTGTCCGCCGTACTCGGAATCCCGAGCTGCAAAGGTGACAAGACCCGTATCCACATTGGAAGCGGCTTCCAGCATGGCTTCCTTGTTGGTATCTGCGTCCGCATCGGGATCAAAGGCCAACATGGCGGAAAGTCCCTGAGGAATGGTCCGGGTGGGGATAACAATCACTTCCCGGTCCGTTGCCAGAGGAATGGTCTGCTCCGCGGCCATGATGATGTTCTTATTGTTTGGCAGAACAAAAACTGTTTCAGCGGGGCATGACATTATTGCCGCAAGTATATCCTCAGTAGAAGGGTTCATGGTCTGTCCGCCCTTAACGATGCAGTCAACACCGATATCTCTGAACATTGACTCAATGCCATTTCCTGCCGCAACTGCAACAAACCCGTACTGCTTTTCAGGCTTTGCAGGAACGAACTCCTGTTTAGCCTCTTTCTGCCTTGCCTTGTGCTGGAGCTTCATGTTTTCTATCTTTGGCAGATTGATGTAGCCAAATTCAAGACCCTTCTGGATAGCCTTACCAGGGTCGTGGGCATGAACGTGTACCTTTATTATCTCATCGTCCTCGACAACTACAACGCAGTCACCTATAGTTTCAAGATAAGCTCTCAGCTTTGATGAATCGTCAGCGTCAGCTTTCTTTGTGATTATCATTTCAGTGCAGTATGTGAAGTGTATCTCACAGTCATACTGACCAACAGTAGCCGCAAATGTGTCGACTGTTACCTGCTGTTTCGGTGCAGGAGCGTCAGCCTTTACTATTTCGCCGCCCTTGAATACATCTCTCATTGCTTCAAAGATAATGAAAAGTCCCTTGCCGCCTGCGTCAACAACGCCTGCCTTGGCAAGTGCAGGGAGTAGCTTTGGTGTTTCGTTCAGTGAAAGTTCAGCCTGTTTGCAAACTTCCTCCATTATAATAATAGGATCGTTTGTGGAGTGGAGCATTTCTCTTGCTTTCTCCGCAGACTCTCTTGCAACTGTCAGGATAGTTCCCTCTGTAGGCTTCATTACGCTCTTGTATGCTCCTGAAACGCCCTGTTCCAGCGACTCCACAAGCTCATTCGCACCCATTTCCTTTTTGCCTGCAAGTCCTTTTGCAAAGCCTCTGAAAATAAGCGAAAGTATAACGCCTGAGTTTCCTCTAAGAAGTGCAGAAGCTTTTGTGCTTGCCACAACTGAGCAGTCTGCATCGTCGCTGAGATTTTCAAGCTCTGCTACGGAATTTGTTATAGTCATTGACATATTAGTTCCTGTATCTCCGTCAGGTACTGGGAACACGTTAAGCTCGTCAACTGATTTTTTCTTGTTAGATATGCTGTGTGCGGCACTTATAACAGCGTCACGCAGCAAGCCTCCGTTTATCACTATAGTTTTCCTCCTATACTGTTATAGATATCCTAGGACGTTCAGCCTTTCATTTCGTCAACGTAAACGTTCACAGATTTAACGTTGACACCTGCCTGCTCTGTCAGAACATAATTTACCTTGTGAATGATGCTGTCAACGATAGCTCCGACATTTATGCCGTAGTTCACAGTAATGTGCAGGTCAACGATAAGCTCGTCCCCGTCCTGACGGATTATAACGCCCTTTGTGGTGTTCTCTTTCTTTAGCATTGCAGAAACGCCCTGTTTTGCACCATAGGCGTTAAGTCCTGCCACGCCGAAACAGCTTTCGGCAGTATCCGAGATAAGCTGTCTGAGATATCCAGTGGATATACCTATAGTTCCAATGTGGTTGCGAAACTTTATCACAGAAAACAACTCCTCTTGATCGTGGCAGGATCACAAGCTTATTTCTTATGCCGCCACATAATAATTTATTTTATTATATCATAAACATTTGACTTTTGCAATAGGTTTTCGCTCTTTTGTACACCTGTCAAATTTATCCCAGAAGCCATTTTGCGGCTTCCAGAGGCGTTTCGG
>UQQZ01000112.1 GCA_900543305.1 uncultured Oscillospiraceae bacterium
CCGCCGCGGCGAAAGAACGCGGCGGCCTTTTTACGGAAACAAAAAGGATTCCATGAAAATAGATTTGAAAAAGAGTTTGGGAAAGGAAGGGACATTATGCGACATTTGATTGACCCCTTGGATTTTACCCGGGAGGAGACAGACCGGCTGTTGGGATTGGCGGAGAGCATTCTGGCGGATCCGGCAGCCTATGCCCATGCCTGCGATGGGAAAATTCTGGCAACGCTGTTTTACGAGCCCAGCACCCGTACCCGTTTGAGCTTTGAATCTGCCATGATGCGTCTAGGCGGCAAAGTGCTTGGTTTTTCCTCAGCAGGAAGCAGTTCGGCGGCCAAGGGAGAGAGCGTAGCGGATACCATCCGGATGATTTCCGGATATGCCGATATTGCCGCCATGCGTCACTTTAAGGAAGGCGCGCCCTATGTGGCGGCACGGTATTCCCGGATCCCGGTGATCAACGCCGGAGACGGGGGCCATCAACATCCCACCCAGACTCTGGCAGATATGCTGACCATCCGGCGCAATCGCGGCACCATTGACGGGGTGACCATCGGCCTGTGCGGTGATTTGAAGTTTGGCCGCACGGTTCACTCGCTGATCAAATCCCTGGTCCGGTACGAAGGGGTAAAGTTTATCTTTATCTCTCCGGAGGAGCTGCGGGTGCCCAGCTACATTTTGAAGGAAGTGGTGATTCCCTCCGGTCATCCTTGGCGGGAAGCCAGAGATATGGAGGAAGTCATGCCGGAACTGGATATCCTCTATATGACGCGGGTACAGCGGGAGCGGTTCTTCAACGAAGAGGATTATGTGCGTTTGAAAGACTCCTACATTCTCACCCAGGACAAGCTGAACCTGGGGAAGAAGGACCTGGCAGTGCTCCATCCCCTGCCCCGGGTCAATGAGATTGCACCGGAAGTGGACGACGATCCCAGGGCCAAGTACTTTGAACAGGCCCGAGGAGGCGTTTTTGTGCGCATGGCCCTGATCCTGACCCTGTTGGGTCTGGCACCCGGGGTTCTGGACCAGTGAGAGAAGAAGGGAGCGGGATTTCCATGTTGAATATCGACAGCATTGAAAACGGAATTGTCATCGACCACATCACCGCAGGACGGGGGATGCGGGTATATGAGCTTTTGGAATTGGACAAACTGGATACCTGTGTGGCCATCATCAAGAATGCCCGCAGCAGCAAGTATGGAAAAAAGGATATCATCAAGATTGAAGGCGTCATGAATATCGACTTGGATGTACTGGGCTTTATTGATGATAACGCCACTGTATGCACCATTGAAAACGGCAAACTGACCGAGAAGAAAAAGCCCTCCTTGCCCAAAAAGCTGGTCAATATCATTGCCTGCAAGAATCCTCGGTGCATCACCTCGGTGGAGCATGTGGACCAGATTTTTACCCTTTGTGATGAGGCCACCCATCGGTACCGGTGCCAGTACTGCGAGCAGGAATATAAAAAATAAAGTAGCGGAAGGAATGGTACCCTATGGAACCGACGAAAAAGCTTCCTCTGTTTCTGGTGACGGGCGCTTCTTGCGTGGGAAAGTCCACCATGTGCCAGGTGCTGTTCCGTCAAGAGCGGGAATACCTTGTGCTGGAAAGCGACATCCTTTGGGAAGAGCGTTACAATACGCCAGAGGACGATTACGCTGCGTACCGCAGTCTTTGGATGCGGATGTGTGCCAATGTGTCTCAAGGCGGGAAGCCCGTAGTGCTGTGTGGATGCTGCGTTCCTCAGCAGTTTGAAAATCGTCCGGAGCGCCGGTATTTTTCCAGTTTGCACTATCTGGCCCTTACCTGCGAAGAGGATGTTCTGCTTCGCCGGATGACGGAAGGCCGTCAGGTGACGGATCCTGCCTGGATCAAGTCCTCCTTGGATTTTAATCGGTGGCTGCAGGAAAATGGTCCCAAAACCACCCCGCCTGTGGAACTTCTGGATACCACCAACCGTACCCCGGAGCAAGCGGCAGAAATCGCTCATCGGTGGATCCTTCGGGGTATGGAAGAAATAGAGTGAAAACGGAGGCATTGTTTTAGAAATCCGTTTGGGACGGCCGGAAGATTACAGAGAAGTGGAGACACTGATCTCGGAGGCCTTTTGGAATGTTTACCGTTCCGGCTGTGTGGAACACCAAAGGAGGTGCCGTGGTGAAAAAGTGGCGTATCCCGCCGGGCAGTGAAGGTTGTTCCGGTGTGGGAAGAGCGTATGTGCGGGGAAGGCGTTTTCCTGGAAAACGCGGCCAGGCAGGTAGATTGCTGTTGGCCTTGGTGACCCTATGCAATTTGATTTTATCTCTGCTGTTAGCGGCCCGGCGCCGGCAGGAGGTAATCCGGGCAGTAAAGGGAGAAAACGGAGAAACGGTGCAGGTGCTGCTGGAAACTCGGAAGGAAACGAAAACCTGATTTTCTCCTTGACTTCCCCTACCCCTTGTGGTAAACTATATAAGCCGCATATTGCGGGCTCTGGGGGCAGTCTGCCCATTGGAAGAAGTAAGGGGCCGGAAACGGACCTTCGCCCGACAGTAGCGAGACTATAGTAAAGGCAGGAAAAAACATGTTTGCAGTCATTGAGACCGGCGGAAAGCAGTACAAAGTCCAGTCCGGCGACGTCATCTATGTGGAGAAGCTGAACGCGGCGGACAACGACACCGTGGAATTCCCGGTGGTAGCCGTATTTGGCGAGGAAGGCAGCAAGATCGGCGCTCCTTATGTGGAAGGCGCACAGGTTACCGGTAAGGTTCTGAAGACCGGCAAGGCCAAGAAGATCACCGTCTTCACTTACAAGCCCAAGAAGAATTCCAAGCGGAAGATGGGTCATCGTCAGCCCTACACCAAGGTGCAGATTGAGGCTGTCAACGCCTAAGGATGATCCGCATCGATTTTTTGACTCCCCCTAAGGGCGGGCTTATGGGATTCCGGATGGAAGGCCATGCGGGCTTTGCAGAAGAAGGGGAGGACATTGTGTGCGCAGCCGTGTCTTCGGCGGCGTACCTTACGGTGAACACCTTGACGGAGGTCCGTCATATAGCTCCCTTGTCCCTGCGGGCGGAGGAGGGCGAGATGTTTTTCCGGATCGAACCCAAGGATGAGCCTATCTGCCGGGACATGCTCCGGGGGCTCAAACTCCACCTGACAACGCTTGAGGAGCAATATCCCCAGTGTATTCGGGTGGGCTATTTGGAAATCTGACATCCACAAGAATCATGAAAGAAAGGAAGACGATCGTCATGCTGAAAGTAAATATCCAGCTTTTCGCTCATAAAAAAGGTATGGGCTCCACCAAGAACGGCCGGGATTCCGAATCCAAGCGTCTGGGCGTGAAGCGCGCCGACGGGCAGTTCGTGCTGGCTGGCAACATCCTGGTCAAGCAGCGGGGCACCAAGATCCATCCCGGTGTGAACGTGGGCCGTGGTTCTGACGACACTCTGTTCGCCCTGGTGGACGGCAAGGTGAAGTTCGAGCGCATGGGCGCCGACCGCAAGAAGGTCAGCGTATACGCCGAGTAATTTGGCTGAAAAACAAGCACCAAAGGCTTCTTCAGGCGCTGCCGGAAGAAGCCTTTTTGTTGAACGAGGAAAGGAGACGGAGCATGTTTATCGACACCGCGAAAATCAAGATCAAAGCAGGGGACGGCGGCGATGGGGCCGTGTCCTTCCATCGGGAAAAATATGTGGCTGCGGGAGGCCCTGACGGCGGCGACGGCGGCCGGGGCGGCAGCATTGTATTCCAGGTGGACGACAATCTTTCCACTCTTGCGGATTTCCGGTATAAGCGGAAATACACTGCCCAACGGGGAGAAAACGGCCGGGGAAACCGGTGCTTTGGCAAGAGCGCCCCGGATCTGGTGATCTATGTTCCCCGGGGTACGGTGATCAAAGACGCAGAGACGGGCCGGCTTCTGGCGGACATGTCCGGAGACGAACCCCAGGTGATTGCCAAGGGCGGCAAGGGAGGCTGGGGGAACACCCACTTCGCCACCCCTACCCGGCAGGTGCCCCGGTTTGCAAAGCCCGGTACGCCTGGGGAGGAGCTGGAGGTCCAGCTGGAATTGAAGCTTTTGGCGGACGTGGGCTTGGTAGGATTCCCCAATGTGGGCAAATCCACCTTGATCTCCGTGGTGAGCCAGGCGAAACCCAATATTGCCAATTACCATTTCACCACCCTGACTCCGGTGTTGGGAGTGGTCACCATGCCTCAAGGCAAATCCTTTGTTATGGCAGACATTCCCGGTCTCATTGAAGGAGCCTGGGAGGGGGTTGGTCTGGGACATCAGTTCCTGCGCCATGTGGAGCGCTGCCGGCTGCTGGTCCATGTGGTGGACGTGTCTGGCAGTGAGGGGAGAGATCCCAAAGAGGATTTCCGGATCATCAACGAAGAGCTTCGCCGGTTTAATCTGGAACTGGCAGAGCGGCCCATGCTGGTGGCGGGGAATAAATGCGACCTTGCGACGGAAGAGCAGGTGGCTGAATTCCAGGCCTTTGTGGAAGAGCAGGGATATCAATTCTTCCCCATCATGGCGCCCATTCGGGAAGGGGTGGATCCCCTTCTGAACCAGGTGCTGGAGCAGCTTTCCAAGTTGCCTCCCGTGCGCCGCTACGAACCCGAGGCACCGGTGCTCCAGCCGGTGGAGGAGCTCAAACGGGGCCAGGTGGAGATCACCTGCCAGGACGGAGTCTATTTTGTAAAAGCGCCTTGGCTGCTTAAGATCATGAACACCGTCAATTTCGACGATGCGGAATCCCTCCAGTATTTCCAGCGGGTGCTCATCGAGACAGGGGTCATCGATTCCCTGCGGCAAGCAGGTTGCCAGGAGGGAGACACGGTAGATCTGTACGATCTGGAATTCGATTTTGTAGAGTAAGGAGCGCTGTTTTTGGAAAAGCTGTTGGAAGGGGATCAGTCTCCCAAGGGGCTCAGCCCATTGACCCTGGCCTTTGTGGGGGATGGGGTGTATGAGCTGCTGGTGCGGGAATATCTTGTTTCCCAAGGAAATTGTCCCGTGAAGAAACTCCATAGCCGAAAGGTGACGCTGGTTCGGTGCCAGGCCCAAGCCCAGGCTCTTTCCCAGGTCCTGTGGCCCCTGCTCACGGAAGAAGAGCGGGAAGTAGCTTTGCGGGGAAGGAATGCCCATGTGGGCCATGCCCCCAAAAACGCGCCTCTGGCGGATTATCACGGGGCGACAGCCTTGGAAGCTCTGTTCGGATATCTGTACTTGCAGGGAAATCTGGACCGTTTAAGGGAATTATTCAGGCGCATCATGGAGGACGCACTATCTGATAAGCCCACGGAAAGGGGGTAGAGATTGTGAAAGCAACCAAAGCGAAGGGGTTGTTGCTGGATCTTGTTTTCATGACTGCGGGAGCAGCCGTATATGCTGTAGAGGTCAATGCCTTTACAGCACCCAACAACATTGCGGCAGGTGGAATCACCGGTGTGGCCACTATGTTAAACTATGTATTCTCTACTCCCATCGGTTTCATGTCATTTCTCATCAATGTGCCCATTGTGTTGTGGGCCGTGGTGGACATCGGGTACAAATTGGTGACAAAAACCATGGTGGCCATTCTTCTTTCCTCGGTAATGATCGATTTGTTTTCTCATTTTGTTCCCGCCTATCGGGGAGATCCCATTCTAGTGGCGTTGCTGGCAGGTGGGTGTGAAGGGATAGGACTTTCCCTCACCTTTATTCGGGGCGCCACCACAGGGGGCACAGATATGGTGGCGCGCCTGTTGGAGCGGAGAATGCCCCAGATGTCCATGGGCAAGCTGATGCTGGCGGTGGACGGCGTCATTGTAGCTGTATCGGCATTTGTGTACGGAAGCATAGAGAACGCCATGTACGCCTGTATTGTCATCTTTGTTTCCACCAAAATCATCGATACCATCCTATACGGCACGGATGTGGGCACGGGTAAGTTGTTTTTTGTCATGTCGCCCAAAGTCCGGCAGATGGGGGACCGGGTTATCCAAGAGATGGAGCGGACGGTCACCTATCTGGATTCCCAGGGAGGTTATACCAAGGAGCCTGGGGAAACCATGATGTGTGTGGTGCGTCGGTTTGAAGTGTATCAGCTGCAAAACATCATCCGGGAAGAGGACAAAAATGCCTTTGTGGTAGTGGGAGAGGCGGGCCAGGTAACAGGGGAAGGATTCCGGCCCATGCACTCGGACGATAAGCCGGTTAAGGAGCTCTGGAAAGAGCTGTGCCGGAAACGCAATCAAGAATAAAAAGGAGGACCGGCG
>UQQZ01000113.1 GCA_900543305.1 uncultured Oscillospiraceae bacterium
AAGGTGGACAAGGATACTGGCGAGGAACTGCCCGGCGCTGTGCTGGAACTGTACGCCCCGGACGGATCGCTTCTGGATACCTGGGAAACCAGTGACATCCCCCACGTCATCCCCGGCCTGCCTGTGGGCGAGGGGTATATTCTGCGAGAGGTAACCGCTCCGGAGGGATTCGAAGTTGCCGAGGATGTGACCTTCAACGTGGAGGACACCACCGAAATCCAGACCATCACCATGGAGGACGAGAAAACACCCGACCAGCCGGAGGAGCCAGAAGAACCTGAAACCCCCGATGAGCCAGACGAACCTACACCCTCTGTTCCGCAGACCGGCGGCAGCCGGGCCGTGATTTGGGTAACCGGGCTGCTAATCCTCGCTCTGCTCGGCCTGTGTATCACTGTTCCTCTGCTGCGACACATCAATAAACAATGAAGATAATTGTGGAGGGCCGCTGGAACGCGGCCTTCTCTTTTAACAGGAAAGGACGATATCCCATGAATTTCTTTGAAAAAGAGCTGCGGAATCTCTTCGGCAGCAGTCCTATGCTCCGGGACGCCCACTATTGCGGGCGGACCTGCCTGGCAAAATTGGATGAAGAGCTGAGGGTGAAACTACAATTTACCACCACGGGCTACGCGGATCACTATGACGCCATCAAATTGGCAGTCATCAACCGGACCGATGGTGTGGTGGACCAGCAGCTGTTTCGATTTTCCGACATCATTGGGCAGCAGGCCGTAAGGGGCAGGGACCCTATCAATCCCCACATTTGGGACTATAACGGCAGGCTGGAATGGTACCGCCCCATCTCGCAGGAGCAGCGCTCTCAAATCGCCAACACGATCCTGGATTACGTGGGAATGTACCAAGAGGAAACCGAAGAAAACGACTTTACTATGAAACTGTGAAGGAGGTATCCCTTTGAACAGAAAAAGAAAAATTCTCGCGGGCGCGCTCACCGCCGCCCTGCTGCTTACCTTGAGCATCCCTGCCTTCGCAACCTCCGGGGACGTGGCGGGCGCCGTGGAGCAGACCTGGACCAGCGCCCAGGGCCAGATTAAGACAGTTGTTAACAACGTGGTGTTCCCCGTTTTAGACGTGATTTTGGCCGTGCTTTTCTTCGTTAAGGTAGGCTCAAGCTACTTTGAATATCGGAAGCATGCCCAGGTCGAATTCGCCGGCCCAGCCATCTTGTTCGCCTGTTTGCTGTTCACTTTGACCGCTCCCCTGTACATCTGGGGCGTGGTGGGAATGTGATGAAACCGCAGGTTTCATCACAAGCGAGTTTTGTTTGGAGGTTTTTCAAACCTCCATTTCGCTCCGCGAAACCTCAAAACATCGTGGACGCTCTGATAGATTCCGAATTTTCTCGGCGAGTTTTACTTCCCGGTCAGAGTAACCGGGATTTTTGCTTTGCAAAAACCGTAAAACATCGCGGGAAACTTAGAAAGGCTGGTGAACGATGAACCCAAGAAACAATAAGGCGGAGTGGTTCCGCTATGCCAACATGTACAGTAGGGCAGCCGGCTTTCTCATGGAGAAAACTCCGCCTGTGCATAACACCGTCTGCTACTTGAGTTTTCTGTCAGCGGAATGCTCCATGAAAGGCTTTTTGCTGCAAAACCATCTGCGTCCCGTCCCGGACACTCACGACCTGAGAGAGCTTTGCCAACTGTGCGCTAGCATCCAAGCCGGTTACCTGGAACTGGAGGATGACTGTGATTTTCTCACCCAGTTTGCCACGCCCTCCGGTTTTCCCTCCTTTGAGCGAGCCACCCAGGAGGACGCGGAACAGGCACTGGACACCCTCCAGGGCATCCTGGAATTAGGCCAATCTCAGAAACAATCCCAGGGGCCTGCCATGACCATGTAAAAAAATCTAAATAGGAAAGGGGTGACTCCCTATGTTCAGCTGGCTGGAGGGCTTAGTTAGCAGTATCGCCTCCTCTATCGGCGGGGTGTTCGAGGGCATTGGCGACACCATCGTCAACGCCATTTGGGACAACCTGGTGAAGTGGCTCTTCAACG
Organism: uncultured Oscillospiraceae bacterium; assembly: GCA_900543305.1. Classification (GTDB taxonomy): domain Bacteria; phylum Bacillota; class Clostridia; order Oscillospirales; family Acutalibacteraceae; genus Acutalibacter. The sequence continues at coordinate 2,026 of UQQZ01000113.1, forward strand.
CCTTCTATGACTCCATCGCGGACGTGTTCACTCAGATGGGAGATATGGGAGCGGAGATTTTCGACCTAAGCTGGATTGAGGCCGCTGTCCACCTGTTTTTCCTCTTCGGCTGGGTTCTGTTTGGCGTGGGCGTCATTGTGGCCGCCTTCGACCTGGCTGTCGAGTATCAAAATGGCCGGGCCACCATCAAGTCCACCATGCTCAACGTGCTGAAAGGATTCTTCGCCGCTAACCTGGTGACAGTTGTCCCTGTCCACCTTTACACCTTCTGCATCTCGCTCCAAAACGTCTTTTTGAAAGACCTTGCCGCCGATTATGTTGGCTCTCAGAGTTTCAACCTGGGCGAAGTGGCTCTCAAGGTGCTGGCGGCAAAGTTCGGCCCACCCACCGTGGGGCCAGCACTGGGGCTGCTGAATTTGCTGACCCTCATCGCCCTAGCCTACTGTGTGCTAAAAGTGTTCTTCGCCAACATAAAAAGAGGCGGCATCTTACTCATCCAAATGGCGGTGGGCAGCCTGTACCTATTCAGCGTTCCCCGGGGCTACACGGACGGCTTCTCCCAATGGTGCAAGCAGATCTTCGCTCTATGCCTGACCGCTTTCCTCCAAACTGTGCTGTTGTTCCTGGGCCTGCTCACCTTCCAGGACAACCTCTTGCTGGGACTGGGCATCATGCTGGCGGCTGGGGAGGTGCCGAGGATTGCCCAGCAGTTCGGGCTGGACTCGTCCGTCAAAGTCAACATGATGAGCGTTGTCCATGCCACTTCCACCGCCGTCAACATGACGAAGAATATAGCAAAATCTCTTTGAGAGGTGTTTGACTATGAAACTCTACATTTACCCCCAAAACCTGAAAGCCACCGCCAACCTGTGGCTGTGGAGCCTGCGGGATTTTGCCCTCATCTGCGTGGGGCTGCTTATTTCCCTGGTGGCCCTGACCCAGATGGGCCTGCTGTTACCCCTGGCGCTCACGGCGGCTTTCGCCTTTCTCTCCATCCGCATGGAGGATTTGACCGTGCTGGATTACATCCGGTTCGCGGCGAAATTTACCATCTCCACCCAGCAGGAATACCGCTGGGCGGAGCACTGAAAGGAGGCAATCTTGAACAAACAGAAACGAAAAAAGCGTGGGAAGAAATCGGTGCAAAATCTGCTGGGCTTGCATGGTTTTACCACCTACGGCTTGAAAACCGCAGGCGGCGAGCTGGTCTATTTTGCCATCCAGCCCACCAACATTTCCGTGCTGTCCCACGCCAACATTGAAATCAAAATCCGGCACCTGCTCATGGTGCTCACAGCCCTGCCCCACCTGGAGGTGGCCTGCCTGGACTCCGCCCAGCGCTTTGACGACAACCAGCAATTCATGGAGAGCCGCATCCGCCAGGAGGACAACCCCAAGGTGCGCTATGCCTTAGCGCAGGACCGGGAGTTTCTGGACTCCATCCAGCTGGAGATGTCCACCGCAAGGCAGTTTGTGCTGGCCCTGCGCTTTAAGAATGAAAAAGACAGCCAAATATTCTCCAGAATCAACGACGCGCGAAAAGCCTTGCATGACGAGGGCTTCGAGGCGCGGCGCATGGGCCCATCGGAGGTCAAACGGATGCTGGCCCTGTACTTCGAAGCCTCTATGACCGGCGACCAGATCCCCGATGTAGAGGGCTCCGAAAACTTCGACCTCAGTAAATTGAGAGGTGTAGCGATATGAAGAAAACCGTGTCAGTTCTGATCACTTTCGCCCTGGTCGTTGCCGTGGCGGGCAGCGGCTTTTGGCTGGTGCATTACTTCATCGACTCCAGAGAGCAAAAAGAAACCTACGAAACTCTAGCGGAGGAATTTGTGCTGGAAAGTACGCTAACTCCTGAATCCAATACACCGACTGAAAACAGTTCGCCCACTGAAAATTCCAGTGAGCCGGCTGAATCTGTATCCTTGACCACCGCCCCGCCTCGCCACGACCTGACAGCTCTAGCAGCAGAAAACCCCGACTGCGTGGGCTGGCTCACCATCCCAGACACAGGCATCGACTACCCCGTCATGCACACGCCGGATGACCCGGAGCACTACCTGCGCCGGGATTTCTACGGTGACTCCGCCAGCGGAGGGACACCCTTCCTGGATGGTCGGAACCTGGCAGAAGCAGAAAATCAGAACCTCATTCTCTACGGCCACAACATGATGGACGGCTCCATGTTCAAGCCGCTCATCTCCTACCTGGAACCAAGCTTCCGAGAAACCCACAAGGAAATCTATCTCGAACTGTCCGAAAAACAGTACCGGTACGAGGTGTTTGCCGTGGTGGAAACCAACACCCAGTGCTCCCTCTATCAGTACACCGACCTGAGCGACCCTGCCACAGAGTCTGACTTTCGGGCGGCGCTGCTGAAGGAGACAGAGTTGGAGGTCGTCCACCAGGCCCCTGGCTATCTCACCCTCTCCACTTGCAACAATGGAGGCGGGAGCAGCCGGGTGCTTGTCATCGCGGCCCTTGCCGGGGAGGTGAGCGCTTGAGCAGAAAGAAAAAGAAAGAGGAAAAACGAGAGCAGCTGGCTATCAAGGACTTCTTCGACCGCATCCTGCCCGGCGTCCTCAAGTTCTATTCCGACCACTACATCTGCGGGGATTCTTACCGCTGTGTGTGGGCCATCAAGGAGTACCCGCCCTCCACCGAGGAACAGGCCATTCTCAGACAGCTTGCAGACCGCACCCATGTCACCCTGCGGATCTACAACCGGCTGGTGGACCATGCGGAACAGCACCGGATCATCCAAAACGCCAACCGGCGCAACCGGCTTCGCTTCGGCGGGGATGACATCCAAGAGATGGTAGACGCGGAGCATAATTTGAAAGATGTGAAGCAGCTGTTGACCAATCTGCGGACCAACGGTGAGACTCTCCTGCACACTGCCGTGTTCATCGAACTAAAAGCCGCGGACATGGATAAACTGCGGGAGCTGCAATCCGACGTGATGATGGAGCTGACCCGGTGTAAGATCAGCGTGGACAGGCTAACCCTCCGCCAGCTGGATGGGTTCCTCTCGGTGCTGCCCTTCGGGTACAACCACTTTGGCAGCCAGTACGAGCGGGTGCTGCCCGCCAGCTCGGTGGCCAATCTCTATCCCTTTAATTACAGCGGCAAAACCGATCCCCACGGCTTCTACCTGGGGAGGGATAAGTTTGGCACCAACATTCTCACGGACTTCGACAGGAGATCCGATGACAAGACCAACGCCAACGTGCTGATCTTGGGCAACTCCGGCCAGGGCAAGTCCCATCTGCTCAAAGGCATCCTCGCCAATTTGCGAGAGTCCGGGAAATCCCTCTTGGTCTTAGACCCTGAGGCGGAATATCAGGAGCTTTGCGAAAATCTGGGCGGGTGCTACTTGGATTACCTGTCCGGGGAGTACGTTATCAATCCGCTTCAACCCCAGAATTGGGACGAAGACCCGGTCAACGAGGACGATGAGCGCACCCCCGAGCAGCGTGACGCTGCACCCATATCGCGTTTTCCTATAAGCGAATTAGGGAAGCTCGCTCCCGCGCCGCAGTCTCCCGTTGTACCCGTCCCCGGTCCCTTTCAGAAAACCACCATGCTCTCCCGCCACATCTCTTACTTAAAAGACTTCTTCCGCTCCTACAAAGATTTCACCACGGCCCAGCTGGACACCATTGAGCTGATGCTCCAAAAGCTGTACCGGCGCTTTGACATGGACGACTACACGGACTTCTCCCAGGTGGCTCCAGACAAATTCCCCACCATGTCGGATTTCTATGACCTGCTGGAAGAAGAATACGATTTGTACGATGCGAAGAAGAAAAACCTCTTTTCCGAGGAAACTATCCAGGAGGTGTGCCTGGGACTCCACTCCATGTGCAAGGGCGCGGAGAGCAAGTATTTCAACGGGCATACCAATATTAAGGATGACAAATTCCTGGTGTTTGGGGTCAAGGGGATCATGGAGCTGAACCGCAGTCTGCGGGATGCTCTCCTTTTTTCCATCCTGTCCTACATGACCAACGCGCTGCTGGGCGCTGGCAACTATGT
>UQQZ01000114.1 GCA_900543305.1 uncultured Oscillospiraceae bacterium
TAGCCAGTCAGGCGGTGGCGTCGGCCTTTTTCCAGGATGACCTCACCGACGGAAACCTGCACCTGTATGCGGTGGTGCTCTCGGCGATTCTGTTCCTGAACGCCGCCGGCAAGCTGACCATGATCCGCCGGATCCACAGCAATTTCCGGTTTATCACCTCCCGGGAGCAGAAGTACAGCGTCCGCACCTACGACGACTACAACACCGCTTTGAAGATGGCCAAGGACTGTGTGGCCGAGCGTCCGGTGATTGCCTACCAGTGCAAAGCCGGGTTCCTGAAGCGGTTCCTGGAGCTTTCCTATAATCCCGATCCCTCCGAATCCGCCTCCCAGCTGTTGGCTCCCATCGGGCTGATTGCCTCTTTGGTGCTGACCATTGCCACGCTGCTGCTGACCAACAGCGTGCCCACGGCCATCAGCGCCTTCGCGGCGGCCAGCTGTGCCTGCGTGGCGGTGTCCAACATGCTTTCGGTGAACCTGCCCATCAGCCGTCTGTGCCGTACCGCCCGCCGGGCCGGCGCCATGGTGGTGGGGTACGAAGCCGTGGAGCAGTTGGGGAATGTGAACGCGGTCATGGTGGACGCGGAGGAACTCTTCCCCCGTGGCACCGTGGTTTTAAACGGCATCAAGACCTATGGGGACCGGGGCGCCGCCGAGGACGGCGTCATGGCCGCATCGGCGCTGGTCAAGGAAGTGGGCGGCCCCCTGAGCGGGGTATTTGACCAGGTGATCAGTGAGAACGAAGATGTGCTGCCTCAGGTGGAAACCCATTCTTACGAGGATAACCAGGGAATCGTGGGTCAGGTGGATGGCAAGACCATCTGCATCGGCAACCGGGCCCTGCTGATCAACCATCGGATCCAAGTTCCTGCCCGGGAAGAGGAAGCCCAATATGCTTCCGGCGGCCAGCAGGTGATCTACTTGGCGGTGGATACCTCCGTGGTGGCCATGCTGGTGCTCACCTATACCGCCGACCGCCGCCGGAAAAACGAGATTCAGCGGCTGGAGGACAGCGGCATCAGCGTGATCGTCCGGACCACCGACCCCAACGTGACCTCCCAGCTGATTTCCCGGCTGTTCGGAGTGGATACGGCTTCCGTGGGCATTCTGGATTCCCGGCTGGGCCGGGAGTACCAGAAGCTGACGGGAACTCAAATTCCCCGGGCCGACGCTGTGGTGGCCACCAAGGGCCGCATGGAGTCCATGATGAACGTGATTTCCGCCTGTGTGGAAGAGCGCCGGACCATCGGCATGGTGGTGGCTCTCCAAAACGCGGCGGTGGTGTTGGGATTTGTGCTGGTGGCGTTCCTGGCCTGTTTCGGGGCCATGGGCCAGCTCTCTTCCCTGATCCTGTTCCTGTTCCAGCTGTTCTGGCTGCTGGTGGTGATCCTGCTGCCCCGGCTGCGGAAATAAACTTCTGCCGGTAAAAATCTATTTGCAAGTGACAACCCGTCTTTCGTCAGATTTCTGAGGAAGGGCGGGTTTTTTGTGGTTCCGAAGGGGGCTGGAAGGAAAGGGTCGGGGAAGGCGGAGAAGGGGCGCCAGGAGGGGAAAGAACGATGAGTTTTGGGTGAAAATGCTAAAAACAAGAAAAGATTCGAAGAAAATTCATCCATTTTTTGATTTTCCCCATTGTATTCTTTGGAAGAATGCTATATAATTAGTCATGCCTTGTGACGAGAACCTTGTGCAAAACAGGAAAATCCAAAGTGCATGGCACCGCGGTGAACACCGCTATTTTGGGCAGCGGAAGGAGTTAAAACGTTATGAACCAATACCAGGCAAAGAATATACTGAATTTGGCCGTGGCCGGCCATGGTGGCGCCGGGAAGACCTCCTTGGCGGAAGCCATGCTGTATCTGGCCGGGGTTTCGGACCGCCGGGGCAAGGTGGGCGACGGCAATACCGTATGCGATTACGATCCCGAGGAGATCCGCCGGAAGGCATCCATTTCCGCTGCGGTAGCTCCTCTGGAGTGGAAGAATAAGAAGATCAACCTCCTGGACGCCCCGGGACTTTTCGACTTTGAGGGCGGCATGTGCGAAGCCATGCGGGCCGCGGACACGGTGCTGGTGGTGGTTTCCGGCAAGGACGGCGTGGCTGTGGGTACGGAAAAGGCCTTTGCCGCCGCGGAAAAGGCAGGACATGCCAAGATCTTCTTTGTCAACGGCCTGTGCGATGAGAGCGCCCGGTTCTATCGGGTGTTCGAGGATTTGAAGAGCCAGTTTGGGCCTTCTGTGTGCCCTGTGGTGGTGCCCTTTATCCAGGACGGTCAGGCCAACATCTACATCAACCTTTTGGAGTACAAGGCCTACGACTATTCCGGCGGCAAGCCGGTGGCGGTGCCCATGCCCGACATGGGAGACCGGTTGGAAGGCCTGCGGACGGCCATCTATGAGGCCGTGGCGGAAACCGACGACGCCCTCTTTGAGAAGTACTTCGCCGGAGAAGAGTTCACCCCGGAAGAAGTCATTGTGGGCGTGAGCAAGGGTGTCAAGTCCGGCACCATCACTCCCGTGTTCTGCGGCGACGCCATGCTCATGCGGGGCATGGAGCAGTTCCTGGACGGGTTGGCCTGGTTGGCTCCCTCCGCCGAGGAAAAGGCCGGAGAAATCGGTCTGGACGTGGACGGCAACCCGGTGGAGCTGGCAGTGAACGAAGACGGCGCAGCGGCCGCAGTGGTCTTCAAGACCGTGGCGGACCCCTTTATCGGCAAGCTTTCCTACATCAAGGTAATTTCCGGCAAGATCTCCACCGAGTCCCAGCTGATCAACATGCGCACCGGCAATCCGGAGCGGATCGGCAAGACTGTGATGATGGTGGGCAAAAAGCAGGTTGACGTGAAGTACATCGGCGCCGGGGACATCGGTGCCATTCCCAAGCTGACCTCTACCAACACTGGGGACACCCTGTGCTCCCCTGCCCGGAAGGTCACCCTGGAAGGGGTGGATTATCCCACGCCCACCTTGTCCATGGCCATTGTACCCGCCAAGAAGGGCGAGGAAGACAAGATTGCCCAGGGTATGATGCGTCTCTCCGAAGAAGATCCCACCATCCGCTTCACCACCAATACCGAGACCCACGAAATGGTGGTCAGTGGTTTGGGCGAGCAGCATCTGGACGTGGTGGTTTCCAAGCTCAAGACCAAGTTCGGGGTGGATATCACCTTGAAAAAGCCCAAAGTGCCCTACCGTGAGACCATCCGGAAGACGGTTCAGGTCCAGGGCCGGCACAAGAAGCAGACCGGCGGCCACGGCCAGTTTGGCGACGTGTGGATTGAGTTCTCCCCCTGCGACAGCGACGGTCTGGAGTTCGGCGAGCGCGTGGTTGGCGGCGCGGTGCCCAAGGGCTTTTTCCCCGCAGTGGAAAAGGGCCTGCGGGAATGCATCCTGAAGGGACCCCTGGCAGGGTATCCTGTGGTGGGTCTGTCTGCCGTGCTCTATGACGGCAGCTACCATCCCGTGGACTCTTCGGAAATGTCCTTTAAGATGGCTGCCACTTTGGCCTACAAGGCCGGCATGCCCAAGGCCAATCCCGTGCTGCTGGAGCCCATCGGCCACTTGAAGGCCACGGTGCCCGATGGCAACATGGGCGACGTCATGGGCGAAGTGAACAAGCGCCGGGGCCGCGTGCTGGGCATGGAGCCTGCAGGAGAGGGCCGGCAAACTGTGGACGCGGAAGTGCCCATGGCGGAAATGCACGACTTCACCACCTTTATCCGCCAGGTCACTCAGGGCAGAGGCAGCTTTACCTTCGAGTTTGAGCGCTACGAGGAAGCTCCCGCCAACGTGGCCCAGAAAGTGATCGAAGAGGCAAAAGCCGAAAACGGAGACGAATAATCGGGGAGAAGGAAGTTCCCCGTTGTAAAAAAGAAAACCAGGCGATCCCTTGGAGGGACAGCCTGGTTTTTTGTTGCCTTAGCAGGAATCTCCGGCACAGACCGCACCGGGGATTGGAAAATCACCCGCTTTTTAGCTGTTGAGGACGCTTTCCGCGCTCTCGGTTTCAAACTGCTTGTTGTACAGATCCGCGTAGTAGCCTCCCGCGGTCATCAGCTCCTGGTGGGTGCCCCGCTCGATGATTTTTCCCGCCCGGACCACCAGAATCAGGTCCGCTTTGCGGATGGTGGACAGCCGGTGGGCGATCAAAAAGGAGGTGCGGCCTGTAAGCATGGTGGAGATGGCCTCCTGAATCAGGGCCTCGGTTTTGGTGTCGATAGAGGAGGTGGCTTCGTCCAGCACGAAGATCTTGGGATTGGCCAGCACGGCTCTGGCAAAGGATACCAGCTGCTTTTCTCCGGTGGAAAGCTGACCGCCGCCCTCTCCCACGTCGCTGTCGTAGCCCTGTTCCATGTGGGTGATGAATTCGTGGGCGTTTACCAGCTTGGCCGCTTCCACCACTTCCTCATCGGTGGCGTCCAGCCGGCCGTAACGGATATTTTCCTTGACGGAACCGGAAAACAGATGGGGAGTCTGAAGCACATAGCCGATGTTGCTGTGAAGCCACAGCATGCTCCGTTCCCGGTAGTCTTTCCCGTCGATAAGGATCCGGCCTTCTGTGGGCTCAAAGAACCGGCAGGCCAGGTTCACCAGAGTGGATTTTCCCGCTCCCGTTTCCCCTACAATGGCCACGGTGGTGCCGGCAGGCACATCCAGATTGAAATGCTCCAGCACGTTTTCGTTGCCGTCGGGATAGCGGAAGGTGATGTCCTCAAAGGTGATGTGTCCTTGGAGGGGTTCCCAATTTTCCCGTTTGGGGTCAAAGGAAGTGCCGTACTTTTCGATGACCTCCGGGGTGTCGGTGATCTGGGGCTGCAGCTCCAACAGGGCGGAAACCCGCTCGATGTTGGCCTGGGTGGAGATGAAGTTGGAGATGGTCCGGGCCAAAGTCTGGACCGGGTCGGCGATGACCAGAGCAAAGTTCATGAAGATGGTCAGCTCGCCGATGCCGATGTTTCCCCACAGGACCATGTTTCCGCCTCCGGTGATCACGAAGGCCACCGCCAAAGCGGTCAAAAAGCCGATGACAGGCACATACACCGCGTTTAACAGCACGCCCCGGACAGTGGTTTCCCGCATCCGGCTGGTGACCTGTTGGAAAGCGGCGGTGTTCTTGTCCTCAATGACAAGAGTCTTGGAGGTTTTTGCCCCGGAGATGCCCTCGTTGTAGTGGCGGGTGATCTCCGCGTTGATCCGCCGGGCCTGGCGGTTGATGTGGAGGATCCGCTTCTGAAAGTAGAGGGTCAGCAGGGAGATAAAGGGCACCACCACAATCACCAGCAGCGCCAGACGCCAGTTGATGCACAGCATGACCACCATGCAGCCGATCACATAGGCGGCGCTCCAGAAGATATCCACCAGACTCCAGGCGAAGACACCGCCGATCTTATTGGTGTCGCTCATAACCCGGGCCATGATGGTGCCCACAGGGGTGGTGTTGTAGTAGGAAAAGCTCAGAGTTTGCAGGTGGGTGAAAAGCTTCTTTTTCAGATCCCGGCCCAGATACATTTCCACCTTCAGGGCGGATCGGGCGAAGATCATGGTGCAGAGCATCTGGGTGAGCACCACCGCCATGTACCCTATGGCGAACCAGGTGACCCCCTGGCTGGTCCTGGGGGTGACAAACTGGTCCACCGCGTAGCCGGAAAGAAGGGGATAGGCTATGTCGCATCCGGCGCTGATGAGCATCAGGGCGATGATGGCCACGATATTTCGGCCATAGGGCTTTAAAAAGGGCAGCAGCTTTGCCCAGATTTTCAGAGAGGCAAATTTGCCTTTTTGATTTTGGGTTTCAATTTGTTCTTCATTCATAAGAATACCTCAAGTTTCATGTATCGAAAGCGGCCAGTCCCGTCCGGCCACGGACCGTATCCTCCGCCCTTGCGGAACGCAAGAAAGCGGCTAGTCCTGTCCGGCCACGGACCCGGTCACGGACCCGGCCACGGATCATATCCTCCGCCCTTGCGGAACGCAAGAGGGCGG
>UQQZ01000115.1 GCA_900543305.1 uncultured Oscillospiraceae bacterium
TAAATTAATTTTGAGCAAGACGCTTTTGCGTTTACACAAAATATTTTACACACCCCTTCCGGTATCATCCCGGTTTACACAGCTGGGCGGTACATTCTGCAGAACATGGATATCCACATACAAATTCTTATTCATGATTTTCCTCCTTCACGGTTTCCTGTTGATTGTCAAAAGCATAAAAACCACGGCCCCATTTCAATCTGACCTGGTTCTGATTTTCCACTGCCTGATACAAGTACAGATCTCCTGCCAAATCAATGTAGTCCAGCGGAATTCCCTTACTTCGCAGCAGCTCAACGATTCCCCGCAGATGATATGTCAGCTCTTCCATATCAGTGGCTGTTGCCATCTGGTTGAATCTCCTCAGGATCCGGTTCTCCGCGTCCTGATCTCCTTTGGGAACCAGTCCTCGAAGCGCTTTTCCCAGGGAGGCTCCCTTTTTCTGCATGGATTGGCTTTGTCCCTGCTGATGCAGCGCATATAAAGTAAGTGCAGCATAGACCGCCCACTCGCCCCGGCTGGCAGTTTTCCCTTTTCCCTGCAGTTCTTCCGGCAGTTGGTTTAAAAAGCTGCCATAGAGCAAAGGAATCTCTCCAGGGTATTTTCCTACGCCCTTCCTCAACAACGCCAATTCAGCTTTCCCATTCCCTTTGTCGCTGACTTTTTGCAGATACCCGATTTTCAGCATCACATACTTTTTCACTTCATCCAGTCTGCTCACTTGGCATCACCCTCTTTCGGATAAATTTTGGCCAATTCCAGTTTAAACCACATGTCTGCCCGGGGCACCGAATAAAATTCCCGGGTATTCCTTTTTTTGTCTTCAAGGATACGCCCCGAAAAAGCAGCCACACCGGCCCGCTGTTCTTCCGCATTCCCGATTTGGTTTGCAATGGCTTTTGCCTGTTGCTCCCAGTCCCGGTATGCATTTTCCAACTTCTTGGGATCTTTCAGCAAATCTCCCCGGAACTGGAGCAGCCACTTTCTGAAAGGTTCATCAACAGCCCGATAAAAAAGCGACTCCCCTTTCCTGCTTTTTTTCTCCGGATCTCCCCCCTCTGCCAAAAAAATATTATAAAACAGGTGATTGACAGCCCGGGCGGCTTCATCACACTTGGCAATCTGTTGTTCAATGGTTTCCTGGACTCCTATCTCTTGTTCAGAAAGAAGTTCCGGATACAAAGTCAGTGTATCGCTGCTGAAATCATTAATGAAAAAGTCCTTATCACCATACTGCATGGCAACAATCCGAAAACGGATAGTTTCTGCAGAAGGAAGCAAATCCAGTTCCTGCAAAGACCGCAGCCAACTGATGATTCCAGGAACATGCCTGTTCTGATGGGTTTCTTCCGATGACTGGTTTACAAAATAATTGCCAAAATCACGCCACATTTGCCTTCCAGGTGAAATTCTCTGAGGATGGAAAAACTGCTTTTTCAGATCTTTAGGCTCATTCCATACAGTCATCTGTTCATTGAAAGCGCCATCTTTACCATTATTACTGAAAAAGTCACCACCCAGCAGATGATATCCTGTTACTCTTCCATTTTCCCGTTCCAACAACAACCTCCTGGATTGTAGGGTAAGCAAGCTGGCCAAATTATCCGGAACAGAGATCTCTGTCCGTTCGTCCTCTTTAGGCAGATGTTCCCAGTTGGGATTGGCCTTTTCGCCCCATAATTCTTCTCCGTCTTTTAAAAAAGTCAGATTCAGGAGTATGGTTTCAAACAGGTTCTTTCCCACACTCTGGATCATTCCCAGTTTCCCCACCCAGCCAGCGCCTGGTGAAGGCAATCCCTTTTGTTTGGGTTTGGCTGACGTATCATCAAAGGCATTGACAAACAGGAGCCACCGGGCGGCTTCCGGATAGGAAAGGGTGTTTTTCTCTTCCCCGGCACGATTGGAAAAGAGCCGGATCTTATTGCTGCTTTCTGAAATATCACCAATCAGTTTGGAAGCACCATACTGGGTTCCCTGAACGGCGCCGGGAGCCTGACCAAAAGGTCTTTCCGGATCAAAAAGCCAGAAGCAGTCATGGTACTGCTCCAGATACTGCAAAACAGGCTCCTGGGGAAACCGTCCATTTTCCCATAAGGCTCCCCAACGCCGCAGGATTTCATCTGCCGCTTCATCCGGATCAGTGATTTCCGCAATATCCATGGCTTTTCCATTTTCATCCACCCGGGAAAAAATGGTATATGCCAGAGCAATCAGCAGGCGGAGTACGGCAAAATTCTGGGGCTGATTCTCACCTCCCAGGTCAAGATAATCCTGTCCATGGAGGAATACGTCCCTCAAAGACAAGGTATCAACCTGCAGATCTTTACGCAGCACACAAATCCAGGGTTCATCCACAAGATTGAATTCTCGTTCGTTCATTCTCCACTCTCCTTTTCATAGATGAGTCCCAACAGCGGATCATAGGAAATCTCATACCCGGCAAGTTTCCCTTTGCCATTTTCTTCCAAAACCAAAAACAACTCTCCGGAAAGATAGGGATTCTTCAGCCATTGAGGAACCCATTGTTTAGTCTGTTTCTCCAGTTCCTGAATGACTTTCTGTACTATCCAAGGCTGGCCAAACCGTGCAGGCAGCCGTATTTTCTGCTGGTAGACACGCAGGGCATCAGCATTGTTCAACGGTTCATCCCAAGCAAACCGCTGATTTCCTGGCCAGACATCCTTCAGTGCATTTGCTGTCAGATCTTTTTCCAAAAGGATCACTTCAATGCTGTCCGGGCCATTGCGCACACTGGCTTCTGCCTGGATTTCATTCATGGCTGGCGTGTTGTCCAGCCAGCCTTCCAACGTGTTTCTTGCCTTGAATCTTGCTGTTTTCCTGGGAAGAGGCACACAGTTTGTTTTTGCAGCATTTTTTCCGTCAGCCATATGCTGGTCATATTTTACCTTCGCCTCCTTTTCTTTTTCAGGAGCGATGCTGTAGGACTCATCATACACGTCCTGCACATAGGGAGAAATATCATCCGGCAGGATGAATCTGTCCGGCAAAAGTTCTTTTGTCCGCAAAAGCAGATATTCCTCATAAACCGCTTTTGCTCCCTCATCCAGTTCTTCGTCTTCTTTGGCACCCAGAATCATACAGGTTGCCTGCTTCAAGCCATCCGGCCGTTTTCTGGCATGCCGATGCAACCGTCCGATTCTTTGGAACAGCAGATCCATGGGACAGAGGTCCGTAAGCAGCAAATCAAGATCTATATCCAGAGACTGCTCCATAACCTGGGTTCCAACGACCACCAGGTTGTTTCGGTTTTCGCCAGATTTTTTCCCGATCCGTTTCAGTATTTCCTTTTCCAAAGCGGTCTTTTGCCCCAGGATGAATCCAGCATGAAAGAGGATGATTTCATCCTCTGGAAGCGAATCTTTCAAATGTAACGCCAATTGTTGGGCTCTCTTTACCGTATTCACAATGATACCCGCACATCCCCCTGCGCCCAGCCGGTGTTTCAGGATATCCGGAATGTCTGCATCGGAAATCCGCTGCAACCGAACCTCTTTCGAAGTTCCTTCCACAGGAATCTTTTTCTGTTTGACCTGATTTCCGTCAGTCCATGTCAACAAGGGGTATTCTTTGCTGGTCATCCAGGGCTCCCCGGCTCCGCTGTCCGCATTGACAATTCCCTGATACGCCTGTATCAAAGCAGTCCTCCTGGCATAAGGCAGGGTGGCGGACAACAGGACAACAGGTACCTGATAGGCGCCCAACCAGGCCATTGCCCGTCCCAGGAACTGATTCATATATGCATCATACGCATGACATTCATCTACGATGACCACTTTTCCTGCCAGGCCCAGATGCCGCAGCATCACATGTTTTTGCTTCAGGGCAGCCAGGAGCAGCTGGTCTACAGTCCCAATCACAAAATCAGTCAACAGTGCCTGTTTTCTCCCTTCAAACCAGGGATGGACCAACAGCGGCTCTCCATCTTCATCCGTAGATGCTGTTCCATGGAAAATGGATCTGTAGTCGTCATTCATTTCTGCGGCGCCATGAGCAAGCCGTATTCCCAAACTGGCCGTCTCTGCCTGGGCTTCTTCAGCAGCCCAATCTGCAATCCGGGGGAAAATACCATTGGAGGTTGCCTGGGTTGGCAGCCCGAAAAACAGTCCACCGCTGCCCTTTCGGCTGGCCAGCAAATCGGCTGCGGCCAGCGCAGCTTCAGTCTTCCCAACTCCCATCTGCGCTTCCAGTACAAAGATCCCCGGATTTCTGGCCTGTTCCACGGCTTCAATGACTGCTTTCTGGACAGAATTGGGGAGAAAACCAAAGTGTTCGGCAAAAGTTTGATCAGAGAGGCTGTAACATTGTGAATTCCAGGGCGGTGGCAACTCCAGCTGCGAAAGGCCATTTTCAATTCGTTCGGCATAATCGATTTCTTCCCCACACTTATCAACGGAAATCAGGGGAAAGTAGATTTCGTTACTGGCAATCCAGTCAGCCATGATCAATAGACCTGTCAGCAGAACCTGGGCCGGCATGGAGATTTCAGGAATGTCCTGTGGAGAAGAAATGCCTGCCATCTGGAATCCCTGTTCTATGAACCGGCTGCGCATTTCTTTCCACTGTTCAGCCATATCCAGTTCCGACCGGTCATAATAATTGATATGATGGATGGAATAAGGTGAAAGCTGCTTCTTTTCCCATCCTTTTCCCTCTTTGGCATGGGGTTTTCCATGGTGGGCACCAACCATGGCAGCAAAACATAAAGGAAAATCTCTTGCCAGCAATACGGCTTCCCCAGCTATTGGATGCGGGGATGCTTTTCGGCTGGTGAATACTTTATATCCTGAAATCGGAAGGCCCTCTTCCTCCAATTGATTCTCTATTCCTTCTATATTTTGCAGGATCATACTGCAAAATGCGGGGGTCGCCTTTCCCAAATCATGAAGGGCACCCAGAAGCACAGCCATTTTCCAAAGCTGCTCTTCGTTTCCTGCAGGATTTATAGCCTTTTTCACTGAATCAGGCAGCCATACGGAAATCAGATAATCCATCACAGCGGCTGTATCCCGTAAATGCATCCATAAAGGGAGCCATTCGTCCGGATTTTTCCGATTTGCTTTTGCCGGTAAATCCCATACAGCCCGGATTGTCATGTCATTACCCCTTTCAGTTTATTCATCACTCTTTTATATTATCATATTTATTGTATTTTTACGACAATTTTTACTACTATTATCAGTCTACTTCCATCCCCTCCTTTTCTCCCTCTACTATACCACATCCCCTGTGTAAAAAAACTCCCAGTAAAAAAATAATCTCCCAACACAAAAAACCGGAGGCCGGGACGGGCTCCCCTCCGGGAAGCCCCTACGCCGTCTCCGTCGAGCTGATGACAACAACGCTTATTCTCCGCCTGGTCAACGACAACTTCCTCCAAATTGGTTGAACAAACAACATCCGATCCCAACGCCGTAGGGGTGCGCCGCAGGCACACCCTTCCCGGCCTCCTGGTTGTTTTAATCCGACTGAGATTGGCGTTTTTAACCCGACTTCAAGAAGTAACCTGGTTTCATAGCCACTTAGCCACCTAACCACTCAATCACTTTTCACTCCCTATAAACTGGTATTGATTAAACCCGTAATTCCAAAATGTATATAAATCGTTCCCGATTATTCTTTGAAGTACCAGCTGTTCATCCCCGCATGCGCGGGGTCCACTTTGTCATGGGCATGTGGGCAGGCATGGCCCTGGGATCATCCCCGCATGCGCGGGGTCCACGAATAACAACGATGTTTTCCGCCAGGTGTATATCGTACACCTCAAAATCCCTAAAATTTGCGGTCAGAAAATAGGTTAACCTCAAAAATCGCAGTTTTTGAGGTTTGATAATTGTCTTTACATTCATATTATAATAGCATTGTCCATAAACAACAATACAGATGCAGATGTCCCCCTTGTCCCTTCCTCTCCGTTTCCGTAGGGGCGGCAGGCCCGGCCGCCCGCATTTGTAAGCA
>UQQZ01000116.1 GCA_900543305.1 uncultured Oscillospiraceae bacterium
CGCTGTACGGGACCGCCATTGAAAGTTCCAGAACAGGACAAAGGGGATAATGTGGCTGGGCACTGTTGTGCAGAAAATGTAGAATAACTGCTCCATTACGTTTCCCCCCTTGTCCGAGCAAACAGGTAGTCCTCCCAGGCCCGTTTGGCTTTTGCCCGGTTGGGGCGGCTGATGGGAACCTTTTTCCCGTCCGCCATTTCATAGCACTGATATTCCTCGTTGATCCCCCGGACAAAGGCCAGGTTGACACAGTAGCTTTTGTGGGGACAGAAAAAGGCCTGCCCCTCCAGCTGGGGCAGCAGGTCGGATAGCTTGCCGTAAAGCTGGAGAACGCTGCCGTCTTTCCTGGAAAGCATCACATGGTGCCCCTGCTGCTCCAGATAGAATAGCTCTGCAAGCGGGATTTTTTGCGTCTCGCCGTTTTGCCGGATGGTCAGCCGGGGGGCGCTGTCCTTTTGCAGCTTCACCAGATGCAGCAGGTCATTGATGTCTTTTTGGCGCACGGGCTTTTCCAGGTATTTCAGCACCGAAAGCCGGTAGCTCTCCAGGGTATGCTCGGTGCTGGTGGTGGTAAAGGCGATGGGGATGGATTCGTCCATCTCCCGGATCTTTTGCACGGCCTCCACGCCGGTCATGCCGTCCATATAAATATCCATCAGCAGCAGATCAAATTTGCCGGGACGGAAGGCTTCCAGCAGCTCCTCGCTGCTCCCAAACTGGGTACAGATTGTGGCAATGGGAGCCTGTTCCAGCAGGGCAAGTAGGGCTTCCCGTTCCTCCGGCAGATCGTCGCAGACGGCGAGGTTCAATGGTTCCATGCAATCCCTCCTTCGGGGGAATTTTCTTTATTATACGGCCTATGCACAAAAAAGTCAATTTGTCAAGTACCAGTTTTGCCGCAGGTTGCGGCATCTCTCGTACTGGAAAGAGGCACAAAAATCCCATAAAATATTCTTGACAGCGCAAACAGATCACCGCCGGAGAAAGGAGAAACCCATGGTCAAAGCATACTTTACCGCCTGTGAGCAGGCGTTTCCCGCCCAGCGGGCTCAGCTGCGGCGGCTCGCTCTGGCATTGGGCCGGGGCGGGGTGGAGCGCATGGAGCAGTTGTGCGCCATGCAGCGGGCCGGGCCGGAGGGGCTGCTGGAGATCCGCTCCATCGGGTCAAAGAGCCTGCCGCTGATCGCGGCGGTCTGCGCCCGATATGAAGAAAATAAGACACCATCACAAGGGGGCGCCCCCTTGCGTCAGACAGGAACCTGTCTGACGCAGGAATGCCCTCCTGTCAACCAACGAGGAGGAACCGTATGAAAAGACGACTTTTGAGCTTCTTTTGCGTCCTGGCCCTGTGCCTGGGGCTGCTGCCTGTCGCTGTATTTGCCGCAACCCCAGAAGAGGTATGGACAGATTATGCAGCCTCTAGCTTCGACGGCGGTATCGGCACTGAGGATAATCCTTACCAGATCGCTACCGCTAAACAACTTGCTAAGCTTTCTAAAGATGTCAGCGAGGGGACTTCGTATCAAAACACCTTTTTTGTTCTGACAGAAAACATTGATTTGAGAGCCTACCGCTGGGTTCCTATTGGGCTTTATAAGTGGCCATCTTCCGGCAACACAATCAACAATAGTTTTCAGGGCTTTTTAGACGGAAATGATAAGACCATCAGCGGAATGTCTGTGGATGAAAGAATCGATCATTATTGCGGCGGACTGTTCGGTAAAATCAGCATTCAAAAAAACGGTTCTCCCGTTGGAGCAAAGGATCTGACCATCACCGGTGCAACAGTTTATGTGGATGAAACCGGATTAAATGAATGCTCCGGCGCAATTTTGGTGGGAAATGTTATGGGCAGCGATACCCAGTCTGTCGTGTTTGAAAATATCACGGTATCCGGTTCCGTTCATGTGACCCGCACAAATGGTAATAACAATATCGGCGGAATGCTCGGATATGCAAGCTGGGTAAAGGCAACAAACTGCCATGTAGACGGAGTCTCTATCTCCGGTGCCAGCAACTGCGGCGGCTTTGTTGGGAACGACAGCGGCTCCGTCTATGAAAACTGCACAGCGTCCGGCACGATAGACGGTGCTTGGGCACTTGGCGGCTTCGTGGGCTATTCCACCAGCGCCATTTTGCAGGACTCTGCCGGCGCTTCTACCTACACCCAGTGTGCTGCCAACGTGGAGGTAAACGGAAATGACTGGCGGCTGGGCGGCTTTGCGGGCTACGCCGAGTACGGCAAGTTTGCAAACTGCGTCTCCTATGGAGCCGTTGCCAGCAGTGTCACCGACTGGGACCCGAGAGTCGGAGGCTTTTCCGGGGAAAGCGTCGCTTCTACGGCAACACGCTGCCATGCGGCGGGTGTCGTAACCTCTGCGTCGTCTGAGTATGAGGCGGGCGGTTTTATCGGAACGTATACCGGCGGGGTTTTCTCCGACTGCTCCTTTGACAGAGAAAAGAACCCGAGCCTGAACGCTGCAGGAGATGGAACGCTTACGGCTGGTGTCACGGGAGAGATCAGTGCCATGGTGCTGGCAAACATCTGCGAAGACTATTACGGCGGCCATCAATACGGCGAAGCATGGGTCGTGGAAACGGAGGCCACCTGCACAACAGCGGGAAGTAAGTATCAGGTATGTGCGCGGTGTGGAGCAAAAGGAAATGTTACTGTCATTCTGGCTACCGGTCATAGTCTTATTAAGACAGAGGCCCAAGATCCCACCTGCACGAAGGCGGGTAACAATGCCTACTGGACTTGCGAGAACTGTGAGAAAGTTTTCGGCGATGAAAAAGGTGAAACTGAAACTTCCCTGGCTGAAACAGTGGTGCAGGCGACAGGCCACAACTATGTGAACGGTATCTGTACCAAGTGCGGTGCCGTTCTCTCCAATCCCGCGCCGCAGCCTTCCGGCCCCAGCACCGGCAATTCCAACGGCTGGACAGAGATCGAGGAGGAAGTGACCGAAACGCCCTCCGGCAGTACCTTGGCTGTAGATATGAACGGCACCACTGAAGTGCCCGCGAAAGTGTTTGAAACCGTGGCAGGCAAGGATGTGACCTTGGAACTGGACATGGGAGATGGTGTCAAGTGGGAGATCAACGGCAAGGACATTCCCGCCGACACTGATTTCACTGACCTGGACCTGGGTGTAAAACTGAACACCAGCGGGATCCCTGTGGATGTAATCAACATGGTAACGGGAGAAAAGGGCGCCGTCCAGCTGACTTTGGCCCATAACGGCAAGTTCGGATTCACCCTGACCCTGACCGCTCCCCTGGGCACGGAAAATAAGGGCCTGTGGGCGAACCTGTATCACTACGATACCACCAGTAAGCAAATGCTTTTTGAAACTGCTGCCAAGGTGGACGCGAACGGCAATGTGTCCTTGCCCTTTACCCATGCTTCGGAATATGCCATCGTCCTGGACGAAAAGAGCCATGAGCTGCCCTTCACTGACGTGGCTGACGGGGATTGGTTCCAGGCTGCGGTGGAGTATGTGTACCGTAACGACATCATGACCGGCACAAGCGGCACTACCTTTGAGCCGAGCATAACTTTGAGCCGTGCCATGGTAGCGCAGATCCTCTACAACCTAGAGGGCCAACCGGACATCTCTGATGAAAACCTGGGTTATCCCTATGCGGACGTGGATGCCGAGGCCTGGTACGGTAACGCAGTATACTGGGCGCGTTTGAACGGCGTAGCCACCGGCTACGAGGACAACACCTTCCGTCCCGACAAGGCTGTGAGTCGGGAGGAGCTGGCGCAGATGCTCTATAACTACGCCAAGTATAAGGAGATCATCGTGCCCGCAGTGGGCGATCTGAGCAGGTTTCCCGACGGTGACAAGGTGAGCCTCTGGGCCAAGACCGCTATGAAGTGGGCTACCGGGCTGGGGGTCATTAACGGCTATGAGGATAGCACCCTCCGTCCCGGCGGAAACACCACTCGAGCGGAGGCGGCCTCCATGATCCTGGGTATGGCAACAACCTTGATGAAATAAAATACACAATGCAGGAAAGGCCGGGAGCAATCCCGGCCTTTTACTTACCCGAAATCAGGGGAGGGGCCACCTCAAAATTTGCGGGACAGTAAACAAGGAAAAGGGCTTCGCAAAAAGGGGTTTGGAAGGTGCTTGCAAGAATATACCTGTGAACAGACTGTAAAATCCAATTTCTCTATGGACATAGGTGTAAAATCTTGGAAAACATTTTGGAGGTAACATCACGGAGATTAAAAATACTTACACTAAGCGAAGCCCATTGGTCCATTATTTTCTTCTGCCCAATGAAATCTTCACGCTGGGATTAAGCCCCGGCGAACTGTCGGTTTATGCTTACCTGATGTTCTGCGAGGACAGGGAAACGCATCAATGCTGGCCCAGTATTGGGCGGATTTGCCAGCACACAGGCATGAGCGCTAACACGGTTGCAAAATACATACGGCAGCTGGAAGATAAGCGACTGATCGACACAGAACCCACGAAGATAAAAATTAAGGCAGGCTTGGTGCGCAACGGCAATCTGCTCTATACGATCCGTCCTATCCAAGAGGCGGTGAATTACAAGCTGGAGGAAGATTTGGCAGCCTTGCCGGAGCAGAAACGCACCAAGAAAAAACGGTAAACCCAAACTCGGCCCCGTGTGGCCCTGTGTGCGGTTTTGGAAGCCGAGTAGGGAAACGACACCAGCGATGCCCCAAACAGGCCCTGTTGAAGCCGTGTGAGCTGGTTGTGAGCAAAATGAGTCGACGGCTCATTCCCAGAGAAGCCCTCGGGTACGAGGTACCCATCTTTTTCTGGGGCAAAGCACAGGGCTCCTCCGTAATAGAAAACCGAGGAACTGAAAGTGGAGGAAAAGCCAGCCCCTTCCCCTACGGGGGAGGGGCAAAGGAAGCTGACAGAGCAAGGCAGAGAAGAAAAAACTGGCCCACAAGCTAGCAAAAAATTCTCCGCTGACCGTAACATATCCCTCGAAAATCGAGCAGTGGAGGGAGGTGTGAAAAAAGAGCAGGAGAAAGGGTAGGCGCCAAAGAGCGGCACCTACACGGGTTCACAGTGCCCGGCAGAGCCGGTCGCTACGGGCTTTTTCGGAGGTTCCAACAGGGCGGAAAAGTGTGGGTCGGTAAAAGGGTCTTGGCGTCAAGGTGTGGGTTGTAGATGCCGGATTTTCCCAGCGCTGAGCCATTCTCCACGGTGTCACAATAGGGGTTGCGGAAATTTCCTGCTTTCGGCAGGGCAAGCAGAGCGCTTGGCTGTTCGCCAGGCACATTTAAGCGGGGCAAAGCCCCGTGATCCCCTTATTTAGCAACCAATTGCTGGGCTAAAATATAGTCTAGCGAGCCAACCGGACTAGTTATTTTTTCTTCTGTTCGAAGGCTGCGCGAACCTCAAAATTTGCGCCGCAATAAACAAAAGAAAAGGGCCGTGAAAAGTATTCTTGTACCAGGCAGGTGTAAATCCAGCAAAGTTAAAATATGCCTTTGGACTTTGCCCTTGATTATAAACTAGCGGTTGAAAACAGTCGAATACGATTCGATTGTCACTGTCTTTGTTTCTTGTTAGAATGTTCTTATCAAACTGATCGAAAGGAGAACAATATGGCATACATAGGGCAAATTATTCAGAAGTTGCGTAGGAGGCAGATGATTAGCCAGGGAGAACTCGCAGAAAAATTGCAAATTAGTGTTCAGGCGATAAGTAAATGGGAAACTGGAGTTTCCCAAAGTTAAAGATACCACATCAATCCCACGCGGACTTTTGCTCAACCGATACAGCCGGAGGGCTGGATAACAAGAAAAGGCGGTATG
>UQQZ01000117.1 GCA_900543305.1 uncultured Oscillospiraceae bacterium
GGCGGCCAGCCCCGCAGGGCCGCCAGCTACTACAACCACATCGGTTTCGATGGTTTTCATGATCTTCACCTCAATTTGTTTTGGCTGTTGTGTTTGTTGGATGGCAGGGGTTTCCTCCCCTTGGGATGCTTTAACAGGCGCCGCGAAAACCCGCTTCCGCTTAACAGGACGGTGAACCATCTCCTCTCCCGGTTCCTGGGCTGCAAGTTTGGCTCCCTTGACCGGTACCGGCGAAGAGGGCAACTTGGGCAACCGGCCGGAAACCCGCTTGATCGCCCCGTTTTCGCATACCTCCATACACTTTCCACATCGGGTGCAGTCGAACCCGTCAATGACAGAGACAAGGCCTTCTCCCCCCTCGATGCACTGGGCCGGGCAAACTGCCAGACAGGCGCCGCTTCCCTTGCAAAGCTGAGGATCCACATAGAACTGGGTCAGCGCCAGGCAGGCGTTGGCGGCGCACTCCTTCCGGCGCACATGGGCCAGCGTTTCCCCTGCAAATGCTTCCAGGGCCGAAAGGGCGGGCAGTCCGGTTTCTTCACCCAAGGTACAATTACAGGAAATGGTCATGGCCTGGCCAATCTCCCGGGCCAAATCCAAATCCGTAGTTTTGGCCCGGCCATTGGAGATATTCTCAAAGATTTCCGCCAGCTGGTACAATCCTTCCCTGCAAAAGGTGCACTTTCCACAGCTCTTTTCCCGCAAAGTCAATATCTGTTTCTTGGCCACGTCCACCGGGCAATCCGAAGGGGTCAACCGGTGAATCACGCCGGAACGGCTGTGAAGCTGGACAAGGGTCATGTTTTTGAGGGTACCCGCCTCGTAAAAACGGTGATCTGCCAGAATTCCTTTGCACTCTCCTGTCAACTGCCAAACCGGAGTGGCAGGATCCTGCTCAGAAGGGATGTCGTCATCCAAAGCCACCAGCAAACCGGGTTCATTGCCCATGAACCGGTCCGCCAGAGCGGCCAGCTCCTCCAAGGAGAACAGCCGGTCGTTTTTGTGGAGCGCCTTATTGACCAGGGCAGCCTGAGTCACCGTAAGGGACAAGTCCACGATGCCCGCATCAGCTTCCAGCTCCTGCTGGTTGATCTGGCAATTGACCACCAGTTCCGCTCCTTTGGCCCCTGTCAGCAGGGCGGCAATTTTCAAACCCGCAATCACGCCGGCAGGGTTTGCTTGCAGCAGGATATTTTTCATGCCCTCGGTATCTGCGTTGTACAGGGCGCCCACCACCCTGCCGGAAACGGGATCCATCCCTCCCAACTGGCGTTCCAGTTCTTCTAGGGTGATGTTGCGCAGCCGGTTCAGCGCTTCGGTATGATTCTGCAGCAGGCTCATTTCCCCACCTCCTTTGCCTCTTCGGTGTAATCGCTCCAAATCCGATGGCCAGTGATCTGGAACCGCAAGTCACATTGCAGGCAACGGCCAGCTTCCTGGCAGATTTCCCCGTCAGGAATGCCAGCACTTACCTGACAAAAATCGCCGCACCGGTCACCGGCGCCACGGACGCTTTCATTTTTTCGCTCTTCGTATCCAAATCCCGGGATCTTCCCGATCTGAGGATCCACACTCTCCTCCGGTGCAAGTTTTTCGGAAATGTCTCCGTTGCCTCCCAGGGCCAGATCAATCTCACTGGCCGCGGCCCGTCCGGCAGCCACTGCCTCAATGACCGTATGGGTACCGTAAACCGCATCTCCACAGGCGTAAATGCCTTCCACGCTGGTCTTCAGGCTGCCCAGCTGCACTGCAATGGAATTGCCCCGGCCCAGTTCCAGGCCGGCTTCCGGAGTGATGTCTGTGCGCTGGCCTACAGCGAAGATCACCGTATCCGCTTCAATCACATAGGCGGAATTCTCTTCTTTTTCAATGATGGCCCGACGGTTTTCATCAAAGGTAAAGGACTTTACGCGGCAGAACCGGACCCCCTCCACATGACCGTCTCCCACAATGGCTTCAAAGGTGTGGGCAGGGTGAATCTGAATTTCCTCTTCCTGAGCTTGCCGGATCTCTTCCTCGTCGGCCAGCATTTTCTCCCGGGCTTCCAAACAGGCCAGATGAATTTCTTCTGCCCCCAGCCGGCGAGCTGTCCGGGCACAGTCAAAGGCCACGTTACCGCCACCCAGCACGATCACCCGTTTGCCCATTCCGGTAGGAGTGCCCATAGAAGCATTCCGGAGAAACTCGGTATTCACCAAGACCCCGGGCAAGTCGTTTCCTTCCATGGGAAGACGCACACCCTTGTGGGTTCCCAACGCCAACAGCACTGCGTCGTAATCCTGGGTAAGGGCCACAAAATCTTCCACACGGCAATCGGTTTCCACCTTGACTCCCGCGTCATTCAAGTAAGCGGCTTCTTTGGCCACCACTTCCCGAGGCAGGCGATAAGCGGGAATTCCATAGGACATCTGGCCTCCCAGGGTGGGATAAGCCTCTTTCAGTACGGTCTCGTGCCCTTGTTTGGCCAGATAATAAGCAGCCGTCATGCCTGCAGGACCGCCTCCCACTACGCACACCCGTTTTCCGGTAGGGGCCAAGTGTTTGCTGTTCTGTTTCCACAGGGCATTGTCCCCATGTTCCGCTGCATAGCGCTTGATATTTCGGATGGAAATGGGCTCGTTCACATCTCCACGGCGGCACTTGCTCTCACAGGGATGGGCGCATACCCGGCCCAAACATTCCGGGAAAGGCAACCGCTCGTGAACTACGGCCACCGCCTCGCTGAACTTGCCTTCCTTCACAAAACGCACGTAGCGGGGCACATCCGTCCGGGCAGGACAAGTGGCCTGGCAGGGAATCAACGTATCCTTTTTCTCCACAGGGGTAAACTCTGCCATATCCCGGATCGTACCTGTGGGGCAGACTTCCGCGCAAGCGCCGCAGAAACGGCAATCTGCGTCCTTCAAAAGCTTGTCGTGCAAAGTGCCCACATAGGTTTCCAGGTCTTTTTTATTGTATTGAAGCACCCCTACGCCTCGCAGGTCATTGCAGGCCCGTACACATCGGCCGCACAACACACACCGGTTCATATCGTGAATCAGCAAAGGGTTTTTGTCGTTCTGGGGAAAACCCTTTACCCGGGTATTCATCCGGGTGGCGGAAACCCCCATGTACTGAATCAAGGTTTGCAGTTCGCACCGGCCATATTTGGGACAGGTGGAGCAATCTTCCGGATGGGCTGCCAACAGCAGTTCCATGGCCAATTTCCGCAAGGGGGCGATGGCGGGACTGTCAGTAGTCACTTTCATGCCCTCCTTCACTTGCAGCTTGCAGGAGGGATGCACCCCTTCCATTCCCTCTACCTCTACAATGCACAGGCGACAGGATCCGATATCGGGCAAATCGGGATGGTGGCACAAATGGGGAATATACATGCCGTTTTGCAGCGCTGCTTCCAGCAGATTCATTCCTTCCTCCGCCTGGATCCTTTTGCCGTCAATTTCAATGGTGACGCTCATAGGCCAACTCCTTTCTCACAGTATCCGTCAATTCCCTTGTGGGTCTTCTGGGCGCACATGGCTTTTCTCTCCTGCACCAGCTTCCTCTTTTTTGGTCCAGAAAAGAATCCACCCTGGGTTTAGGCGATTTTCTCCAGATGCTTGGCCCGTCCTGCCACCATGGAGCGGTCCTCAAACAGTCCGTTCGCCTGGATGAAAAACTTCTGTTCACCGCCTTCCATCTGCTCCAGGGTACCGCATACCCTCAGCGCCCTTTGAGCAGGATCTCACTGTTCCCATTTTGCGCCCGGCAGAGATCCCCATCACCTTAACAGCCATTTTTGACATCTTCAGCCAGAATTGTTGGGAATTTCGTCTCATTGTCCACTGGT
Source organism: uncultured Oscillospiraceae bacterium (assembly GCA_900543305.1). GTDB lineage: Bacteria > Bacillota > Clostridia > Oscillospirales > Acutalibacteraceae > Acutalibacter. Next base: position 3,830 of record UQQZ01000117.1, read on the forward strand.
GTTCTTCCCAGAATATTGGTATAATACTGTTGTATGGTATTATTTTAACAATCCCCCCTTCCGATGACTACCACCAGTTTTTTTGGATTTGACGTTTATCCAACAAAGCGGCCCTTTTTGTCGATTATCTCAGAAAGTTTGTAGAGGTTGTATAGGTATGGTCCCAACAGATTTGAGAGTCGTGAAAACCTTACATCAGATTGATCAGGCCCTTCTGACCAATCTGGCGGAAATGCCCTTCGATAAGATTACTGTGGATCAGCTCTGCCAGACTGCCATGGTGAACCGTTCCACCTTCTACAAATATTACAAAGGAAAGTTTGACTTGATGGACCAGTATCTTTCCAGGACCCTGGAAGAATTCCGCCGGCAAATGGATGTAGCTTTTATCAACGCGTCCCCTGAAAACATCCAGAATCTGGTCTATCAGCAAAATTTCGAAAAGGCGCTCCAGTTCATGTACAAACACAAAAGGGAATATTTGCTTCTTTGGAAGATTCCCCTGGAAAAACCCGTCTTTGGAACCATGGTTCAGGTGATCCACAACAACATTCTGGAAAGCCTCACCGCCCCTAAGGGTAAGACAGCCAATTTTTCCCAGTATGTGGATCTCTACGCCGGGCTCTTTGCCTCGGATATGATGACCATGGTGCGCTGGTGGTTCTATCACGACGGTCAGATCGGCATCCATGAAGTCCGGGATCTCATGAGAAATAACATGAAGCAGGGAATGTTTCGAACCTTCCGGCAGTATCTGGATCAATAAGAGAAACAGGCCCTCAATAGGGCCTCTTCTTTTCCCTGTGAAATGTCCTTGACAATGACAGGGGGATCTTGTAGTATAGAGTCAAATAGAGTCTCAATGAGATAGACAGTGGACTTGAAACTATGGCGTCGCTATAGCCTCAGGTCCTTTTTTTGCGAATGGAGGAGGGGGACCCCATGAATCAAAACACCAATCTTTTGGAGGGGAGCATTTTAGGAAAACTGGCAAAACTGGCTCTCCCCATTATGCTCACTTCGTTTATTCAGATGGCCTACAATTTGGTAGACATGATCTGGATTGGGAAGCTGGGCAGCGCTGCCGTGGCCTCTGTAGGAGCGGCAGGCATTTTTCTCTGGATTGCTGACAGCTGCTACTCGGTGGCAAAAATGGGCGGACAGATCAAAGTGGCCCACGCCATCGGGGAAGGGGACTGGGAAAAGGCGAGACGTTTCGCTGCCTCTGCTTTCCGTCTGGGAGGAATCATTGCAGCCCTGTTCATTTTACTGGTGTTGGTGGGCCATCAGCTGATGATGGCAAATTTGTACGCGGTCCTCGGGGTACTAATTGGGAAGAATACACCACGGATTGTACTTATACCAAAACGTCAGGCACTTCTGTTACAATAGGGATACCGGGAACAGGGGTAACGGTGAGTGAGACTCAGACAGCCACATGGACGGAGTATAACAAAAAGGTGTGCGGATATGGAGCCGGAACATGTTTGGCATCGGCCGGATGTTGACATGAAGTATTTGTGTTTTTTTTTAATATCCATGCTCCTGCTTTCATGTTCCCGACAAAAGAGGGCAGAAACATTGTTCAGGGGCATACAGTCGGACGATTACATCTCTGAATCTTTTCATGAGGTTGCTGTTTCGGCAGGAAAAAATATCACTATTCATGCTGGTGAGTTTAACTCTGAGGGCTATTGCCTAATGCATGAATTATTTGATACGGTGATTGCTGTCCGATTGGAAACTACCGAAGAATCTTTGGTAGGGGTTGTTGATAAAGTCATTGTCGTAGACAGCTGTATGTATGTACTTGATAAGTTCAAGACCAAATCAGTAAAGCGTTTTACATTGGAAGGGAAATATCTGAATGTTATTGGGCAGTATGGGGAAGGTCCTGAGATGCAAAGGGAAGTGACTGACTTTTGTATCTCTGAAAACGAAGTTTTGATTTTAG
>UQQZ01000118.1 GCA_900543305.1 uncultured Oscillospiraceae bacterium
GCGGCAGCGGAGACCGGCGCCGCAGCTTGCGTGCCACTGGCACGCACTCGCCCCTCGGCACGCGGTTTTGGAGTGGATGTGGGGTAGGGCTACACGGAGCGGGGAAGGGGCTGTGTTGCCCAATTCTTCCAGCCAGCCCGCAAAAAAGCGGTGCTGGTTTGATGCTATGGGGATTTTTTGGAGCCGAAATGGGCGAAAAATCCCCAGAAAAGCCTCAACAATAATACCTAGCCTCGCCAAAAAAGCTCTTCCATTTCTGAATGATCTCTTCACTGCGAGCCTCGATGATCTACATAATATTCCGCAGGGTGCGTTCCGGAATGCGGGAGTAGTTTGGGAGAATTCCAAAATCAGATGGGCGGTGGATTCGATCACTTCCTGATAGCGGTCGATTTCCGCTTGGCTGAAGCCCACAATGTCCTCCCAGGTGTAGCTGGGCAGGATGCAGGTGGCATGGCGGAAGCCCAGTTGCGTGTCGGGCTGTTCCAGATAAACCTTTACCGTGCCGTCGGGCCGCATATCCGAATGAACAATCTCCGTGTTGTCATCCAGGGTCAAAAAGGGATATCATAGAGGTCGCCTCTCTCCATAAAGGTTTCTGGCTTTAGTATACCTCAGAATAATGGAAAAAGAAAGCTCATTTCATGTCCCGTCATCCGAAGTTCCTCTTCGGATATCCGCATATTGCCAAAAACCGCATGGCACCGGGAAAAACCGGAGTTTTCAACAGGAAAGCACCAGGAAAAGTGACCCTTTTTGACCCCCAAAAAGGACCATTGCTGCCTCCCGGATGTTCTGCTATACTTATCATAGGAAAAGACTGGAAAACACTCTATTTGGCAAGGAGGCGTTTGTATGAAGAAAAAACTGGTCAGCCTGTTGCTTGCCATTTGCCTTGTTGTGGGATTGCTGCCGACAGCGGCATTTGCAGCAGGAACAGAAACAGGCAAGGTGATCCAGCTTGTAGACAATGGAACTGCCGCAAATATGGACGGCTGGGACAGTACAAACGGTTACAACTATATCTATTACGGCACATGGAAGGATAGTCCAATCAAATGGCGGGTGCTGGACGACCAGACCAACACAGGAGAAAGAGGACTTTTCCTGCTCTCCGAGGAACTGCTTGGAACAGGCACCGATGGCGGCGTGTATTTCAAGCAGGACGGATCAAGCAACGCATGGCAGGGCAGCGACGCGCAGGCGTGGTGCAAGGACTTTGCCGGAATTGATGGGAACAGTGTAACAGACGCTTTTTCCGCTGCTGAACTTGCTGCAATTCTGGAAACAACAAAAGACGACGCAGCATATTCTGATTTTGCAGCGTCTGACAATATCTTAAACGGCGACAGGGTATTTTTTATGTCGGCAGAGGAAGCGGAAAATAGCGAATACGGCTTTATCAATGACGCGGCGCGTGTCGCTAATTATGGCGATAACAGCGGTGTGTGGTGGCTCCGCTCGCCTGCCGCGGACGATACGGACCTTGTTGCGGGCGTGGTCAGTGGTTGTGTAAGCGGAAACCGCGTGTACGATGGCTGTGCTGCTCGACCTGCTTTTAATTTAGATTTGAACTCTGTTCTCTTCACATCTGCCGCTAGAAACGGCAAGCCGGACGGCGGATTGCAAGCTATTCCCTCTCAGCCTCAAACTGTTTGGACTGTGGGGCAATGGGACTTCAACGACACTTCCGACAGCAGCGGCAACGGCAATACTCTCACTACGAACGGACTGGTCTCTTTTAACAATGGCAGAATGGAAACGCAGGAGGGCCAGTTTGGCAATGCCTCGGTCAACCTTAAGCTTAACGGAGGGGTAGGCTTCAGCCTTTCAGTGTCCTTTAGTACCATAAGGGCAGGGGGTACGGGCGTAGGCGCTCAGACGGAGCTTTTTAAGTTTGGCAGTCTCACCGCGGTAGCTTACATCACTGGCGAACTGGAAGTTACCCTCAACGGCGAAAGCGTTGGGAGTGCAGTCGGCGCTGTGAGGGATGGTGACACCAATGTGCTTGAGGTGCGGATCGAGACGGATAACGCCTTGCACGTCATACTCAACGGTAATGATATTGGCTCTATCGCCAACGCCGATGTAGGCGGCGAAGGCCCCCTTGTCATAGGCAGTTGTTCCAAATTTGCCTACGCCACCTCCTTCGACTACGTGAAAATCAAGGATGGCAGCATCAATGAATGTAAATTAACGCTTTTGGACGACAGCCGCAATTTCAATGTTACGGAAATGACCGATATTGGTAAGCCCGGCGGTACGGTTACGCTCAGTTATTCCGGGGCAACCACCGGAGCAAATGAATATATCTCCGCCATCCTCGCGGACAACAGTGGCGCGCAGTATTATGGCAGAATTTTGCAGCCGACTAACACAAGCGGGGAGGTCAGCCTTAAAATCCCCAATACACTTGTAGACGGAACCTATACCCTTTATGTGTTCAGCGAACAATACAACGGCGATTATAAAACCGACTACGCTAGCGCGTTTGAAGAAATTGCCCTTACTGTTTCCTGCGACTCTACCGCGCCGACTTTAAACAATGGCAGCGCGAACCGCGATAGCGAAACTGCCGCCACCGTGACGTTTACCAGCGACGAGGCGGGCAATTATTACTATGAAGTCGTGGAAAGCGGCGCAGCCGTCCCGACTATCGACACCACCAGGATGGGGACTTCCTGCGATACAACCGAACAGACCTTTTCCCTTAATAATCTTTTAGGCAATGGCGCAAAGGATATTTACATTGTGGTAAAGGACGCGGTGGGAAATGTGAGCCAGCCGCTGAAAATTGGGATACCTGCCCATAGTCCGCCTTATGTCCCGCCCACCAAGACTCTCAGCCAACTGGCCATCGAGAAGATCAGGGCAGCCAAGCCCGGGGATACCGTGGAGCTTACCCCCAGCGCCGGTCAGACCAATCAGCTGGACAAAGAGGTCTTTGAGGAGTTGCAGGGCAAGGATATCACCCTGAAGGTGAATCTGTCCGGCGGCGTGAGCTGGACTGTGAATGGCAAAGACATTCCCGAGAACGCCACCCTGACGGACATTGTCCTAGGCGTGAGCATGAACACCAGCACCATCCCGGTGGATCTGATCAATATGGTGACTGGGGAGAAGGGTGCCGTGCAGATAACCCTTGCCCACAATGGGGAGTTTGGCTTCACCATGACTCTCACCGCACCTCTTGGGGTGGAGAACAAGGGCCTGTGGGCGAACCTGTACCACTACGATACCACCCGGAAGCAGATTCTCTTTGAAACCGCTGCCCGGGTGGACGCCAGCGGCAATGTGGCGCTGAAACTCTCTCACGCCAGTGAGTATGCCATCGTCCTGGACACTAAGAGCCATGAGTTGCCCTTTACCGACACCACAAAGGGGGCTTGGTATCAGGGAGCGGTGGAGTATGTGTACCACAACGGCATCATGACCGGTACCAGCGCTACCACCTTTGAGCCCAACACCACTCTGAGCCGGGCCATGGTGGCCCAGATCCTGTACAACCTGGAGGGCCAGCCGGACATCTCCAAGGAGAATCTGGGCTATCCCTATTCGGACGTGGATGCCGAGGCTTGGTACGGTGACGCGGTGTATTGGGCCAGAATCAACGGCGTGGCCACCGGCTACGAGGACAACACCTTCCGGCCTAACCGAGCGGTTACCCGGGAGGAGCTGGCCCAGATGCTCTATAACTACGCAAAGTATAAGGAGATCATCCTGCCCGCTGTGGGGGACCTGAGCAAATTCTCCGACGGGGACAAAGTGAGCTCCTGGGCCCAGACCGCTATGAAGTGGGCTACCGGGCTGCAGGTCATCAACGGCTATGAGGATAACACTCTCCGTCCTGGTGGCAATACCACCCGAGCGGAAGCTGCTTCCATGATCCTGGGTATGGTAACAACCTTGATGAAATAAAATACACAATTCAGGAAAGGCCGGGAGAAATCTCGGCCTTTTGCTTATCCGAAATCAGGGGAGGGGCCACCTCAAAATTTGCGGGACAGTAAGCAAAGAAAAGGACTTCGCAAAAAGGGTTTTGGAGGATGCTTGCAAGAATATACCTGTGAACAAGCTGCAAAACCCAATTTTTCTATGGACATAGGTGCAGAATCTTAAAAAATCACTGAGGGAGGTAACGCCACGGAAATCGGAAACACTTACACCAAGCGAAGCCCACTGGGCCATTATTTTCTTCTGCCCAATGAGATCTTCATGCTGGGATTAAGCCCCGGCGAGCTGTCTGTCTACGCCTACCTGATGTTCTGCGAGGACAGGGAAACCCATCCATGCTGACCCAGCATCGGGAAGATCTGCCAGCATACTGGCATGAGCGCCAACACCACGATGCTTACCTGCTGTAACTCTGCGAATCAGCAGAAAATAGTGCAAAAAATATAAAAAATATATAAATACTATTTGCATATTAGTGAAATTATGTTATAATTAATCTGCAAGGAGGAGTCATAAGCCTATATGTGATGAGATGAAATGAGGGGATACCTATGTACTTAGCAATCGTCCGCTTTTTGTAGAGTACATTTCTCCCATACTTCTGGGGGTATGCATTTCCACATTGTTTAGGAGGCGCTGCTATGTTGTGTATGAACAAGAAAAAATTACTATTTAAAAATTTCTTTCCCTATTAGTTCTTTTGGGACCTCTCATTACCATATGCTTCTTTCCGTTGCTTGTGCAAGCAGAGGCGTCACAACTACGCACTTCTATAACCGATTTTATGAATGGGCGTAGAATTCCAGGCAATACCCGTATTACTTTTATCCCTCATTCAGATTTTGGGACAACTACAATAAGCCATATGAACGAAGCGTTATGGGAATGGAACCATAATCTTCCTAGTGGTATAGAGGGGGTATATCGAGACTCGGTGGTTCGCCATTCGGCGACGGATTATCCCACGAAAGATGGCATTAATCGTATTTATCGGAAGAACATATATAGCACAGATTATGTTGGGCAAGCTACATGGTATACTGTAAATGGAATAACCACAGAAGCAGATATAAATTTAAATATGTATTACAACTGGGCGAATAGTGCGCAGCCAAATGCGTTTGATCTTTGGACTGTTTTTCTCCACGAAGCAGGACACGTGTATGGTTTGTCTGATATTGACCCAGATAACGCAGCAAATGATGTTTATAAAAACCGAGTGATGTATGGCAAAGTGGCAAAAAATACCACAAAACGCTATATTACCTCAGCAGAAGTAAATATTTTACAATTCATCTATAGTTGACATGATAAGTTATATATCTTCTCAAAAGACAAATCGGGGAGGCGACAATGATGAAAAAGAAAATCAGCTGCATTAAAGGAATCGTCGTAGCTTCTGTAACTTGCTGTGTGCTTTTAACGGTGGCAATAGCTGGTAATTTCTTCTTGGCTAACAGAGTTTTGATTCCGGCTGGGGAACCCGCAGATAGTGGTGAGATTGTAACTCAGAGGGTTTCCGGTATCATAGAAGAAATGGACATGGATGAGCTTACAGAAAAATCCAACCTGATTATCCATGGTACAGTGGAGGGTCCTGGCCAGGGGTTGCAAATTCAGGCGGTGGGCGGAGGCATTACCAATTATACGGACTACACGGTCCATGTGGAAGAAACCTTTGCAGGAGATTCCCAGGAGAGTGTGACAGTTCGGGTAAAAGGCGGCATTGCCGGAAATCTGGAAGTGATTTGCGACTATGCACCTGATCTGGGAGAG
>UQQZ01000119.1 GCA_900543305.1 uncultured Oscillospiraceae bacterium
AAGCGATGGGGCTGCCGAAGCAGGCGGCCATAAAGCCAAAGTTCGGCACCAGGAGCAGAGCCACCACAGCCCGGGCCACCATTTCAAAGACGCCGGCGAACATGGCCAATTTGCTGTAACCCATGCCCTGGATCAGCAGCCGGATCACGTTGACCCCGGCCAGGGGAATGTAGAAGGCAGCCTGGACCACCAGGAACTGGTATGCCTGGTCGATGATGGCCACTTCGGCGCTGTCCACAAAGAGAAGGGTCAGAGGCTTGCCAAAGAGGAGGATCACCACCAGGGCAGCCAGAGAGTAAATGCTGCCGATGATCATCCCGGCCCGAAGACCTGCACCGATCCGGTCCCCCCGGCGAGCGCCGATATTCTGGCCCCCGTAGGTGGACATGGACACGCTCAGAGCGTCAAAGACACAGGCAAAAAGCTGATGGAGCTTATTGGCGGCGGTAACCGCAGCCACCACCACGGAGCCCAGACCATTGACGGAGGTTTGCAGCAAAATGCTGCCGATAGCGGTGATGGAGCTCTGCAGCCCCATAGGCACGCCCATGGAAAGGAGCCGGACCATGTACTGGGGGCGGGGTTTCAGGTCATCCCGGGAAATGTGGAGCAGGGGGAATTTCTTCCAGATAAACACCAGGCAGGACAGGCCGGAGATTCCCTGGGAGATCACCGTAGCCCAAGCGGCGCCTGCCACGCCCAGAGGGATCACCAGGATCAGCAGCAGGTCCAGGACAATGTTCAGCAGGGAAGCCACCACCAAAAAGATCACTGGGGTCCGGCTGTCCCCCACGGCCCGCAGCAGACCGGCCAGCACATTGTAGAGGACAATGGTGGGAATGCCCAGGAAGATCACCACAATGTAGTTGTAGGCGTCGTCGATGATGTCTGCCGGGGTGTTCATCCACTGGAGAATGAGCCGGCACAGGGCCACGGTGGCCACGGTAAACACCAGGGAGAAGGCCGCCGCCAGCCAGATGATGTTGCCCACGAAGCGTTTGAGCTCCTTAAAGTCCTTGGAGCCGAAGGTCTGGGCCACAGGAATGGCAAATCCGGCGCAGGTGCCCAGACAGAAGCCCAGGATCAGGAAGTTGATGGAGCCGGTGGATCCCACTGCCGCCAGAGGCCCCGTGCCCAGGAAGCGGCCCACGATCACCGTGTCCACCATGGAATAGAACTGTTGGAACAAGTTGCCGAACATGAGAGGGACGGCGAAACTCAACACCAATTTCATGGGCGAACCCACGGTCATATCTTTTGTCATGGCAAATACTCCTCCAAAAGGGAACCTCCCAGCGAGGTTCGTTTTTTCGAAAAACAGCTACATATTACACAAGGAACCGGGAAAGTGCAATGCCCTTTTGCCAATTTATTGAGCTAAAATCCAATTTCGGCGTTTTTCGCAAAAAAATGTTCCCAGGCTTCCCAGATTTTGCAAAAGTTAAGGAGGGGTAAAGGCCCTGTAAAGGGTTTCAATCTCCGCAAAAAAGCCCGGCCCCTGACATCAGGGACTGGGCTTTTGGCAAGGCAAACGTTACAGAGTTTCCTGGGGCACCAGGAAAAGGGTGGATTCATAGGGCCGCAGAGAGGTGCCCTGATAGCCCCCCTCCCGGTCGTAGGAGGAGAGGAGAACCTGGGCTCCCTGGGGAATCAGATCCTGAGGAGCCTCCACCGGCTGGTCGGAGAAGTTGTGGACCGCCAGCAGAGTTTCCCGGTCATAGGGACGCCGATAGGCAAGCAGAGAGGGCACCGGTGTCTTCACCGGCTCAAAGCCTCCCCGGGCCAGGGCGGGATGTTCTTTCCGCAGGGCGATCAGGTTCCGGTAAAAGCTCCAGATAGAGTGAGGATCCTTCTGCTGGGCCGCGGCGTTGATGGTGGTGTAGTTGGGATTGACCCCCAGCCAGGGCGTGCCCGTGGTAAAGCCTCCGTTGGGAGAGTCGTCCCACTGCATGGGGGTGCGGGCGTTGTCCCGGCTTTCCAGCTGAACCGTGCGGAGGGCTTCCTGGGGATCCTTCCCCTCCAGTACCAGCTGCTGGTACCGGTTCCGGGCGTCCAGGTCGTTGTACTGGTCGATGGAGGAAAAGGCCATGTTGGTCATGCCCAATTCTTCGCCCTGATAGAGGAAGGGGGTGCCGGGCAGAGTGTGGAGGACCATGCCCAGCAGCTTGGCGGAAGTTTCCCAGTACTCCCGGTCATTGCCGTACAGGGACACCTGACGGGGCTTGTCATGGTTGCTGAAGAACCGGGCCCACCAGCCCCGTTCTCCCATGAGCTCCCAGCCCTGGACCGCCTCTGATAGAATCTTCTCCGGGGACCAGGTGGCGATCTCCACCACCGGAGCCACAAAGGGGATGGCCATATTGAATTCCCGCCGGTCCGGGTCCACGTAGTCGGCAATTTCCTGGGGAGAGGAAACGGAGATCTCCCCCACCGTGACCATGTTGTGGGGGCCGAAGACCCGGTCGTGCATGCCCCGGATATAGTCGTGGGTCAATTTCCGGCCGGCAATGTGGCCGGAGAAAATGGAATAGCCGTCAGGCTGAGGCGGCAGAGGGGAATCGGGGAAATCCTGGGGCTTGTCCAGGTAGCTGATAGCGTCCACCCGGAAGCCGTCCACCCCTTTTTGAGCCCACCAGTCCATCATGGTGTAGATCTCCTCCCGCAGCTTGGGGTTGGCCCAGTTCAGGTCAGGCTGCTTCTTGGAGAAGATGTGCAGGTAATACTGGCCCCGGGCAGGCTCAAACTCCCAGGCGCTTCCCCCGAACACGGACCCCCAGTTGTTGGGAGGGCCGCCCTGGGGAGAGGGATCCCGCCAGATGTAGTAATCGCTCTTGTCGTTATCCCGGGAGGTTCGGGACTGGCGGAACCAGGGGTGCTCGTCGGAAGAGTGGTTGACCACCAGGTCCATGATCACTCGGATGCCCCGGCTGTGGCAGGCGTCCCGGAGCCGTTCCCAATCGGCCATGGTGCCAAACTCCTCCATGATGTCCTGGTAGTCGGAGATGTCATAGCCGTTGTCGTCGTTGGGGGAGCGGTATACGGGGGAAAGCCACAGGGCATTGACTCCCAGCTCCTGCAAATAGTCAATCCGGCTCAAAATCCCAGGCAAATCTCCGATGCCGTCCCCGTTGGAATCCTGAAAGCTGCGGGGATAAATCTGGTAGACCACCAGGTCTTTTATCCAATCTTGTTCCGGTCTCATGCATTGTGCTCCTTTCTCGGATAGAGGCTCATCTGCCTCCGGAATCCAGTTCCATTATACAGTTTCCCCAAGACAGCCGCAACTTTTTCCGAAAAATTTTCCTGAGTTTCATAAAATTCTGGTAGAGTTGGCAAAAAGTCCCGCTTCCAAAGGGTCTTCCGGAAAAGGGCGTCAAAAAAACCGGTCCCCCAAGGAAGCAGGCAGGCTTCTTGGCAGGGCCGGTTTTTTGAAAAGGTATCTTACAACAGGCGGTTGGGACGGGGCAAACCGGGTCTGGACCAACCTGTCAGGATTCCGTTTCGAAGAGGATTCCCAGGGTGTTGGGACCGCAGTGACAGGCAATGGTGCAGCTGGCGGTGGTGATGTGAATCTCCTTGAAATCCATCACTTCCTGAACCGTCTTGCGGACCAGCTCCACATAGGAGGGATCGATGGTGGTGTAGGTGATAAACAGGTGACCCCGTTTGATGTTGTCGTACTGGGTCAGTTTGTCTCTCACATATTGGGCAAGCACTTTTTTCAGCTGGCCCCGGTATTTTTTTCCCACCCGCATGGAACCGTCCTGGCTGTTGACTTCAATGCAGGGCTTCAGAGCCAGCAGGTTGGCGCCGATGGCCACCACGGCGGAGCATCTGCCCCCTGCCCGCATGAATTCCAGGGTGTCCAGAATGAAGCTGGCGTGGCAGTGGGGAATAATTCCCTCCATGGCCTGGGCCACTTCCGCGGCGGACATCCCCGCCTGGATCCGTTCCCCGGCTTCGATGATCTGTAAGCCGATGCCTGTGGACAGATTGCAGCTGTCGATGGGAAACACCCGGCCGGGAAATTCCCGGGAGGCCAGCACGCAGTTGCGCTGGGAACTGGACAATGCCCCTCCCAGGCAGAAGTGGATCACGTCGTACCCCTGATCCACCCAGGGCCGGAAGTACTCCACATACTCCTCCACGTTGATGGCCGCTGTCCGGGGCAAAGCCTTTCGGTCCCGGTAGGCCTGAAAAATCTCTGACACATGGATATCCACGTTGTCCTGATAATCCTTCCCCTCCAGGATAATGTGGAAGGGGTAGTACTGCACGTCATACCGGGCTTTGAGTTCCTCGCCCAGGTCACAGGTGCTGTCCGCGCTGAGAATCACTTTTCGTTGTGCCATAGTTTCAACATCCTCTCTTTTTCCCGTGGAAAACTTCCCGGGATTCCCGCAAGAAGGGTTCTTCCGGCGATTCCGGAAGAGGGTTTACGCGTGAGCGGGGGCGGTGCCGGCAGGAGTTTGCTCTGCCTCTTCCCGATCCCGTTCCTGCTCCCGGGCCACGGCCAGCATCAGTTTGATCCGGTTTTCCTGGTTCACTTGGGTGGCGCTGGGGTCGTAGTCGATGGGAACAATATTGGCCTGGGGATAAATATTTTTCACCTTGCGGATCATCCCCTTGCCCACAATGTGGTTGGGCAGGCAGCCGAAGGGCTGGGCGCAGACCACGTTGCCGTAGCCGCTCTCCACCAGCTCCATGGCTTCTGCGGTAAGCAGCCAGCCTTCGCCCATTTTACAGCCATAGCCGATGACCTTGCCCGCCAGCTCTTTCAGGTGGGCATAGGGGGCGGGGGCGGTAAACTGGGGGAATTTCTTCACGGCTGCAATCAGGTCCGTTTCATACTTGGTGAAGTACCATTTCAGCAGGGTGCAGACCTGTTTTTTGGCCTGGTTGCCTCCGTAAAGCCGGATGTCCTCCAGCCGGTTATCCACCTTGAAGATCATAAAGGCCAGGATGCCGGGGACCATTACCTCGCAATCCTGCTCGAAGAGGAACTGTTCCAGGTTGTTGTTGGCCAGGGGAGAATATTTCACGTAGATTTCTCCCACTACGCCCACTTTGGTTTTCACCACATTCCGGCGTTTTACGTCGGCAAAGGACTGGGCAATCTGATCGAAATACTCCCGGACCTCCCGCTGGGAGAAGGCTTTTCCCTCCTCGAAGAGTTTGGTCAGTTTCTGGGTCCACTGCTCCACCAGGCCGTCGCTTTCCCCGGCGTTGACCTCATAGGGCTTTGTCTGATTCTTCAGCAGCATCAGCAGGTCACCGTAGGTCAAGGCGGCAATGGCCCGGCGCAGCATGGGCAAAGTGATCTTGAACCCGGGATTGGATTCCAGCCCCGACAGGTTCACGGAGATCACCGGGATAAACTCCAGTAGATCGG
>UQQZ01000120.1 GCA_900543305.1 uncultured Oscillospiraceae bacterium
TACACCTTGTCAATCCGGGGAGCTGGCGGCGTCAAGGTTGAACTGTAAAATTGCTGAAAAGCATTCCTGCAAATAGTTTATTAAAAAACCACTTTACTTTTTTCAACAGGCTGGATTAATAGAAAATATTTACACTTAGGTGCCGGCCTTCCGTTTGGGAGGCCGGTCTTTTTAGGAGGAGAAACCATATGCTGCGGCAAGATTTTAACCGCCACTGGATGGTTGGTGTAGGCACCGATGTGTGGGCAGTCCTTTCGGAAAAGGAACCAGACCGGCAGGGAACGCTCCCTTACGACTGCATGTTAGAAGAAAAACGAGATCCTCTTGCCCCTTCAGGGAGTGCAAAAGGCTATTTTCCTGAGAAAACCATTGCTTTGGAAAAAAAGTTTCAAGTTCCAGAGGAGTGGAAAGACAGGGCTGTTTATTTGGAGTTTGAAGGGATTTACACCAACAGTTCCGTTCTGATCAACGGAAATCGGGCAGGAGGCTGCCCACACGGATATACGGATTTCTTAGTTCGGGCAGACCACTTTCTGCGATATGGAGAGGAAAATCGTGTAAAGGTCATTGCCCGTACAGGGAAGGATTCTCGGTGGTACAGCGGAGCAGGTCTCTATCGGGAAGTGAAACTTCTGGTGTCTGATCTGACCCACATCGTTCCGGACACCTACCGCGTTCGGACTGCGGAAGCCGACGATAAGGGCGCTCTTTTGGAAGTGTCTATGGACATTGTCAATGACAGTCATGGCAGAACTCCCGTCAGTGTGGTGACCGAAGTGACGGATCCCGAGGGAAACCTGGTAGCGAAAGGCGAATCCTCTTTCACGGCTTTTGGAGGAAATCAGGGAAAACTGCGTCAAAGACTTTACCTGCAAGGAGCAAAACGCTGGGACCTGGAGAACCCCAATTTATATCACGTCCACACATCAATATACCAGGTCAACGTGCCGGGAGGAGCCGCCACGGAAAACGCTCAATTGCTGGATGAAGAGGAGACCGCCTTTGGAATTCGGGTCCTCCAACTGGATCCCAAACACGGATTGCGCATCAACGGTAAAACGGTAAAGCTCCGAGGTGCCTGTGTACACCATGACAACGGGGTGCTAGGCGCTGCTGCAATCGGGCGGGCAGAAGAGCGAAGAGTGCAGCTGCTCAAACAAGCAGGTTTTAATGCCATTCGCAGTGCCCACAATCCCATCAGCAAAGCTTTTCTGGACGCCTGTGACCGGTACGGAATGGTCGTGATGGATGAGCTGACCGACATCTGGGGCGTAGGGAAAACAGATGAAGATTTTTCTGCTTTGTTTCCCATTTGCTGGCAGACCCTTTGTGACCGGATGGTAGCCAAAGATTACAACCATCCGTCGGTGGTGTTTTACTCCATTGGCAATGAGATTCCGGAAACAGGCACCGAACAGGGCGCCCAAACGGCCAGAAACCTGGCGGAACGCCTTCGGGAACAGGACGGCACCCGATATATTGTCAATTCCCTAAACGCTTTTCTGTCGGTGATGCCCTGGATCAAGGAGGGGATGGAAGGCAAGCTTGGCGCAGAGATCAACGAAACCCTTTCTCAACTGGGAGATTCCATGGAAGGATACATGGATCTGGATCTTGTCACGGAGCACACCAAAGAAAACTTTGACGTGCTGGATGTATGCGGCTACAATTATGCCACCAACCGGTACAAGATGGACGGAGAACTTTTCCCCAACCGGGTTCTCATGGGAAGCGAGACATTTCCCAAACGAATTGCAGGAAACTGGACGGAAATCTTGAAGTACCCCCATGCTATCGGAGACTTCACCTGGACCGGATGGGATTATCTGGGCGAAGCAGGATTGGGAAAGATGGAATACAAGGAGGATGGGGGAGACACCACCCTGGCAGGCTCCTATCCGTGGCTTGCAGGATACTGTGGAGACCTGGATTTACTGGGAAACCGCCGGCCTGTCAGTTATTACCGGGAAATTGTATTTGGGCTGCGAAAAAAGCCATATCTTGCCGTGGAGGATCCCAGCCATTATGGGAAGACCTTGGCCTTTGACAGCTTGTGGAATTTTGTGAACGCCATTGCCAGTTGGACTTGGCCCTCACAAGAAGGGAAGCTTTGCAGAGTTCATGTATTTGGTGATGGAACCTGGTTTGAGCTGGAAAACAACGGTAAGAAATGCGGAGAAGGGAAGATGGAGGAATTTCGCGGCTGGGCCGACATTCCCTATCAGCCGGGAGAATTGAAAGCTAAAGTCTACCGAGGAGAGACCCTCCAAGGGGAAATTGTCCTTCACAGTGCAACAGAGCCCCTTCACCTGCAGGTGGAATCAGACAAAACGACCTTGTTGGCGGATAGCCGCGATTTGGCGTATTTGATGATCCGTCTTGTGGACGACCAGGGCGTGGTGGATATGGCTACCCAGAAGGCCGTAGAGGTGAAAGTCACTGGGGCCGGATACTTGGCAGGTATGGGCTCCGCCGATCCCAAAACGGAAGAAAGCTACCTCTCAAACAGACACAACACCTTTGAGGGATGTGTCCTGGCGGTGATCCGGCCTACGGAACCCGGGGAGATTCATGTGCAAATCCGAGCTGAGGGTTTGGAAGAACAAACTGTGACCTTGACGGTTTTGCCTGCCTGATTCATCAATTTCATATCAAAAAGCCCGCCCTGGAGACATTTTCCAAGGCGGGCTTTTTTCGCAAAAAAGGGAGTGAGCCAGAAAGACTCACTTATTTAATTGTTCCCGTTTTTCCCGGATCAAGGCTTCCATGCTGTTTAGCACTGCGTCCATATCCGTTTTGGGGGAAAAATTAAAAAGAGATGCAAAGATATCCGGTAGATCAGAAGGGGAATAATGATTGGACCCGCAAATCAGCAAAGCATAATACTCGTTTCGGGTGACTGTGGGAGCATAATGGCGCGCGTTGTTTCGGCCGCGCCCTGATCCTCCAAAGGCCGTCAAATACTCTTTATCAATCAAGGAATTGACCAAGACATGAAAAGTATTGGTTGCAAACAATGGGTCATCCCGATTATACACAGCTTTATTCAGGATTTCCGGACGGGTAAGCGGTCGGTCCGACTCCCAAAGAACTTCCATCAGGCCCAGCTCAGATTTGGTCAGGTGTTGCGATTGCTGCACATTTTTTCTTTTCATAGGGGAGGCCTCAATTTCATAAAAATTTTACCAATTTAAATCGCAAATATCGTTATGTAAAGTATATTATTTTCCCAGTAAAGTGTCAAGAAAATTCCGTGAATTTCCAATAATTTCCTGGGAAATCATGGTTTCCATTCTCCCGGTCCGATTTTCTTGCAGTTTCTGGCCAATTGTGCTATAATGGCGGCAGACTGCGGCCTTCGGGTCCAGTCCCAATCTTTTCGAGGAGTGTGGCCTTTTGGATAACCAGCTAGCCCAGGAAGAACTTTCCCGTCAGCAGCTCTATATGGCCGATGTGGCAGAGATCATGAAAGTCCGGGCACGGGGGCAGGAGCCTCTGGCCTATGTGCGTACCTACGGCTGCCAACAAAACGTGGCGGACGGGGAGAAAATCAAGGGGCTTTTGGCCCAGATGGGATTTTCTTTTACCCAGTCGCCGGAAGAGGCGGATTTCATTCTCTTTAACACCTGTGCCGTTCGGGAACACGCGGAAGACCGTGTGTTTGGAAATGTGGGCGCTTTGAAAAATATCAAACGCCGTCACCCCTCGGTCATCATCGCAGTTTGCGGCTGCATGACAGAACAGGAACATGTGGCAGAACGTTTTCGCAAAAGCTTTCCCTTTGTCAACATTGTCTTCGGCACTCATGTAATTCATCGCTTGCCAGAGATGCTTTACACCACAGTCACCGATTCCCGGCGGGTATTCCTTCGGGGACATGAAGGGGAAGAGGTGTTGGAAGGCATCCCAATCCGCCGGGATGGAAAGTCCCGCGCCTGGGTTACTGTGATGTACGGCTGTGACAATTTCTGTTCCTACTGTATTGTTCCCTACGTTAGAGGCCGGGAAAAAAGTAGGCATCCGGAAGAGATTCTTCGGGAATGCCGCGAATTGGTAGAAGCAGGATATAAAGAGATCACCCTTTTGGGACAGAACGTCAATTCCTACGGAAAGGGCTTGGATGAACCGATCAATTTTGCCCAGCTTCTTCGAAGGCTGGACGAAATCCCTGGGGACTACCGAATTCGTTTCATGACTTCTCATCCCAAAGATGCCTCCAAGGAGCTCTTTGACGTGATGGCCGCGAGCCAGCACATTCCTCACTATATTCATTTGCCCTTCCAATCGGGAAATGATCGGGTGCTTAAAGAGATGAACCGCCACTATGATCGGGAACAGTATCTTTCTCTCATTCGATATGCCCGCAGCGTCATGCCGGACATCAGTTTCACCTCAGATGTCATTGTGGGATTTCCCGGGGAAACGTATGAGGAGTTTCAGGACACCCTTTCTCTGATCCGGGAAGTGAAATTTACTTCTTTATTTACATTTATTTATTCTCCCCGCCAGGGAACAAAAGCGGCAAAAATGCCCGATCCTGTTTCCCATGAAGAGAAAACAAAATGGTTTTCGGAACTGCTGAACGTCCAAGAAGAAATTGCTGCTCAGCGTTGCCAGAAAATGGTGGGTATGGAAGAACGGGTTCTGGTAGAAGAGCGCAATGAAAAGTCAGGCCTCCTTTCTGGCAGAACCAATTCCAGTGTAGTAATTGAATTCCCCGGCGATGACCAATTGATCGGACAATATGTTCCCGTAAAGGTCACCAGTGCTCGGAGCTGGATGCTTCAAGGAGAACAGGTGTAAAGCCATATAATGTTAGTTGTGGTTTTGGATCGAGAGAAATAAAAGAAAAGTATGGGATAAAATCCCCCTGGTGATGGATTCAAACAGCACAGAGGGGTTTTAATAAAAAATTTCAGAAAAATACATTTGGAGGAAATACCTATGGATATCATTGAATTGACCAGAGAACTGGGAAAAGCCCTGCAGAATGATCAGCGCTATCTGGATATGGTGGCAGCACGGCAGGCCAGTGATGAGGATGAAAGCTTGCAGCAGGCCATCGGCGAGTTCAATCTCAAGCGCATGGCCATCAGCAACGAGGCCCAGAAGGAAGACCGCAACGACGAGACTCTCACTCGCCTCAACGAGGAATTCCGGGCTGTCTACGAGCAGATTATGCAGAACGAGCACATGCTCCGCTATAACGACGCTAAAAACGACTTTGATGCCCTGCTTCAGCGGATTACCGGCATCATTGGCCTGTGCGCCGACGGTGAGGATCCTGAAACCTGCGATTACGATGCAGCTTCCTGCGGCGGCAA
>UQQZ01000121.1 GCA_900543305.1 uncultured Oscillospiraceae bacterium
GACCGTTGCGCTTGCGCAATGGTGGTGGGTTAGCAGCCCCGCTGCGTTTCTATTCAGGACCATCTGCCCTTGGCAGATGATTTCATTCGGCTAGAAACTAGAGACTAGTGACTGTAAGCTCACTGATCCTCACCGGTGACGCCCCGGTCTTTCCGTCCCGCTGCCTCTGGTCCACCCTGCACCCTGCCAGAAGGACCAGCAGCAGGCACAGGGCTGCCAGGGCCGTGGATTTTCCCAGACATTTCATCGTGGCCGTCCTCCTTGTTTCTTTCTATTGTAGCATACAAAGGAAACATTGATTCTTTCTCTTCTTTTCCTACGATGAAATTACCTGCAGTATAGTGGAAGAAATGCTGTCCCATGCCCAGGACGCCCCCACAGACCGAACCCTGCCGGGAGGCCGGGACGGGCTTCCCTGCGGGCAGCCCCTACGCCGTTGCTGTCGAAGGACCGATGCAACAACGGTGTTCTCCGGTTGTTGTCCCAGGCAGACCGGCCGCTGGCCGGACCTCTTGCACGGACAACCGCAGATCCCGTCCACCCGATTGAACAATCACCATCTGACCCTAACGTGGTAGGGGCGTGCCGCAGGCCCGCCCGTCCCGGCCTGCGGTTTCATACGTTTATGGAAACCCGCCCAGCGGGTTTCCACCACAGGTCTCATTTCCCGTTTCCTCAATCAAAATGTCTCCAGCTGCCACATCGTGGACAGGGCCGGATTTCTCCTGTTGCAGCGTAAGCAATGGTATTTAGGGAAGACGGCCCACCTCCGGCCGAATGTGAAAACTGCCCATTGTTCGCTCTCGGGTGCTTGCTTTCTTCCCATGCGTCCAGGGTCCGCTGCAGCCTGCCCAGCTTGATTCCGATCGCCAGTGCATCTTTTGTTTTCATCCTGTTCCCTCCTGTTTTCGGGTATAAAAATGCCGCCCCGCTAGGGACGGCTGGTGCTTTTATTCAAATTTCTATCTGATACGAAACAAATCCTATCATAATCGACGATAATGGATATCTTCCTCAGCAAGCTGTACCGCATATAGAATAGCATCATCACTGGTTACAATATCTCCATCCTTAATGGCATCAGCCATTTCTTGACGAAGTTCATCCGTTTTCAACGTCACTCTGATTCCAAATATAAAATCATCATGGTTCCATATCTTGCTAAGAACATCCATCATCTTTCTTTCAGTTGGCGTTGGCTCTGGTAATGTATGCTCATTCATTTTATTTTTTCCTTTCTAATGAATTCATACTGATTAAATCCTATATTTTTAAAAGTATAGCAATAATTTTCCACAGCTTTCTGCAACCATTTTTTCTTTCGTTCTTCTTTCGTAAGGTTTGTGTTAAGGACACTGACTACTTCAGCATACTCTTTTGGAGATAGGCGTATTGTGGTATGTTGCCGTTTTACATGTCTATCCCTTTTTAGGTTATCATTTTTTTGCTTGTCTATCAACTTGTTTTCAATACCTGGTGATTTAGAAAATCTTCCCCTAATTTCTGGGTCTCCCCCACGTGGATGCGCTGCTTTATTAAATTTGTCCATGGTGGCTACCCGCAGCATCATGGTCTTTAGTTTCAGCAGGATTCGGCCTTTATTCTCCATCGTCACATCATCCTCTCAAATTCTTTTTCCCGTATGGTCTGAATCCTGTTCCCCATGTAAATCCTGGCCGGGAAGGTCACCTGATCCAGGTCGATAACCGGCTCCGGGTAGCACCGGCAGTTGGGGCAGCAGCCCGCATGGTAATGGCCCAGGGTGTTCCGGCGGGGCTTCCCGTCTGCGTTGGGAATCGGGAATAGATCCTCCGGCGCTGGTGGATGGTTCCAGTTCACCAGGACCCCTTCAATCTTTTCGTGGCTGTGCCGGGTCCTGGCATCTCCGACGGCCCGCCAGATATACCAATGGGCCCCCAGTCGATTGGACCGCTGCCAGGTCAGGCTGGTGCTTGTCATGGAGGTCTGGGTCCGGGCGGATCAGTTCGGCCCTGGCCGTCGTTTTCTCTGGGAACATTTTTTGGATCTCTTCCGCGATGTCGGAGGCCCATCACCATCTTCATGGCAGCGGACTGGCACAGCTTCTGATATTCTTTTGTCCGGGTGATCTGGAGCAGGATCCGCTGGATTTCGTCCGGGTCATTCGTTTCTTTCACTTTCCGCACGATGGTCCTGGCAATGGCCAGCAGCCGGCGCCGGAACGCTGCCTCAATGCGGCGTTTGGGCTCCCAGAGAGAACGGTTCTTTTTCATGGTTGCTCACTTTCAGACATGAAAAAACCGCCGACGTTTCCACGAAGGCGGTTATATTAAATTCCAGGTACGCAATCTTTGATACCCTTGGCCATTCTCATGGCCATCTGCATCAATAGGATACGGTAAATGATTCGGATGTTATCCATCAGTAAATTTGCTTCCTTTCTTTCCAAGCCTTACGGGCTTCATCCAGGGACATTTTATTGGCGCCTCCAGAAAATTCAGGATTTCCTGCCTGTACTGGGTCATCTTCCCAACCACAAATACTGCAAATATCATAGAGTTGGTTGCCTTCCACAATCCCTTTTCCACAACAAAGACACTTGTGGTAGTTATTTTTTTCCTCCATGTTCCAAATCCCCTTTCTTCATTTCTTTATAATACTCTAGCTCCTTTACCGGTCTAAAATACGTATATATTCCACGATCTGGACGTCCTTTGGCAAACTCATTTTTCTCCACATCGTGCCTTGTTAAAATATTGTTTTTGTCGACATGCCCCAAAATGCCATTTCCAGTCCCAGATTGGACAAGCTCCATCCCTCTTTTAATATACTCTTCTCTGGTAATATTGCCAAACTCTGCAATCGGGGGTAAGAGTACGCTTTGCCATAGTATTCCACTCCTTTGCCTTTGGTCCCTTTCAGTATGAAGTATAAATAGATTTTGAGCAAGAAGCTTATGCATTTACACAAAATATTTTACACTCTCGATCATTCCGTTATCCAAGGGGATCATCTCCCCTGTCTTCACAAATTTGGTTCGCATATAGAATCATATCAGAAGGAGTGGTAATCTTTCCAGATTCGATAGCTTCTATGACTTCCCTACGCTCATCGTCTGTTTTTATGACCAGTCTATTACCAAATATGAATTCATCGTTATTCCATACTGTACGCAGCTTATCTACCATCTTCTTTTCCAGTCCCTTTGGCTGAGGCATCCTTTGGTTCCAATCAGTCATTTGATTTTAACCCTCCTGTAGCACAGGCAGTTTGGACAGCAGCCGGCATGCTAATGATCCAGCTGTTTATCCATGGGAAGCTCCTTCATTATCCAGTTGAAGAGCATAATAGATGGCGTCTTCTTCTGTCTGGACATCGCCGTCTTCAATGGCATCACGCATTTCCTGGCGCAGCTCATCTGTTTCCAGGGTTGCACAGATTCCAAACAGAAATTTTTCATCTTTGGATATGCGTTCAAGGGACTCTATCATTTTTTGTTCGATGACCGTAGGCTTCGGCAGCTTATATCCGTTCATTTCAATTTCTTCTCCCTATAAAAGCGATATCCTCCGCCAGTTCACCGTCCCTATGAGACCAGGGACTTGCCCGCCAGGCCGGAGATTCTGTAGAGTACCGTCCATACGGCCCGTTCTACCGTCCCGCACTTCACGCTGCACTCTTCACTTTTCCTTTTTCACCTGTGCCACCACGTCCCGGTCGGTGACCGCCACTACTTTGGCAGGGGCTTTTTTCCCGAGTTTGCAGACGGAAGATATTTCTCCATTAGAAGCGGTTTAAGTTTAATATATTTTATTCACGGTTCGAAAAACTTTTTCCATTCCGGGTTCTCCCGATCAAATAAAGACTTTTGCTCATGCGTCAGTTTTTGGGGGTAGTCCGTCCACAAATTAAATTCATGGACCCGATCAAAGCTGAAGATCATTTCCCCAAGAGAATCGCCGTCTTTCCACCAGACCTTATCCAGGGGGTTGTTCTTGTACCAGGGATAATTATACTTACTTTTCATAGCCCCGTTCCCCTTTCTTCTGCTCATTCTTGTCAGTATTGATATGAGCCAGAATCTCTTTAAGAGTAGATTCTTCCGTCGTTTGGATAATTATCGTACACCTTCTCGTATCCTGGACTGTTTCCAGCGCCTTTCCCATCGTTGACCACAGCAAGCACACGGATTTTTAAATCCAGTTTTTTCCCATTCGAAGAGCTAATGAATGCCTCAGGGCAATAGTCCCCTGCACTCATTGCTTCCGGTGTGTGTCCAATTCAGGTATAGGATTTCTCCGTATACACTCAGCCCATTTTTCTTCCAGGATTTTTCTTTCCTTTTCATCTGTACATTTTTTTAATTTCTCGCATATTTCATATTCTTCTTTTGACGGTTGCATCATCATTTTCTTTCCCTCCATCAAAATGTCTCCAGCTGCCACATTTCCTGCAAACCAGGGTAATGGATTTTCTGCCTTTATCCAAAACAGTTATTTCTATATCCCTGCTGCCACATCGTGGACAGGGCCGGATTTCTCCTGTTTCAGCGTAAGCGACAGCATTGTCCAGCCAGGGGATATTTTTCCTTTTCCTCATTTTTTCTTTTTCCAATCCAAAAATCTGCAAAACATATAAATAACATACAAGCCCCAGATGATATAACTCAACGTGTCAATCTTGTGAGTGGATCCCAGTACACAAATTGTCATAAGGATATCAGTGGTTTTCAGTTTCATGCAGGATTCCTCTTTTTCATTTTATACAAAGGAGGCCGGGACGGGCTCCCCTCTCCACTCTTCACTTTTCCCTCTTCACCCGTGCCACTACGCCCCGTTCGGTGACCAGAACCACCTTGGCATGGGCTTTTTTCCCGATTTTGTCGTAGATCCGTCCGGCGCTGCAGGTGTCCCCCAGCACAGTGTGGGTACTGTTGGCCACGTATCCCACTTTCCCGATCCCCGGGATCTCCGCCCGGATGGCTTCTTTATCGTATTCGTTGTCCGGTTCCTTCCGCAGCACCAGTTCCATTTTCCGATGGAACACCTCATACCCCAGATAATGATTGCAGCCGGTAATGGTAATGAAAATCTTTTTCATAGAACTCCCACCTTTCCTTTTCTTACTTCCATTATAAGAAAGTATGTGGGTAAAATGGGGGACAGAATACACGAAAAAGGACTTCCCTTTCG
The DNA here is from genome assembly GCA_900543305.1 of uncultured Oscillospiraceae bacterium. GTDB lineage: Bacteria > Bacillota > Clostridia > Oscillospirales > Acutalibacteraceae > Acutalibacter. The sequence goes on from UQQZ01000121.1 coordinate 5,172, forward strand.
GGAAGTCCTCTCAAATTCTCTGGCAGGAGTACTAGGATTCGAACCCAGATCGACGGTTTTGGAGACCGTTGCTCTACCATTGAACTATACTCCTATGGAGCGGAAAACGAGATTCGAACTCGCGACCCCCACCTTGGCAAGGTGATGC
>UQQZ01000122.1 GCA_900543305.1 uncultured Oscillospiraceae bacterium
ACACCGTGGCCTCGTAATCCCCCAAATGGCACAAGCCGTAGGCGGACAGCTCATTTCCGCCCAGGGCCTGAATCAGCCGGGCGATTTCCCGGGTGCCCCGGCTCATGAGAGCCCCTTTCAGGGAGGACAGCTTCAATCCGTCCAGCATCCCCGCTGCGATGCCGATCACATTCTTGGCAGCGGCCCCCACCTCGTTGCCGATCATGTCCCGGCCATAGTAGAACCGGATCAGCTCGCTGGAGAAGGTGGACACCAGCTCTTCCTTCAAGGCCTCATCGTCGCTGTCAATGACCATGCAGTTGGGAATCCCTGCGGTAAACTCCTGGACGTGGCCCGGCCCCAGCCAAACTGCCACCCGGGCGCTCTCCCCCAGTTCTTCTTTCACAATGGTGGAAAGCCGTTTCCCCGTGCCGGTTTCCAGACCCTTCATGCACAGCACCAGCTTCCGGCCCAGTCCCCAGCCCTTCCCGGCAATTTCCTGCAAAAGGTTTCTGAGGCTTTGGGACCCTACGGAAATCACCAGCACCTGGCAGTCCAGCACCCGGTCCAGGTCCTGGGTCAGCTCCACCGACTCCGGCAGGGTGGTCACCCCATTGGTGCGGGTGACAAGGAGCCCTTCCATCCGGCGGGAACCCTTTCTCCCGTACAAGGTCACCTCTTGCCCCGACCGGTCCAGATACCAGGCCAGAAATGTTCCCCAACGGCCACAGCCTATGACAGATACCTTCACTGCCGCACCTCCAGATTCAGCTCAAACCGCTCGAAAAATCCGATGAGCTTTCCTTCCCCGTCCCGGACGGGCTGGATGTACAACCGCTGGTTCCGGCTGTTGACTTTGAGAAAAACCTCTTTTCCGTCCTGTTTCATGGTCTCAAAAGCCCGGCGAATCCGCTCCTTGGAGCTCTCCTTGGTATGGCAGTCAAAAATGCTCTTTCCCAGCAGGGGGCCATATCCCCGCTCCTGATAGTAGTGGTATTCCGCGTACCGGTTCATAAACCGAATGGTGTAAGTGTCGTCCACAAATACGATGGGGTAGGGATAACTGTCCAGAATCCCCTTCATGATCACGTCAAGCTCCATGGGAAAACCTCCTTGTTTTTTTCCCATTGTATCACAGGGACAGGGAAAAGCGCAAAACTTTTTCCGCCCTTCCCTGTTACCTTTTCGCCCTCCCTCTCGTCTAAAAGGTGATAACTCACTCCTTTGAGCAAACCCTCTACAGAATACACTAAAATCTCTGCTGCATATTTTTCTTTTCTTCCTGCCATTCCTGCCGTATAATGACCCCAAGGGCCAGGACGTCCCTCTGGGATTTCCCCTTTTACAGCCCGAAAAAACGGACTCTTTATCTCCACCTTGCTTCCCTCCGCGGAAGAAGGGATTTTTTGTAAACACTCTACTAAAAAACTTGTCGAGTTTACTGATTTTCCGTAAAAAAACCTCAGCTTTAAAGCTTGCAGCTTTGTTCACAACCCAGTATAATAAGAGACAGAAAGACATCATTGTAGGAACGGAGAAGGAGCATGATGAAACAACGTCGCACCCATTCAATCGCCGCTTCCCTGCTGGCCTTGGTCCTTTGCTGTGTCCTGGCCGCAGGGAGCTTTGCCACCCCGGTTTCTGCCGCCCCGCCTCCTGGGGGCACTTCGGATAACGTCCAGGCAGAGGTAGAAGCTGGCTTGGAAGACTTGATCACCGAAGGGGAGGAATTTGCTGAACCCAATGACCAGGGAGATACCGATTCCGATGGAACCGGCGATCCCCAGACGGATTCTGATCCCGTCGATCCCGATTCGCCTCCCCAATCCACTGACCCGGATAACGACACCGATCCCTCGGACCCGGAAGTTTCCCCCAATCCCCAAGAGCCAGAAGAATCCCCGGAACCTTCTGAGCCCGAAGAGGTGGTCTACACGGTCACCTTCAAACTCTCAGGCTCCCAATCGGTTCAGGTAGAGGTCAAGGAGGGGGAGTATCCCCAGGTGCCCCAGGAAATTACCCCGCCTCCCATGGCGGAATTTCAGGGCTGGGCCAACGCCCAGGGACAACTGGTAAATCCGGAGGAAATCCCCGTCACACAGGATGTCACTTACACGGCCCGGTGGTCCCGGCAGCTGGAAGATCTGCTAAACACCGCCACCCACATCAATTACATCGACGGCTATGAGGACGGCCTGTTCCGTCCCAGCAAGGCCATCACCCGCGGGGAAGCCGCCACCATGCTCTACAAATTGCTCCTTCAGCAGGACTGGGAGAAAAAGACCTTCCCGGACATCTCCGAAAAGGACTGGTACGCCAATGCCGTGGAGACCCTGGCAGGATTGGGAATCCTTTCCGGCTATACGGACGGCACCTTCGCCCCGGGTAGACAGATCACCCGGGCAGAGTTTGTCACCATGGTCACGGGCTTCACCACTTTGGACACGGAAATCACCCAAACCTTCTCCGACGTGCCCGCCACCTCCTGGGCAGCAGCAGCCGTTTCCACCGCTGCGCAATTGGGCTGGGTCAACGGCTACGGCGACGGCACCTTCCTGCCCAACAACCCCATCACTCGGGCGGAGGCAGTGAAGGTCATCAACAATATGCTGGGACGGGCTGTGGATCCCCAGTACAAGAACAAATCCGATGTAAAGAACTTCTACGACCTGTTCTCGGAGCATTGGGCTTATGGGGACATTGTGGAAGCCTCCACCCCCCATACGGTGGAAGAAGGCTCCAATCCTGAAGTTTGGACCTCCTATACCGCCGATACCTCTACCGTGAAGGGCCATTGGGTGACAGAAGGGGGAGTCCGTTACTATGTGGACCCCTCCACCCGGAAATTTGCCCGGGGCCAGATCACCATTGACGGGGTCAAGTACCGGTTTGACTCCAAAACCGCCAAACCCCTTACCGGATTCTATATGGATGGCCAGTGGCGCCGGTACTATAAGAACGGGGCCATCGTCAACGATATCTCCGGTCTGGGCGTGGTGAAGGGCCCCTACTATATCAAGGTCTATAAACCCGCCAACTATCTGATCATCTTTGCCAAGGATTCCATCGGCAATTACAACACGCCCGTACGGGCCATGCGGGTCTCCTGCGGCAACGCCACGCCTACCGGCACCTATTACACGCCTGCCCGGTACCGCTGGCTGAAAATGGTGGGCAACACCTGGGCCCAGTGGTGCACCCAGATTCAGGGAAACTACCTGTTCCACTCGGTACCCAACTGGACCAAAAATAATCTGGATCTGGAAGTGGGCGAGTACAACCGGCTGGGAGAAACACGTTCTCTGGGCTGCATCCGCCTCAACTGCCGGGACGCCAAGTGGATCTACGACAACTGCGCCTTGGGAACCAAGGTCTACATCTCCCCCACGGAGACTTCCGGACCTCTTTCCAAGCCTGCGGGAATCCAGATTCCCTCTTGGCATACCTGGGATCCCACGGACCCCACGGCTTACTACATGTGCGACAAGTACGGCTGCCATCAGGACCTTCATTGACTGAAAGCCTCCTTACATACAGCCTCCTTATAGAAAAGGACCGGGAAACCACTTCCGGTCCTTTTCGCTGTTTATTCCGTCTTTTCCCCCAGCAACAGACCAAATACCCCTTCCTCCTGGGAGGGCATGTCGTAGTCTCCCACCACAGTGCCCAGTCTGTGGTAGACCAACCCATCCCGTTGACCCTGTTCCAGACAGTCCAGAAGCTTCTCCTCACCATACCGTTTGATAAAAACACAGAAGGACCGGGGTTTTATCTTGGCCAGCATGGGAGCCGAACAGGGAAATTCCTCACACTCCCAACAGCCTGCCAGCCCTCGCTCCTGGCAGCAGGTGTAGTTCTTGCACTGCTCCCGGTCCGGACAACCACCCTTTCGGCAGCCAGGACAATCTTCCAAAGATTCGCACAGGGCGCAGGCAAGGCCGCAATAGGCAATTCCACGTTCTCGTTTCACGGTCACCCCTCCTAAGCTAGAACATTTGTTTGCTTCATTGTAGCACAAAGTTTTTTCCTCCGCAAGGGCCGTCAACGGATTCTCTCCCCACATCCGGGAAAAACTCGGCCCCCAGGGGCCAGACCCTGGATGTTCTGCCTAGGAAACTGGCCGGCATCCAGGGAGAAAGATCCCGGAATGTTCCCTGCACAGAAAAACCTCCGGTTTCCCGGAGGTTTTTGAGGATCTCTATTCGTTATTGGGCATCGGGCTCCAGGACCAGAGTTTCATCCTCCTGGGGCTGCTGAGCGGAAGCCGCCACAATGGACTTTTTCTTCCAGCGGCCTACCCGATAGGCAATGGTGGTGAGAACAGCGCCCATGAGCCAAGAAATCAACAGGGACACAAACAGGGGATCCGGCGTGCCGGAACCTACAGCGCCACCCTCAGGCCGGGTGAGGAATTCCAATCCGTAGGCAATGGGCACACGGATCACCACGGTGGTGATGATGGAAATCCACATGGGCATCATGGTGTCCCCTGCTCCCCGCATGACGCCGGACAAGGTCTGGGTCACGGCCATGGCAATATAACCCACTGCCAGAATCCGCAGCATCCGCATGCCGGTTTCAATCACCACAGGGGTAGAGGTGAACATCTGCATCAGGAATTGACCGAAGATCAAGATCAAGGCCACCAGCACCACCGAAACCGTCAAACCGATTTTCAAACCGTCCTTGGTGCCTTTTACCACCCGTTCCAGTTTCCCGGCACCAATGTTTTGGCCGGTATAGGTGGTCATGGCAGTGCCGAAGGTGAAGTTGGGCATCATGGCAAATCCGTCCACCCGCATGACCACCGTATTGGCCGCGATAACCGCCGTGCCGAAGGAGTTGGTCAAGGACTGGAGAATGATCATGGCAAAAGAGAAAATGGCCTGGGTCAAACCGCTGGGCAGACCCAACCGGATCAACTGCTTCAAAAAGACAGCCTTGGGCCGCAGATGAGCCGGGGTGATATCCATCACATCCCGCATCCGCAGCAACCGGATCAGGCAAAGGGTTCCGGATACCGCTTGGGAAATGATGGTGGCAATGGCCACGCCCGCTACCCCCCAGTGGAATACCACCACGAACAGAAGGTCCAGTACGATGTTGATGATGCACGCTATGACAAGGAACAGCAGCGGCGTTTTGCTGTCGCCCAGGCCCTGAAGGATGCCGGAGTTGGCATTATACCCCAGGCTGCCGATCCGCCCGCCCAGCAC
>UQQZ01000123.1 GCA_900543305.1 uncultured Oscillospiraceae bacterium
ATGAAGGTAAAACTGATCATCATCGAGACATTTGACCCGGAACCCAGAAAGCCTGCTCCCCCAGAGTACTTTTTCCAAGGGGATCATATGGATGAATTCATCTACTCTCCCCCACAGTGCGAAAAACATATAGCCACGTATTTTAACAGGTAAAAAGAAAGCTCCCAGCCGGGAATATTCCCAAGCTGGGAGCTTTCTTTATTTATTCTGTGGTTTCAGAAGTGGTAGCAGGTTCAACCGGCTCAAAGACAAACTTACCATCGCTGAAATCGCAGCGGTAAGATTTATTCGCGGTGATGGCACCTTCCAACATCTTTTCAGAGATGGGGTCTTCCAACTGGCTCTGGATCACACGACGCAACGGACGGGCACCGTAGTTGGGGTCGTAACCCTTTTCCGCCACTGCTTCCACAGTCGCGGTGGTAAACTCCATGGCAATGTCCATATCCTGAAGCTTCTTCTTCAAGGTGACAAGCATCTTGTCGGCGATCTTCGCGGTGTCTTCCTTGGTCAGCTTGTGGAACACGATGATGTCATCCACACGGTTCAGGAACTCAGGGCGGAACAAGGCTTTCAATTCGCCCATGACCAATTCCTTGGTCTTTTCAAAGTCGGCTTCCTCTGCGGTTTCGCCGGAGGTCTCCTGGCTGAAGCCCAGATTCTTCTGCTTCTCGGTGATCAAGCGTGCGCCTACGTTAGAGGTCATGATGATCACAGTGTTCTTAAAGTCCACGGTTTTGCCCTGGGAATCGGTGACACGGCCATCTTCCAAGATCTGCAGCAGGATGTTGAACACATCCGGATGGGCTTTCTCGATTTCATCGAACAACACCACGGAATAGGGTTTTGTCCGCACAGCCTCCGTCAGCTGGCCGCCTTCATCGAAGCCCACATATCCGGGAGGAGAACCCACCAGACGGGAAACTGTGTGCTTCTCCATGTACTCGGACATATCAAAACGAACCATTGCCTTTTCGTCCCCAAACATGGCTTCAGCCAATGCTTTGCAAAGTTCCGTTTTACCGACACCCGTGGGGCCCAGGAAGATAAAGGAACCGATAGGACGATTCTTATCCTTCAAACCCACACGGCCACGGCGAATAGCCTTGGCAATTGCGGTAACAGCCTCATCCTGGCCGATGACACGCTTGTGCAGTGTATCTTCCAACCGAAGCAGACGTTGGCTCTCTTCTTCTGTCAGCTGAGTGACAGGGACTCCCGTCCACATGGAGACAATATCTGCAATATCCCCAGGGACGACTACGCTGTTGCTCCGTTCATTCTTTGCGCTCCATTCGTCTTTGGCACGCTCCAACTGATCCTGCAGTTCTTTCTGCTTATCCCGCAGAGAGGCAGCGCGTTCAAAATCCTGAGAGTTGACTGCAGCCGCTTTGTCGATTTCAATTTCCTTAATCTTCTTCTCCAAATCCTGGAGATTTTCAGGAGCCGTAAAGGTGCGCAGACGCACACGGGAAGCGGCTTCATCAATCAGGTCAATAGCTTTGTCGGGCAGATACCGGTCGGCAATATAACGGGAAGAGAGCTTAACAGCAGCTTCGATGGCTTCATCGGTAATCTGTACCTTATGATGGGCTTCGTAGCGGTCTTTCAGGCCTTTCAAAATGCTGATGGCCTCTTCCTCCGAGGGTTCGCCCACCATGACAGGCTGGAACCGGCGCTCCAGAGCGGCGTCCTTTTCGATGTGTTTCCGGTACTCGTTGATTGTGGTTGCACCGATGACCTGGAAGTCCCCACGGGCCAAAGCAGGCTTCAAAATGTTGGCTGCGTCTGCAGAGCCTTCTGCCGAACCGGCACCGATAATGGTGTGCAGCTCATCGATAAAGAGGATAATGTTCCCATCGGCTTTGACCTCGTCGATGGCGCTCTTGATTCTCTCCTCGAAATCACCACGATATTTGGTACCGGCCACCATGCCGGTCAAATCCAGGGAAATCAGGCGCTTATTCTTCAAAAGTTCGGGAACTTCTCCTGCCTGAATTTTCAAAGCCAGTCCTTCGGCCACAGCGGTTTTACCTACGCCAGGTTCACCAATCAGCACAGGATTGTTTTTCGTACGCCGGCAAAGGATCTGCACCACACGCTCGATTTCGTTTTGACGGCCGATGACAGGATCAATCTTGCCCTGGGCGGCCAACTGCGTCAAGTCGCGACCAAACTGGTCCAGCGCTTTTCCGCTTTGCTTGCCTTCTTCCCCGCTGCCGGGATGGGCTTCGCCATTGCTTCCAAAGGAGGCGTGGTTGAGCATGGCCGACAATTCGGAGACAATACGATTGGGATCTGCACCCAAGAGCTGCAAGAACCGCATGGCATAGCTTTGGCCATCTTCAATAATGGCAATGAGCAGATGCTCCGTTCCCACATAGGCGTTGTGAAGCTGAGCTCCTGCCAAGGCAGCTACCTGCAGGATCCGCTTGGTCCGAGGGGTGAATTCCTCGGTGGACAGAGAGGTAGGGTCGCCAGTTCCGATCCGCTCCCGAATCAAATTTTCGTAGGCTTCTGCAGTAACTCCCAATTTATTCAGCACCGTAAAAGCTACGCCGGTGCCCTCTTTCAACAGGCCAAGCATTACATGCTCACTGCCCACATAATCGTGGCCCAGCTCCTCTGCGGAGGTGATAGCCAGGTTCAGGGCGTTGTTGGCCTTTTCAGTAAATCCATTGAAACGGTATGTCATATCGATCACTCCTTGATCTTCGCACAGACCTCTCGAGCCAGTTTGGCCCGGAGGACGTCGCGTTCATTTTGGTCCAATGATTTTCCGGCTTGTGCCATCAGAGTGGCAGGCTGTACTTTGACCGACAGAGCATTCAGCTCCTCGATGGTCAACCCCTGCAGCACCCCGGTGGAAATGCCGAATCGTATATAAGAAAGCAGCTCCATAAACTCACTGCTGGAAAGGACACGGGCAGTTTTCAGAATGCCCGCGGCCCGGTCAATTTTATCTTGCCAGACAATTTCGTCACTCATTTGTGCTCTGGCCTTACGTTCTTCCTCCATCAACTGAACTGTGATGGACTGAAGATTTTCTATGGCTTCATTTTCGCTGAGGCCCAAGGTGATCTGGTTGGAAAGCTGATACAGTGCGCCGATCGCTTTGCTCCCTTCACCGTAGGTACCCCGGATGGTCAACCCCAATTTGGAAAGATTGGCAGAGATCCGGGACATGGCCCCATTTTCCGTCAAAGCCGGTAAATGAAGCATGACAGAAGCCCGCATTCCTGTCCCCAGGTTTGTGGGACATTGAGTCAAATAACCGAACTCAGGATCATAAGCGAATTCCAACGTTTCACTTAAAAGCGTGTCGATTCGATCCGCGGTTTCTGCCGCTTCTTTCAGGGACAGGCCTTCCCGTAGAACTTGAATCCGCAGGTGATCTTCCTCATTGATCATGATGGAAAAACTTTCGTCTTCCGAAATGAGTGCGGCTTTGCCCCGGAGGTCAGAGATGAATTCCGGACTGACAATGTGGCGTTCTACCAGAGAAACCGCCTCTTCTTCGGAGAGGTGGTCCAAGGGCAGAAAACGGAATTCCTTGGAAAGAATGCTGTTCCCGGACATAAGGGCGTCTCGCACCTTTTGTTCCACGGCTTCCCGCTGCTTTATCGTTGCCCGAGCCGGGAAAGGATATTGCTTCAGGTTCCTGGCCAGACGTACTCTGGTGCTGCATACCACATCGCCGCAATTGCCGGACTTTTCATACCATTTTGCTTGTTCACTCATGGTGTTCCATCTCCTTGATCTCGTCCCGCAACACGGCGGCTTGTTCGAAGTCTTGCTTCTCAATGGCTTGTTTTAGCAGCCGCTTTTTCTCCTCCAAGGGAGTTTCCTGAACAGGCATTATTTGATGCTGTCCACCGGCAATCCGCAAGGCGGATCCTCCGGGTACTTTTCCCTTGTGACGGGTAGTTCCGTGAATCCGTTGGATCACGGGAAGAAGCTGACTGCGAAAGGTTTTATAGCAATCTGCGCAACCGATTTTTCCCGATTGGGAGATCTCTTCAAAGCTGGCTCCACAGGTGGGACAACGGGTGATCTGGCTGCTGCTTTGGGGAGTGCCAATAAAGCCTCCTAGGAAATTGCCCAGATCCATTCCCCAGTTTCCAAACATGTGGGTGTATCCTTTCTGTTGGGCGCAATCGGCACACAGATGGTATTCGGTCAACTTTCCGTTGACAATGGTTTTAATATGAGTGGTTGCGGTCTTTTTTCCGCAGGATTGACATAACATAGAGACTCCCCCTTTATGTCCTGGTGGTTAAGAGCATATTTTTATATATGGACGCCCGAACGGTATCCCGAATTTCTTTTGGAACTGCTGCCAAAGCGTGTTCCGAGCAAGCAGCTCGAATCAGGTCAGCTGCATCTCGGTGGATCATGCCATTTTGTACAAGGTTAGATGTCATAACCCGCGCTGTTGCCGCATCCAGGCTGTCCCCCACACTGTTGACAATATGCATGATCATATCCGATTTAGAAAGCCGCATTCGGGTAATACGGATATATCCACCGCCGCCCCGCCGGCTCTCTACAAGGTACCCCTGTTCCGGGGTAAATCGGGAAGTGAGTACATAGTTGATTTGGCTGGGAACACAGCCAAGATAGTTGGCCAATTCATTTCGTTGAATTTCTGCCGTCCCATTTTCCTGATTGAGAAGGTCTAAAATATATTGTGCAACGCTGTCACTAATTCGCATGTCATTTCACCAATCCTCCAAAATCAAAAGCAGTTCATTTATTTGTCTTTGACTTTCTTTGACTTTAATTATACAGCTTTTTGGATTAAGGTCAAGGTCAAACAAAGTCAAATTTTTAATAAGACAAATCACAATCTCGTTCAATCTCTCTCAATCTCTTGTTTTCTCTTCCAATCAATTTTTTTAAAAGAAATTCAGATTCTTCCGGTACCCCTGTAACACTTTTTTGTCTCTGCCATAAGATAGAGTGTAATTCGAAAGGAGGCAAACCGAAATGTGTAACGGTAACTGCTCTTGGCTCATCATCATCCTGATCCTGCTGTGCTGCTGCGGTGGCAATGGCTTCTGCTCCAACAACAGCAACGACTGCGGTTGCGGTAACTGCGGCGGCTGCGGCTGCCCCGGCTGCGCCGGCTGTGCCGCCGCCATCCTGGCGGGCACGGCTCCGGTGAATGCGTGCG
>UQQZ01000124.1 GCA_900543305.1 uncultured Oscillospiraceae bacterium
CTCCCGGATGTTGGCCAGGAACTTGTTGCCCAGACCCGCGCCCTGGCTGGCGCCCTTCACCAGGCCCGCGATGTCCACGAACTCCACAGTGGCCGGCACGATGCGCGCCGGATGGTCGATCTCGGCCAGCGCGTCGAGGCGCGCGTCGGGCACCGGCACGATGCCGACGTTGGGCTCGATGGTGGCGAACGGGTAGTTGGCCGCAAGGCCGCCCTTGTTGGTGAGGGCCGTGAACAGCGTGGACTTGCCCACGTTGGGTCGGCCTACGATGGCGACGATGGGTTTTGCCATAGTCTCACCAATCCTTTCTAAAATGTGCTAGTGCGCCTTTACCGGTGCTCCCAGGAAGCCTCATAGGGATTGTGCCCCGGAGACTCCGGCTCCGGCAGTCCCACAATGGCGCTGACCAGGGCTTCCCCGGTGTTTCCCACCCGCATAACGGGCACGCCCAAAGCGTCTGACAGCTGCTCCAACGTCATGTCATCCAGGAAAATGTCTTCTCCCGCCCGGAGCATGTTGGAGGAAAGCAGCACTTGATCCCCCAGGTCCCGGCCCCGCAAATTTTTCAAAATATCCTGTCCTGTCAACAGGCCGGTCACGTTTACGGTACCCCCGAAGAAATCGTTTTTTACAGGGATAAGCTCGATAGTTAAATTATGACATTTCTCCCGCAATCCGTCAAGAAGCCCGTTGAGGAAACCGTAGACGCCTTCGCCGGTGGGGATGGTCACTTTCCGAGGTTCATCGGGCAATTCCAGATCCTCCATGGCCCAATCAAACTCATCCTGAAGGTTTCGGAGCATCCCCACCCCGTTTTCAATCTGGGGAAAATCCTCATAAAATTCCAAAGGAGGAATGGGGCGTTCCGCCATCAGATACAGCTCGTCAGAGCCATAGACCGTTCTCGCTCCCCGCTCCTTTTTCCACCGGTCTCCCCACCGTTCCAAGATGTCCAACACTTCTCCGGCGGTCTGACGGTTATAGGGCACCAGCGGATAAAGTCCTTCCCGATAACGGGTCAGGCCTACGGGAACACAGGCAACGCTCAAAAGCCCTTCTCCCAAAGAGAAAAACCGCTCCATGGTATCCTCCAGGGAAGGCCCGTCATTGATGCCGGGACACAGAACAATCTGGCAGTTGAGCTTGATGCCCCCCTCCGCCAGCCGATACAGATGCCGCAGGGAATCCCCTGCAAACCGGTTGCCCATCATCTTGCAGCGCAGCTCTGGGTCCATGGTGTGCACCGACACATTGATGGGACTGATACGCATTTTCAAAATCCGGTCCACTTCCCGGTCGTCAATGTTGGTCAGGGTGATGTAGTTCCCGAACAGGAAGGAGAGCCGGTCATCATCGTCCTTGAAATACAGGGTTTCCCGCATCCCGGACGGGAGCTGGTCGATGAAGCAGAAAATGCACTTGTTCCGGCAGGAACGCTGCTTGTCCATGAGATACGTCTCAAATTCCAGGCCGATTTCCGCATACTGAGGCTTTACCAGTTCCACCTGGTAGGGTTCCCCGTTTCGGGTCAATGCCAGCCGCAGTTCCCGCTCTGTTTCAAAAAAACGGTAGTCCAGCACATCCACAATCTCGTGGCCGTTGAGGGACACCAGAATGTCCCCCGCCTGAATCCCCAGCCGCTGAGCCCTGCTGCCGGATGCCACACCGTCAATCCGTACTGCCATGGTCCGCTCTCCCCTTTCCCCGGCAAAATCCGCCGGTAAAAATAAAGAAGGGAGCGCGTTCGCCGCGTTCCCTTCTCAAGTTGCCGCAATTTACGCTTCCTTCTTCACGACGGCCCGACCGTTGTAATAGCCACAGTTGCCGCAAACTCTGTGAGGTGACTTGTACTCGCCGCACTGGGGGCACCTCATGAGAGCGGGAGCCTGGAGCTTCCACACATTGGAACGCCGCTTGTTCTGCCGCGCACTGGATACTTTCCGCTTGGGTACTGCCATGGTAGCACCTCCTTAACTCTTTCTGGAGATTATTCTGCCGCGATGGCGTGGCACGCTGCCGCCCCATGCGGTTACAGTTTTTACAGATGTCCGGCTTTGGTCTGTTCCTGCCCGGAGCATTCCCTGGCCCGCAACGTTTTCACGTCCCGCGCCTTGTCCAGCCTTCCAGCCTCATTAAAGAAGTTCCTTTAAAATGGCCAGACGGGGATCCACCGTATCCCGTTCACACTGGCAATCTCCCGTATTCAGGTTCTTGCCGCACTGGGGACAGATTCCCTTGCAATCCGGGGAACAGAGGAACTTACTGGGCAGTTCCAACAGGATGTCTTCGGTGACAAGCTGGTCAAGATCCAGCTTCTCGTCGGGGACCAACAGGAATTCGTCGTCTTCCTCGTCGCTGAGCTCCCGCACCAAGATGTGGAAAAAAGGCTGTTCCCGCTTCTGCGTGGTCAGCTCAAAACAGCGGTCACAGGGCATTGTCATCTCAAAGACAGCCCGTCCGCTCAGCTCCACAGAAGCCGGTGAACCTTTCAGCTCCCCATAAACCTTTACCGGCGCACAAAACGGCTTGACACCGCCCAATTCCATACCGGAAAGATCCAGGTCGTACTCCACCGTACCGTTTTCACCCAGAAAATACTTGCGCAGATCGATGGTCATAAACCTTACCTCATGCCGTACTGATATATTATAATGAGACCGGCCGCCTTTGTCAAGTCCTTTCTTTCCTCCAGAGGCCTGTCCCGCCGCAGGGAAAAGGCGGCCCGAGAGCCGCCTTTCCACACCGTTTCAGACTGTTTTTATTTCGCCACGAACTCCGCCACGGAAGCGGGAATCTCTTCGTTGGCAGCGGAAATGGAAAGCACAAAGTTTGCGCCGGATTCCTTCTCCAGCTTCTTCAGTTCTTCCACCAGAGTGTCCACCACTTCGGCGCCGGTGCCGGTGATCTTCAAGGTGGAGTCCACAAAGATGTGGGTCACATCGTAGTTGCCGGCGCAGATGCCGCTGAGGAAGCCAAACAGGGCATCCGCACCCTGAATGCCATAGGCATCAATGTCGATCAGGCGGGCGGTATGGGAAATATCATAGGTCAGCTTCAAGCCCTTCTCCACGACGACCACGTTGCCGTCCGACTGGGCGACAGCCGCATTTGCCATTTCGATGAGCTTCTTGGTCTTGCCGGAGCCTTTTTTACCAGTCAAAAGAGTAATCATAGTACAACTCTCCTTTATTTTATTATTCCGCCCCCAAAAGAGAAGGGCGGGATCGAGCACATCCGCTTCAAAGCGTCCCTGTCCCCGGATGGGCTTGCCCCACTTCCGGGCTCAGACAGGTCAACGGGCCAGACGCTTCTCCAACTCGGCCTTGGCCTCTTCATAGCCAGGCTTGCCCAGCAGGGCAAACATGTTCTTCTTGTAGCTCTCCACGCCGGGCTGATTGAAGGGGTTGACCCCCAGCAGGTAGCCGGAAATGGCGCAGGCTTTCTCGAAGAAATAGATCAGCTGGCCCAAGGTGTCCTCGGAGAAATCGGTGGCATGAAGCACCACGTTGGGCACGCCGCCGTCGTTGTGAGCCAGCACTGTGCCCTGATAGGCCTTCTCGTTGATGAAGGCCATGGTCCGGCCTTCCAGATAATTCAAGCCGTCCACATTCTCGGGATCGTTGCCCAGAGTGATCTCGTACTTGGGCTTGTCCACCAGCACCACCGTCTCAAAGAGAGTACGGCGGCCGTCCTGGATATACTGGCCCAAGGAGTGCAGATCCGTGGAGAAGATCACGGAAGCGGGGAACAGGCCCTTGTTGTCCTTGCCCTCGCTCTCGCCGAAGAGCTGCTTCCACCATTCGTTCATCATGGCGTAGCAGGGCTCGTAGCTGACCATGACCTCGGTGCACTTGCCCTTATTGTAGAGAATGTTCCGGATAGCGGCGTATTTGTAGCAATCGTTCTCCTCTACGGAAGGAGTGTTGTACAGCTCGGCAGCCTTGGCAGCGCCAGCCATCAAAGCGTCGATGTCGGCACCGGATACGGCGATGGGCAACAGGCCCACAGCGGTCAGCACAGAATAGCGGCCGCCTACGTCATCCGGAACCACGAAGGTTTCATAGCCTTCCTTGTCGGCAAGCTGCTTGAGGGTACCCTTGGCCTTGTCGGTAGTGCAGAAAATCCGCTCCCGGGCCCCTTCCTTGCCGTACTTTTTCTCCAGCAGCTCCCGGAATACCCGGAAAGCGATGGCCGGCTCCGTGGTGGTGCCGGACTTGGAGATCATATTGATGGAAACGTCCTTGCCCTCGCAGATGGATACCAACTCCGCCAAAGCGGTGGAGCTGATGCTGTTTCCGGCAAAGTAAATGGCCGGGGTATCCTTGCGCAGGTCATTGTAACGTTCGGACTTCAAAAATTCAATGGCAGCACGGGCGCCCAGATAGGACCCACCGATGCCGATAACCACGAACACGTCGGAATTGCCCTGAATCCGCTTGGCAGCAGCCTTAATGCGGGCGAACTCCTCCTTGTCGTAATCTTTGGGCAGAGTGACCCAGCCCAGAAAATCATTTCCCAGACCAGTCTTGTTCATCAACTGCTCATGAGCAGCTTTTACCAGGGGTTCCATGGCCTCATACTCGTGCTGGGAGACAAAGCCTTCCAAATATCCGGCTTCCAATTTCAGCGGCATTGCAAAAGACCTCCTTGTTATTGTTCCTCGGGCTAGCCCCAAACTTTCTCACAGGGAAACTTCCGGCGGAGTTTTTTCCGCTTTCCCGCCACCGGCGTACGCAAGTCTGCTGTTCTGAGAAAATGGGACACAGTGGTTTGTGCTTCTATTCTACAATAACTTAGAGGAATGTGCAAGTTGACTCTGGT
>UQQZ01000125.1 GCA_900543305.1 uncultured Oscillospiraceae bacterium
CTTTCGTTCCGCTGGGAAGCTGGGCCAGAATCACGCCCACGAACACCAACCCGCATCCGGCCAATTCTCTGGGAGACAGGGGCTGCTGCAAAATCAGCCATCCTGCCAGGGCGGCGAATACCGATTCCAGACTCAGGATCAAAGACGCCGCGGTGGGGTTCATGTGGCGCTGGCCTAAAATCTGGAAGGTGTATCCCATGCCGCTGGAAACCACTCCCGTATACAGCAGGGGAATCCAGGCCGCCAGCAAGTCGGACCACCGGGGCGTCTCCCACAGAAATGCCAACACCAAGGACAAAAGCCCCGCCACAAAAAACTGCAGGCAGGAAAGCCGGATCCCGTCCACCTGGGAGGAGGCCCAATCCACTGCCAAAATGTGCAGGGAAAAAACAAGAGCGCTGAAAATGACCAGCAGATCTCCCCAGGCGATGGAGAATCCTCCCTTGACACTGAGAAGGTAGGCTCCTACCAGTGCCAGAAGCACCGCCAGCCAGACCACCCATCCCGGACGCTTTCCCAGAAAGATTCCCAGCACCGGAACAATCACAATATAGAGAGCCGTCAGAAATCCGGCCTTTCCCGCTGTGGTAGTCTGTATGCCGGCCTGCTGCAGCAGGCTGGCGCTGCCAAGGAGGATCCCGCAAACCACACCTCCCACCAACAGTCGTTTCCGCTGGCCGTCAGACGCTTTTTCTTCAGGATTGCCCCCTTTTTTCAGGTGGGAAGCAAAGGCGATCACCGGAAGGAGAACCAGAGCTCCAATAAAATTACGGGCTGCTGTAAAAGTGCAGGGACCCACATGGTCCATGCCCACGCTCTGGGCCACAAAGGCAACGCCCCAGATCAGCGCAGCCGATAAGAGCAGCAGGGCTCCCCGCAGTTGTTTTCTTTCAGTTCCCATCCTGTAAGCCTTCCTTGTTGTCTCGAGTCAAATTCTTCATCCAGTTGTACCGGTTGATCTTTACCAACGCCACAAAACACTTGAGAATCTGGTCACACTTGAGGCAGGCGAACACCACCCAAGGGGGAGCCCCCAGCCACATGGCGATCAGAGAAGAGGGAATCACCACCAGGAAAACGAAAATCGTATCGTTCTTAAACACGAAGGAGATGTCCCCGCCGGACTTTACAAGTCCGAACAAACAGGCCGCCTGATAGCAGGTGCCGATAATGGTGATGGAGATCACATTGATAAACTGCCGGGAATACTCCTGCGCTGCGGGGCTGGCGTTGTAAAGGGAGATAAATCCATCCCGTGCCAGGAACACTGCCGCCCCGGAAATCAATCCCACAAACAGGAAAATCATCTGGACGGTTTTGGAGTATTCCTTCATCTTTTCGTACTGGCCGGCCCCGACCGTTTTGCCGGTGATGATGCCTACCGCGGAAGACAGGCCGTTCATCCACACATAGATCAAATTGTGAAGCATACCTGTAATGCTGGTGGCAGCGATCACCTCAGCGCTGTAATACCCCAGGATCTTGGTGTTAGCCAGCATGTTCACCGACCACACCACTTGGCCGCCAATGACAGGAAGACCATACCGGACAAAATCCCGCAGGAGAGTTCTGTCTGTGTGGAGCAAATCCCGGATTCCCAGTTTCAGCTTTTTATCCACCACAAAAACATAACACACGCTCACCGTCATTTCCATTACCCGGGAGATCAGGGTGGCAATGGCCGCACCCCGGACTCCCAGGGCAGGAAATCCCAAATGGCCAAAGATCAACACATAGTTTAAGGACACGTTGACCACCAAGGCCATGATGGAAATGTATAGCCCAATCTTGGCTGTCTCCACGCTGCGCATGGAGGCGATCATCACCTGAGAAATGGAGAAAAAGAGATAGGTAAATCCCACAATCTGCACATAGGCAGCCCCCTCTTGGATCACCCCGGGCTCTTTGGTGAAAATCCGGATCATCCACTCGGGAAACGAGACGGCTACCAACGTCATCACAATGCCCACTCCCAAGGCGAATTTCACCCCAATGGACACCACCTTCCGGATGCTGGCCGTGTCTTTTTTGCCCCAGTACTGGGCAGCCAAAATCAGGATCGCACCTTCAATGCCTCCTACAAACATCTGCAGTACCGATTGCAGCTGATTTCCCACATACACTCCTGAGATGGCATTGTCCCCCAAGGAGCCAATCATCAGGTTGTCCGCAAAGTTCACCGCAAAGGTGATCAGGTTTTGCAGGGAGATGGGAATCGCCAGCGCGATCAACGTCCTGTAAAAGGAACGGTCCTTTGTAAAAACTGCCATGTCCTCTTCCCCTTTTGCCCGCTATTCGGGCCAAAAATTCTCCGCTTTAACGCGGTTAATTGATATTATAGCATGAGCCCTTTTTCGGTGTAAAGATACTATTTTCCCCTTTTCCCGGGGACTTTCTCCCCTTCTTGATTTTCCATGTTCCTCCAAAAGCATTCCAAGGCACAAAAAAAGACGCGGGAAAAACCGCGTCTTTTCCTTATTTTTAGAAACAATTCCCCTTCCTCCATGCTATCACTGGGAAGCGGAGCTGTCAGAAGCGCTGGATTCCGAGCTGGAACTGGCGCTGGATGCAGCACTGGAAGAAGATGATGTGCTGGAAGATTCATTGCCAGAGCTGGAAGACGAAGAGGAGTCGCCGCTGTCACTGGATTCCGTTCCAGCCTCCTCTGGCAAGGGCGTGCCATCCTCCCGCAAAGCACCTTCCGCAAACAAGGCCACCTGAGTTGCAGGATCGGCCGTGCCGGTTTCCTCCAGACCGTTGGCTTTCTGGAACCGCTTCACACAGTCAGCGGTAGTGGCGCCGTAGTGGCCATCGTATTCCTGAGTCAAATACCCCAGCGCCTCCAGTCGTTCCTGGACTGCTAGCACCTGGTCCCCCTGATCCCCTTCCTCCAGGGTCTCATACTGGGCCTCCTTGGCTTCCTGCTCCAAAGCAGAGCTCACCTGGGAATCGATCTCTTCCGTGGGATCGGTGACCGAAGTGGAATTGTCCTCCAGAAGTTCCGGATAGGCGGCAGCGCTGATCTCATAGGCAGCTTCCACTACCGTACGCCCTTGCCACTCCATCAAGCAGGGATCCATCTCCACCACTTTTCCCTGCTGGACCGCCTGAAAATCCGCAAATCTGCTGTCGCTTTCAATCTGCTCTTTCAATCCCGGTGCGCAGAAGATCAAATTGGGGTTGGCCAATTTCAACGTGTCAAAATCATAGGTGCCGCCGGTCAAACTTC
Organism: uncultured Oscillospiraceae bacterium; assembly: GCA_900543305.1. GTDB lineage: Bacteria > Bacillota > Clostridia > Oscillospirales > Acutalibacteraceae > Acutalibacter. Next base: position 3,230 of record UQQZ01000125.1, read on the forward strand.
CAAACGCATTGGTCACGCCGGCGTAGGACATGATGGTGCTGCCAAACATGTCTCCCGTCACTCCGGAACCGTCCAGATCATACAGATAACAGGCGGTGGTCACCTGGTCTTGAGGCACGATCCGGTTGATGTTGTCCAAGGTGATGAAAATATCCTGGGCCGCAGCGATCCCCGCGTCGTACCCGGCGCCATCACCAGCCATGGCAGAAGATACCTGGGAATAAAGGCGCTCGTAATCCTCCCGGTCCGTGGCGGGCTCTACGGAAAGGACAGTCAGTCCCGCTTCTTCCAAGGTGCCACGGGCGTAACTGCTGTTTCCGTCCAACAACACCAGGTCCGGCTGCAGGTCAATCACAGCCTGGGCGTCTTCCACGGAAACCTTGTCCAGATCTGCCAGGTTGTCCTGGGTGCACTGGTCGCTGGCGCCTGCCAACTGGGTTTCATACCCCAAAGCCAACACCACATCCGCCAAACTGGGGGAAAGGACCACCACCCGCTGGGGTTTGGAAGAGATGGTAACACCGTTGACTTCCACCGGGAATTCGCCAGCAGCCGTCACATTGGAGACAATGTCGTCCATTTGAGAACAGCCGGCAAAGGCTCCACAAACCAACAACAAACTGAGACAAACAGCCAAAATGCGTCCGGGGACGCTGTGTTTCTGTTTCATAGGTAAGACCCTCTTTCCTTGTAGAAAGTAGACAAATTTGCCTCTTCGACAAAAACGTCCGCCCTTCGTGTGGGATCGGATTTCTTATCTATTTTACCCTCAAAGCCCCGGGTGTGTCAACTGTTCCCGAAAAATCCTTGACTTTTCCCATATTTCAGAATAAAATAAATGACGTATTGTCCGTCCCGAGAGGTTGTTCTGTTGTTTGAATTAAAAGGCGAAAACGGCTGCCTTTTCAAAGTTCCTTCACAGGGATTCATGAAGGCATTCCAAATGCACTCGAAATTCTCCCGGATTTTGGGAGCTCGAGCTTCCAAGAATGGCTCTAGACTGCGGGTTTCCGGGTTTGGGGTGGTTCTAAGACGGCCCCTGTTCTAACGGAAATTCTAAGATTTGCAAAAACCTTCCCTTGTCGGGATGAATATTTGGAGATGTACCCAAGTGGTTGAAGGGTCCGCACTCGAAATTTTCCTAGATTTTGGGAACTCGAGCTTTCAAAAATGGCTCTAGACTGCGGGTTTTCGGGTTTGGGGTGCTTCTAAGGCGGCCCTGGTTCTAACGGTTGTTCTAAGAAATTTTCAGAAAACAAAAATTACTCGCAAAAAGTTTCTTTCACAGGAATTTTATATGGAGATGTACCCAAGTGGTTGAAGGGTCCGGATTCGAAATCGAATGACCTTATTGGTTGCCGCATTCCTCGAAACTATTGATTTTACGGGCTTTTTCGGTTATTATGTTTGATAGCAGTACGGTTAGTTCT
>UQQZ01000126.1 GCA_900543305.1 uncultured Oscillospiraceae bacterium
CCCCGTTGGTGCAGCCTGAATTTTAGCAGTGGCTGCCGTGGGAGTCCTTCTTCATTTCAGGTTTCTGATTTTGGGATTTCGTGCTGTAATCCGGAATTTCCTGCCGGTTGTTCTGGGTCTGATTCTGGCTGGAACGGTCCGTTTGATTTTCGAAGGATTTTCCCCGTTGTTTCTGTTTGTTGCTCATACTGTTTCGCCCCTTTCCGTTCCTAGGATGGCCGGAAAAAGGGCGCTTATGCCTTGGATTTATTTGGAAAAAGGGAGACGGAGCTATGGAATTGCCCAAGGAATTCTGCCACGCCATGGAGGCGCTTTTGGGAGAAGAAGCGGAGGCCTTTTTTGAAAGTTATAAAGATCCTTATCGCCGGGGATTGCGGCGCAATCCTTTGAAATGCGAAGAAGAGGATTTGAAAAAAAGTCTGCCTTTTCCCTTGACGCCCACACCCTTTTCCCCCTTGAGTTTTTATTTTCAGGAGGGGGAAGAAAAGGTAGGTCGGCTGCCGGCCCATCATGGAGGTTTGTTTTATGTACAGGAACCTTCTGCCTGCTCTGCGGTAACGGTGCTGGATCCTCAGCCTGGGGAGAAAGTTTTGGACCTTTGCGCCGCTCCCGGGGGCAAGTCCACTCAGATAGGGGGACAGCTCATGGGACAAGGCCTGCTGTGGTCCAATGAGATTGTCAAAAACCGGGCCCAGATTCTTCTTTCCAACGTGGAGCGGTTGGGGGTGCGCAATGCCGTGGTATCCTCCTGCCATCCCCAGCGGCTTTGCCAGGGATTACAGGGCTTTTTTGACCGGGTGCTGGTAGATGCTCCCTGTTCCGGGGAAGGTATGTTCCGGCGGGATCCGGAAGGCATTTCCCAGTGGTCTCCGGAAGGGGTCGTTGCCTGTGCTCAGCGTCAGCGGGCCATTCTGGATTCCGCTGCTTTGGCAGTCCGAGAGGGTGGAATTTTGGTGTATTCCACCTGCACGTTCTCCATGGAAGAAAATGAAAGGACTGTAGAGGCGTTTTTGAAAGCTCATCCCGAATTTGAATTGGTTCCTATTCAGGTGTCTTTTGGCCGTCCGGGAATAGGCGGACTCCCCGTGCGGAGGATTTTCCCCATGGATGGAGGCGAGGGGCATTTTGTGGCCAAATTCCGGCGTAAGGGAGAAAATCCCAACCGTGGAGGGAATTTCACCCAGTTCCTCCCGCGCCGGGAAGAAGATGAAGTCCGAAACCTGTATGAGGAGCTGTTTACCGACCCTTGGCCAGGGCGTGCCGCCCGATTTGGAGAGCGGTATTACCTGTTGCCTGCAGAACTCCCTGACTTGTCCGGCTTGGGGGTGCTTCGAGCGGGGGTAGAATTTGCCCAGCGGAAGGGAAAGCGTTTGGAGCCTTCCCATGGGGTCTTTCAGAGCCGCCGAAAGGAAGAATGCCGTGAAACCCTGGATTTACCCTGGGATTCTCCGGTGCTGGCCGCATTTTTGCGTGGAGAAGAAATTGATTGCTCCGGAAAGGGGTATACGGCCCTTTGTGGAGGTGGAATCCCTATGGGGTTTGGAAAGGCGTCTGGAGGAAGACTGAAAAACAGATATCCCAAAGGTCTTCGGAACCTGGGAACTTGAAAACAAAATAAGCAGCTGGAGTTTACCCGGCTGCTTGTTTTTATGTGTGAGAGAATCCAATTTTACACAGCTTTTCCCGGTAATCCCTGCCGCAGGGACCGGGGGAGGGAAGGGAAAGCTCGTAAAGGTCGTCGGCACGGGATTCCAAGAGGAAAAGGTTTTGACAAACTTTCTCCAGGGAACGAAATTGACCGGGCCTGGCTACCAAAGGAAGTCTGGGGGACGCTTGTGTCAAAATCTCCCTGCCAGTGGGGGTCATACCCAGAATTCTCAGGTAGGGGGGCAGTTGGGGAAGCTGTCGGGGAATTCCCAGGAATGCTGACAGAACCAGCCGGCGCAGCCGGGCATGGGAGTATCGTTTTGTTTTGGTCAAGGCATAAAACTCTTCCAAAGAGCAGGCTTCCCGAGCTGCTCGAAAGAGGCGGTGTTCCAACCCTTCGCTGATGTCGGGCAGGGAGGCAAAATCCTCCAGGCTCATGGTCCGGAGTTTGCAGAGAATGGCCGTTCCCAAGGGGGAGAGGGCACCAGGTGCTTTTCCCAGAGCAAATTGTTTTTGCCAGGCTTCCAGGGTGATGTCCGGCAGCCTTCCTGTGGGGGTGCATCCAGCTGTCAGGAGATGCCTTGCCTGGGAGGCGGAGAAAATAGGGCCACAGGGGTCGTCCCGGTCATGGCCCACACCCAATCGAGAAAAGAGGACCGGCTGAAGTTCGCCCCCCTGGAGCCGCAAAGCTTTCAGGTATTCCACCGCCAGAATACAGTTGGGCAAGCTGAGAAGGCTGGCGGTTTGTTTTCCCACCAGTTGGGCCATAGCATGTTCCCGGCGTCTGGCAAAGGGTTGCCCATCGTCCTCCTGGCGGAGCAGTTGGGAAAATTCCGGGGACAACAGTGCCTGGGCCAGTGTTTCCAATGGATCGAGAGCCCCCACTTCGCTTCCGAAGAGAAGGTAATCCACTCCTCCCAGTCCCAGACACAGAGCCACTCCTCCAGCGGCAAATCGTTCGGCGCCGGAGCAGGCCCAGGGAAGGGGCAATTCCACTACCAGATCCGCCCCGCTTTGAAGGGCCAGACGGGTTCGGGTCCACTTGTCCAGAAGGGCAGGTTCCCCCCGTTGGACAAAGTTGCCGCTAAGGATGCAGACCAAACCTTGGGAAAGCTCTTTGGCACGGCGGAACAATGCCTGGTGTCCTGCATGGAGAGGATTTAATTCGCAGATAATGGCGGAAATCTTCATTTTCTGTTGCATTTTCTTGGGAAACTCCTTGAATTTACACGGGAAATGTTCTAAAATGGTACTGAATCTTGTGTACTTAATTTTACCGCAACGGCTCTCCAGGTACAAGAGGGCTGGCAAAAAACGAATCTCCGCAGATTGGAATCCCGCAGGCAATGGCCTTTTGGGGCGTTTTGCCGTGCCGGGAAACAGTCGGGATAACTTGGAAAGGAAAGATCGGGAACATGAAAATTCTTGTCATCAACGCGGGCAGCTCTTCTCTGAAGTATCAGCTCATTGATATGGACAACGAGGAGATGGTGTGCAAGGGCAATTGCGAGCGTATCGGCATGCCCGGAGGCATCTTTACTCACAAAACCAAGGACGGCCGGGAATTGAAGAAGACCGTCAATATGTTGGACCATGCTGCCGCATTTATGCAGGTAAAGAACGCTCTTATTGATGAGGAGTACGGCGTGATCAAGCATCTGGACGAAGTATCTGCCGTTGGCCACCGCATCGTGCAGGGCGGCTCTCTGTTCCACGAGTCCGTGCTGGTAGACGAGAAGGTAATCGAGGGGATCGAAAGCCTGATTCCTCTGGCTCCCCTGCACAATAAGGCCCATGTTCAGGGCATTCGGGCTTGCCGGGAAGTATTTGGCGAGAAAGTGCCGGAAGTGGTTGTGTTTGATACTGCCTTCCATGCCACTATGCCTCCCAAGGCCTATATGTTCAACGTCCCCTATGAGTATTATGAGAAATATGCAGTGCGCCGTTATGGCTTCCATGGTACCTCTCACCGGTATGTGAGCGCCCGCTGCGCTCAGCTGATGGGCGAGGATATCAAGAACCTGAAACTGATCACCTGCCATTTGGGCAATGGTTCTTCCATTACCGCTATTGATGGTGGCAAGGTAATCGATACCAGCATGGGCCTGACTCCTTTGGATGGTTTCATGATGGGCAGCCGGACTGGCACCCTAGATCCCTCCGTGGTCACCTTCATCATGGAGAAGGAGCATCTGACTCCTCCTGAGATGGATCAGATTCTCAATAAGAAGTCCGGTATGCTGGGCATTTCTGGTGTTTCCAGCGATGACCGTGACGTGACTGCTGCCCGGAAGGCTGGCAATCCTCGGGCCAAGCTTGCTCAGGATATTCTGGAGTATCAGGTTGCCAAGTTTATTGGCGGATACATGGTTGCCCTGGGCGGATGTGATGCCATGGTGTTCACCGCCGGTGTAGGCGAGAACCAGGCGGAGCATCGTGCTGCTATCTGTGATTATCTCTCCTTCCTGGGTGTCAAGCTGGATGCAGAGCGCAACCAGGAAATGGTTCTGGGCAAGGAAGGCCTGATCACCACCGACGATTCTCCCATCAAGGTCTACGTGATCCCCACCAACGAAGAACTGGTGATTGCACGGGATACCAAGGCTCTTGTGGAAAAGATGTAAATCTGTTTGAACGGAAGCTTGAAAGCCGCGGCGAAAGCTGCGGCATCAGCCGCCCGAACGCTTCGAGCAGCGAATCGGTGACCTCGGTCACCTGTCGCACCTCAAGTTTCATTTCAGCACAAAGATAACCTTTTTAACGGAAACGTTGCGGCAGTCTGCGGAAAAAAGCGTACTTTTACCCCGCAACGGCCCGCGCCCTGAAACGGCGCACAAAATAGCCGCGATTTGCAAAATAATATTATCTTTGTAATTCGAAGTTACGAAAAGAGTGTAATTTATTGGAAATGAGCATTGGGTAATCGCTCATAATAGTAATAGGTTACGAATTAGTTAGTTATCTACTGCATTATTC
>UQQZ01000127.1 GCA_900543305.1 uncultured Oscillospiraceae bacterium
GGAGAGACCAGGCCCAACGGGCTGAAGATCGAAAAGGTGACCGTGCCCTTGGGGGTGATCGGCATCATCTATGAGGCCCGTCCCAACGTGACCAGCGATGCGGCGGCCCTGTGCCTAAAAGCGGGCAACGCGGTGATCCTCCGAGGGGGAAAAGAGGCTTTTCGGTCCAACCAGGCGGTAGCCCAGGTGCTTCGGGAAGCCCTGGAAGAGGGCGGCCTGCCCCAGGATTGCGTTCAGCTGGTGGAGGACACCAGCCGGGCCTCCGCGGCGGCTCTCATGGGCTTGACGGAGTATCTGGACGTGCTCATTCCCCGGGGCGGCGCAGGGCTGATTCGCTCGGTGAAGGAAAACGCCCGAGTACCGGTGATCGAAACCGGGGTGGGCAACTGCCATGTGTATGTAGATCGGACCGCAGATTTGGAGATGGCGGCCCAGATTGTCTTCAACGCCAAGACCTCCCGGCCCTCGGTGTGCAACGCTATGGAGACCCTGTTGGTTCACAAAGACATTGCCCAGGAGGCCCTGCCCCTGATCAAGGCCCGTCTGGACGAGAAACAGGTGGAGCTCCGGGGCTGTGAACGGACCCGGGCCATTTTGCCGGGGATTGTGGCCGCCACCGAAGAGGACTGGAAAACAGAGTATCTGGACTACATTCTGGCGGTGAAAGTGGTGGACTCCCTGGAAGAGGCCCTGGAGCACATTGCCCGGTACTCCTCGGGCCACAGTGAGTGCATCGTCACCCAGGATTACGGAGCGGCGGAGGAATTTTTAAACCGGGTAGAGAGCGCCGCCGTCTATGTGAACGCCTCCACCCGCTTTACCGACGGCGGAGAGTTCGGCCTGGGAGCGGAAATCGGCATTTCCACCCAGAAGCTCCATGCCCGGGGTCCCATGGGATTGGAGCAGCTCACCTCCTACAAGTTCCTGATCCGGGGTACCGGCCAGATCCGGTAACCGGCAGCCTTCCCTAGGCTTGGAGAGGGAGAACCTTGGCGCGCCTTACAGCAGCAGAAACAGCAGCGCGAACAGCAGCTCGTGATTTTCCCCCTCCCCGCTGAGGAGAATCAGCAAAGCCAGGATGATGGTCCGTTCCTTGTCCCGGAAAAAGGCGTCCAGCACCGATCCCGACCCCTCCTCCGAGGGGGACAGGGCAGTCTGCTCCGGAGCGGGATGGGTTTCTGCAGGCTCTTCCCGGACCGGCTCCGTCCGTGGGGGTTCCCCCGGATGGGAATTCCGGCGAGGAGGCGGAATGTGGGCCCGGGACTGCATTTCCCGAGCCCGGCGGGCAGCCTCCTCCCGCATGCGGCCCATGTCCAATTCCCCAGCCATGGGATCCCTCCTTTCTCACAAAAGCCCGCTCAGCAGCCCGGAAAACACTCCGCTCTCCTTGAGCAGAGGCAGCAGCCGGAGCAGCTGTAAGATCTTTACGGCTTCGTCCACCTTTTTTTGCCGGGCTTCACTGAGCAGGGGACGCAGGGCCCGCAGCAGCCGGGTGGCATCGTCTTCCCGGTTTACCTGGCCCAGCAAAGGGGCCAGCCGGGTCACCAGGGAAAGGGTTTCCGGGGTGATGCCTCCGTTTCCCCCGCCGGAAGGGGGAGCCAGGGCCCCTTTTTGGGAGGAAAGCCCTCCCAGGGCCCCCAGCAGGGAGGAAAGGTCCGGACCGGAGGAAGGGGGCGGAGATTCCTCTTTGGGGGGCTCGTTTCCCCCCAGGGAGCCAAGCAGTCCCTGGAGCTGCCCCATGGTTTGGGGATCCGCCAGGATCTCTTGGAGCTTTTGGGTCAGATCGTCCATGGTAACGCCCCTTTCCTCCCGGGGAAAACCGGGTTATTTGGCCGAAGAATCCGACCGGCCCAGCAGGCGCAGGAGATTTTGCGCCTGGGGCGAAGAGAGCAGTTTTTTGGCGGCTTGGGGATCCGTGAGGACCTTTTTCAGGTGACCGGCTTCGGGACCGGCCCCCTCCACCAGATGGGACAGGTCTCCCCGCTGAGCGGCGTCTTTCAGGGCCTGGGGCGTAGTGCCCAGCCGCTGAGCGGTCAGCTTCAGAAGGGCCTCCAGTTGGGAGGAATCGGGTTGAGAAGACGGATTTGCCATGGGATCACCCCCTTTCCGATGGAATGATGTCCGTCCCGGGGACGTAACAGTTCCATAGTATGCGGAAAGAGGAAAAAGAATGACAGGGGATTTTTAGAGAAGGAAGTGGAGTGGAATGCGTATTTTGGTGGTGTCCGATACCCACGGCAGCGACAGCGATCTGCTCCGGGCCATTCTGGCTCAGCCCAAGGCGGAAATCGTCATCCATCTGGGAGATGGGGAAGCGGAATGGGAACGGGCCAAACGGAATTTCCCCGAGAAGATGTTCCTGGGGGTGCGGGGCAACTGCGACTGGGGTTCCTCCTTGCCCCCCACCGGGGAATATACGACCCAGGGAGTGAAGATCTTCTACACCCACGGCCACCTGTACGGGGTGAAATCCGGACCCTATACCATTGTGTGTGCGGCTCGGGAACGAGGGGCCCGGGTGCTGCTGTACGGCCACACCCATCAGGCCTTCACCGATTACGAGGACGGATTGTACCTGATGAATCCCGGTTCTCTCAGCGGATGGGGAGCCAGTTATGGCACTTTGGACATCACACCCCAGGGAATTGTGACAAACATTATAAAACTACCGTAAACATAACAGGTTTCGAGTTGACATGAGATACAAAAAATGGTAATCTTAATCATAGAAATCTAAGCAATATACCTGAGCCCAAACTCAGGAAGGAAGGGGAAGGTTTCACATGACAGAATATGAAAGATGGCTTCAGCAGCCTTTGGACGATCCGGACCTCACCGAGGAATTGAAGGCCATTCAGGGACAGCCTGAAGAAATCAACGACCGTTTCTACCGGGATTTGGAATTCGGTACTGGCGGCCTGCGGGGCGTCATTGGCGCCGGCACCAACCGGATGAACGTCTACACCGTGCGCAAGGCCACTCAGGGCCTGGCCAATTACCTCTTGAAGCATGCCGATGGCAAGCCTCAGTCCGTGGCCATTGCCCACGACAGCCGGAATAAGGGCGTGCTGTTCTCCCAGCAGTCGGCCGCAGTGTTGGCCGCCAATGGGATCAAGGCCTACCTCTATCCCCAGCTGATGCCCACCCCGTCCCTGTCCTACGCGGTGCGGCATTTGAAGTGCGACGCGGGCATCTGCGTCACCGCCAGCCACAACCCCGCCAAGTACAACGGCTACAAGGCCTACGGCAGTGACGGCTGCCAGGTCACCGCTGACATGGCCGACGGCATTATGAACGAGATCAACTCCCTGGATATCTTCGCGGACGTGAAGAAGATGGACTTTGAAGAAGGGGTGAAAGCGGGCCTCATCGAGTACATCGGCGAGGAAACGGTCAGCGCCTTCCTGGACGACGTGTACAAGGAGAGCCTCATCGACGACGCCAGCAATCTGAAGCTGGTTTACACCCCCTTGAACGGCAGCGGCAAGATGTGCGTCACCCGCATTCTGGACCGGATCGGCATCAAGGACGTGACCGTGGTACCGGAGCAGAGCGAGCCTGACGGCAACTTCCCCACCTGCCCCTATCCCAACCCCGAGTTCCGGGAAGCCCTCCAGAAGGGCCTGGAGCTCTGTGAAAAGGTGAAGCCCGACCTGCTGCTGGCTACCGACCCGGACTGCGACCGTGTGGGCATTGCCGTGAACCAGGGCGGTGAATATGTGCTTATGACCGGCAACGAAGTGGGCATTCTGCTGCTGGACTTCATCGCCAAGGTGAAGAAGGAGCAGGGCAAGCTGCCTGCCCATCCTGTGGCCGTGACCACCATCGTCTCCACCGATATGGTGGATCCCATTGCCAAGGACTACGGTGTGGAGATGCGCCGCTGCCTGACGGGCTTTAAGTACATTGGCGACATCATCGCCGAGCTGGAAGAGAAGGAAGGCAACGCGGACAGCTATCTGCTGGGCTTTGAGGAAAGCTACGGCTACCTGTCCGGCGGTTATGTCCGGGATAAGGACGCCGTGGACGGCAGCATGCTCATCTGCCAGATGGCTTCCTATTACAAGCGCCAGGGCAAGACCTTGGTGGACGTGATCAACGAGCTGTACGAGAAGTACGGTTACTATCAGAACGCCACCTTGAACTTCGGCTTCGAGGGCGAAGACGGCATGAAGACCATGCAGAACATCATGGACACCCTGCGGAAGAATCCTCCCGCGGAGATTGCCGGGACCCAGGTCATCGGCCGCAGCGACTATCAGGAGTCCATGGCCTACGGGGACAAGGAAGGGGTCATCGACCTGCCCAAGTCCAACGTGTTGGAGTACCGGCTGGCAAACGGCTGCAAGCTGATTGTCCGTCCTTCCGGCACCGAGCCCAAGATCAAGATCTACCTCTCCGGCAAGGGCGCAACCAAGGAAGAGTCCCTTCAGGAGATCCAGAAGATGACCGACGCGGCTCCCGCGCTGCTGGGCATCTAATTCTTCAAATCACAGCAATCAAAAAGGCGTGCCCTTCTGGGACACGCCTTTTTTTGCGCCTTAATAACCAAACTGTTTTACATGTTTCATGACCTTGAAGTAGGCGAAGATCAGGAAACTGTCGGCCATGAGCC
>UQQZ01000128.1 GCA_900543305.1 uncultured Oscillospiraceae bacterium
GGCCAAAAAATTCCGTATAATAAATTACGTTGCTTTGCGGGGCCTTGGTGCCCTGGAAGAGAGGCAGCTATCCGGGTGTAGCGCAGTTGGTAGCGCGCTTGGTTCGGGACCAAGAGGCCGTGGGTTCAAATCCCGCCACTCGGACCATCGGAGTATCCTTTGGGGTACTCCGATTTTTTATTGCCAATTTGTAAATTTTCTCATGTTGTTGCACAGGAATGTGCAACTTTTGTTGTTTGGGAACCTGTATGCAGAAGGACTTGTTCCTTACTACATACAGGAGGGCTATCTATGACCGAAGAAAATTACAACTACCGAACCAGTCAGAAACTGCTTCGCAACCAGTTTCCCGGCAAAGGAAAGTTAAAAATCCCCATCATTCCTAAGTTCCAAGAAAGTCCCGGAGACTTCGATGATCTTTTGTTGATCGGTTTTGACAAAACCCATTTGGAGGACCAGAATCACCTAGACCGCATGGTACACTTCTTCCTATATGACTATCGCTTTGAGAGGGTCTGGAAGAACCCGGACAATGACATTGAAAAACTCTCCCGCTACCGCGCGGTGCTGTCGCCGGATTTCAGTATGTACCTGGAGATGGCGCCTGTTATGCAACTTTACAATGTATTTCGTAATCGCTGGTGCGGCGCTTACTGGGCATCCAAAGGGCTCCGGGTCATTCCGACTGTCAACTGGGGAGATGAATCCACGTTTGATTTCTGCTTTGAAGGGATTGAAAAAGGAAGCGTTGTTGCTGTCTCCACTTATATGGCCTCAGAGCATGACAACCGCTGCGACCAGAAAGAATGGTTCATGGCAGGATACAACGAGATGCTGCGGCGCATTGAGCCGGAAAAAATTATCTGTTATAATACACCGTTTCCCGAAATGCAGGGCAACATTATCCATGTGGATTACGAACGCAGTTCTTGGCGGTATATGAACTATGAACGAAGTTTCCATCGTGAAGATTTGGATGCCTTTAAAATTGGCGGCACATCCAGTAATAATCGTGATACAATAGAGCCGTACCTAATTGGAAAAGGCGGAGGAAGCACCTACGGCGGAGAAATCAAACCGTCAAAACCAGAGGATGAGCGATTCTGGGGTGAGCCGGGCGAAACAAAATATACCTATACGGCAAAAGGAGAGCTTATTGAAACGCTGATTGGTCCTGACGGAAAAGCATATTTGGAAATTCACCATACAAACCATGGTTTCCCCAAGTATCATGAAGTTCCACACCAACATAGCATCATATGGGATCAGTCAGGCTTTCACTTCGGCAAAGAACAGACTACCAAGAGCTTTTTGTACGGGAGGAACACGAACATGGCAACATGGGTCGGCACAAACAGCCTTGAAGATAATAGGTTTAAAACAATCAGTGATTTCAAACAGTGTATGCGGCGCGGCGGCGAAGTCCAGTTCGAGTGGAATGGCGTGCTGTACTGTTGCTTTGGCTGTATTTCTCCTGCGGCAGATGCAGCGCCTAAAATGGTGATTTGTCAGGCTGGCTCTGTGGAAGTAAACACTCGTACTGAGAAATGGTGTGATACCGCCGACGAAATTCTGGAGTATATGGTTGGTGGTGATCGTCTGCGTGATGTAATCACCCAAGTGAAAGTGTGGGAGCGTACAATTTAAGATGAAGCCTTTTGCCGACTGCTTACAAACCATTGATATTACTGGATTTCCACAGATCCTTTAATGACATTCAGACTATGTTAAAAGCTGCATTTTGGTTCTTTGAACCGAAATGCAGCTTTTTCATTTTCCCGCCCTTCATGACAAACTGGTCGACAGTATGTATCATGGAGGGCTTCTTATGTTTCAACATGTGATTGAGATCCCGCAGACGCAGGAGGACCACCCTATTTGGAATCAGCAGTTGCGGGGGGCAACCTATTGCCGTACCAGCACGAATCAGGAGGAACAAAATTCAAGCCTGGAAAACCAGATCGCGTATTATACAGCTTTCATTCAGAGTAATCCCTTGTGGCGATTCGTGGCTGTTTGCGCGGACCAAGCGTCGAGATTGCACACGAAAAACCGCTCAGGCTATCGGAAGATCCTGAGAGGCTGCCGGAGAGGGAAGAACCATTTGATCCTTGTCAAATCGCTCAGCCGCTTTGGAAGAGATGCCCGGGAAGCTATTAGCACAATCAGAAAGCTGAAATAAATGAACGTAGGAATTTACATTGAGTTAGGAGGTATCTTTACCATGAAGCCGCCAGACAGCGTGATCGATCTGTATGCTGCCTCTGCACAAGTGGAGAGCCAAACTCGCAGCGAGAACATTAAGTTTGGCATTCAGAATCGCATGCGGAGCGGGAAAACCATTTTGAATTACATACAGTTTCTGAGTTATACTAAGGGGCCGAATGGAGTGCTGCAGATCGTACTGGAGGAGGCCGAGATCATCCGAAAGATTTTTGACCTCTACATCCAGGGAAACGGCGTCCGGAAGATAAAAAGTATCTGGAATCTCACGGCATCAAGACGGTCACCGGAAAAACGGAGAGGAGCACCTCCACCATTGACCGGATGTTGAATTGTGCGATTGGGTTTTAGAACCGGAGCGTTCAGAAAGAAGTCACCGTAACTGACCGTGGACTGTTCCAGACGGGCGATGTCTCCGGAGGTGTAGCCGGTGAGCCAGGTTGTGACCTGGTCCACCTCTTCTCGCGTGCGGCCTTTCCGCTCCGCTTTTGCCACCAGCAGAGGATAGAGCTTTGCAAAGGGCATTTGAGTGACATCCATACGGGCATGACAGCACCTCCTCGCTTTCTGTTGCCATCATATCATACGCGGTTCTGCCTGGCAATTCAGCAAAGTAAGGGAAAGCGGTTTCCTGGATTCCCGGCATCTTTTGAATCATCTCATAGTGTTTGGATACCGTATGCCGGGTCACCTTGGCCCCCTTGGCAATGACGCTGTAATTTGTCTCTTCGGGTGGAACTTTATGTGCGTCCAGATCTCTTGTATGTTTTTCAAGACAGAGGTACCATTTTTTCAAACTTTGAGGTAAACTGTACCGCCTAGAGTATCACCGTGGGTCATGGATTCTGGCCGAAACTTTTCCGCTGACCACATGTAAGACCACAGACAGAGCTGGAATACACGGAAACAGCGGAAACAAGAGCAATGGAAAGTAACTGATTTGAAGCGGAAATGACTATAAAGCAATATAAACGCCTATAAAAAATTCCGGAAACCTCTTTGGGACTAGAACTCATTAAAAGCGATTAGAAAAAAATAATAGTATCAGAATAAACCGTACAACAAGAGAGAACGGTCTGCCTTGCAAGTTGCCTCCGACCTATGGATACCAGGGCGGCAGTTATAATTTCATTGCAGAGAGAGATTCCTGCTCCGCTTTACAGTTATGTGCCTGCATGAAGGCAAATATTTCCCGGTAGGCACAGAGCATAGGTGACTGCATGACTTTCCGATCTTCTGCGGTCAGCGGACGGTAATGTCCTGCCTGGAAACAAGCTTGCAGGGTAGCAAGATCCATTCCTGAAGCGGCAAATGGAATTCCGGTTTTTTGTTTCAGGTTTTCCAGTATCAAAAGACCGTATGGATCCAGATCTCCATAATGCAGATAAACAGCATCCGGTTTGGAAGCGTAAACCATACGAAGAAAACTTGCCCGTGCGGAATTTGGGAAACCACCCAGATATAAAACGGCTCGATCGTCTGAGGGAATGTCGTGATAGGTAGTGAGGTTTTCTACGGTAATGACTGTCCGGGGCTCCAAAAGGACAGACCGTATGGCACTCAAACCGTCAGAGGTCAAACCGATACCACCTGGAAGATCAGTAACACGGATACATGAGTCCGGAAACTCCAATATCCAGCCTCCTTTCAAATAGAGGTAGGTTGGATTTTCCAAAAGATTGTAATATTCCAGGATCTGCTTCTTTTCTACCGGCTGGTCTGTCAAATCGGAGAGAATACTGCGGATAATCCCGGAAATAGAGTGAAAGTGCTTGGAGTCATGGAATACGGCCTCGGAAAAGTTGCGCACATAGGTCTCTTTGTTTAACTGCCCGATTTTTTCCAGAGCCAGCAGAACATCCCGTAGTTTCTCAACATTCCCCTGAAGGCCGTATCCCGGTGAACGTCCTGCCTGCAGTGCGGCCATCAGCTCTCCAGCGAAGCGGCTGGAGAGAGTATCCGGGTTTTGTCTCT
>UQQZ01000129.1 GCA_900543305.1 uncultured Oscillospiraceae bacterium
ACCCGGCTGACCCATACCCTGGAGGTTTCCCAGATTGCCAGGACCATTGCCCGGGCGCTGCGGCTCAATGAGGACTTGACAGAAGCGGTAGCCTTGGCCCACGATTTGGGACATACTCCCTTTGGCCATGCGGGAGAACGGGCCCTGAACGCCCTGCTGCCTCACGGATTCCGCCACTATGAGCAGAGTGTCCGGGTGGTGGAGCGTTTGGAGAAAGAGGGGCAAGGACTGAACCTGACCTACGAAGTGCGCAACGGAATCTTGTGCCACACCACGGGCATGGAGGCGGAAACCGCCGAAGGCCGGATCATCCGCTGGGCGGACAAGATCGCTTACATGAACCACGACATTGACGATGCCATCCGGGCAGGGGTTCTGCGGGAAGAGGACATTCCCGTTTCCATTACCCGGGTGCTGGGGAATACCAAGACAAAGCGGATTACTTCCCTGATCCGATCGGTGGTGGAAAACAGCCACGAGGGGAACATTGCCATGGATGAAATCACCTACCGGGCCTATGAGGAGCTCAGCGACTTCATGTATCAGGCGGTGTATCTGAACGAGTACGCCAAAAAAGAGGAGCGGAAAGTGCCCCACATTATCCAGAGCCTGTTTACCCACTTTAAAAATCCGGATTATTTGCCGGACTACATGAAACGAATCGCTGAGGAAGAGGGACCGGAGACGGCATCCTGCGACTATGTGGCGGGCATGACCGACCACTATGCGGTGGCCTGCTATCAGGACGTCTTTATTCCCAAAGCCTGGAACTTGGGATTGTAACAGATTGAGAAACACAGATGGATGCAAGAAAGGAGGAGTCCTATGCCTTTTCCGCCGGAATTTTTGCGGGAGCTGGGAGAGCGCAACCGCATTGAGGACGTGGCGGCCGGATATGTGAATTTGCGGCGGCGGGGCAAAAATCTGGTGGGACTGTGTCCCTTCCACAACGAAAAGACTCCTTCCTTCTGTATTTACCCGGAAAACAACTCGTATTTCTGCTTTGGCTGCAACAAAGGGGGAGACGTGATCTCCTTTGTGATGGGAGTGGAAAACCTGGACTTTGCAGAGGCGGTGAAATTCCTGGCTCAGCGGGCCGGGATGACGCTGCCCGAGGACGGGGCGGATTTGAGCATGTCCCGTCTGCGGGCCAGGATCCTGGAGATCAATCGAGAAGCGGGCCGGTTTTATTTTGGGATGCTTTCCCAGCCGGAAGGCAGGCCGGGGCTGGCTTATCTGAAAGGCAGGGGGCTGGATGCGAAAACCATCCGTCACTTTGGGTTGGGGTATGCCCCGGACAGCGGTTTTGCTCTGACCAACCACCTGCGGAACAAGGGCTATTCCCAGGAGGAGCTGGTCCAATCGGACATGGTCCGAATGTCCAAGCGGGGAAATCCCTTTGACCGTTACCGGGGCCGGGTCATGTTTCCCATCTTTGACCTGCGGGGCAATGTGGTGGCCTTCGGGGGGCGGATTCTCACCGACGAGAAGCCCAAGTATATCAACACTTCGGACACGCCGGTGTACCACAAAAGCAGTGGGTTGTTTGCCATGAATTTTGCCAAGGACTCCGTTTCCCGTCAGTTGATTTTGGCGGAGGGCTACATGGACGTAATTGCCCTGCACCGGGCAGGGTTTACCAACGCCATCGCCTCTCTGGGAACGGCTCTCACTGAGGAACAGGCCCGGGTCATGCGCCGTTACGCCGACGAGGTGGTCATTTGCTACGACTCCGACGAGGCAGGACGCCGTGCCACCCAACGGGCCATTCCCATCTTGAAAAACGCAGGGCTTCTGGTCCGGGTGGTGACGGTGCCGGGGAACAAAGATCCGGACGAGTTTTTCCGCTCTGACCCCAAAGATGGAGTGGTGCGGTTCAAGCGCCTGATCGACCAGAGCGGCAACGATACGGAGTACCGTCTGGCCACCGTCCGGGAAAAGTACGACCTTTCCACCGATGACGGGAAGAAGCGGTACCTGGGAGAGGCCATTGATCAGGTGCTGGGCCTGCTGCGCAATCCCATTGAACGGGACCTGTACGCAGGACGGCTTTCCGAGGAAACCGGAGTGGGCAAGGAGAGCATTCTGGCGTCGGCCCAACGGGTGGCGGCCTATCAGGCCAAGCGGCGCCGGAAAGAAGAAATCAAATCCCAGCAGCAGCTGGTGGCCGCCGGCACGGTGGCCAATCCGGAAAAGAAGCAGCATTTGCGGGCAGCCCTGGCGGAAGAGGGGATCATCGCGTATCTGTTTCGCCATCAGGACAAGGCAAAGCAGCTGGAAGAGCGCTTGCCTCCGGAAAAGTTTATCACCCAATGTAACCGCAGAGTATACGCCCTTTTACTGGGTAAGACTATACATGGCGACGTCTCTTTGTCAGATGTTTCGGGAGAGCTGAGCTCGGACGAGTTGTCGGAGCTCACGCGGATTCTGGCGGAGCACCGGGAGGTGCCTCCCACCTGGAAAGACGTGGAGGGTTTCCAGAATATTCTGCAGCAGGAAAGCGGTTATTCCACGCCCCAAGCCATTCAGGACGCTTCCTTGGAGGACTTGAAACGGTATTGGGAACAACTGCGCAGTCAAAAATGAGAGCACATCGCCTGGAATAAGAAAGGAATGGTTAGTAACATGGCGGCACAACCGGACAAGAAAACGGTCATCAAAGATCTTCTGGAGCTGGGCAAGAGCAAAGGCCAGCTGAGCACCAAAGAAATTCTGGATGCTCTGGGCGAATTGGATTTCGACCCGGAGCAGATTGAAAAATTCTACGACACCTTGGAGTCCCAAGGTGTGGAGATTGTGGAAGATTTCGACGATATCACCATTGACGACGAAGAGCTGGCCAAGGCGGAGGGAATCGATACCCTGGAGCCCGGCGTAGGCGCCGAAGGGGTTTCCATCGACGATCCGGTGAAGGTGTACCTGAAGGAGATTGGCCGGGTACCTCTGCTGACACCAGAAGAGGAAATCGACCTGGCAGTGCGGATTTCCAACGGGGATGAGGCGGCCAAAAAACGTCTTTCCGAAGCGAACCTCCGTCTGGTGGTGAGCATTGCCAAACGGTATCTGGGGCGGGGCATGCAATTCCTGGACTTGATTCAGGAAGGCAACCTGGGTCTGATCAAGGCGGTGGAGAAGTTCGATTACACCAAGGGGTTCAAGTTCTCCACTTACGCCACCTGGTGGATTCGTCAGGCAATTACCCGGGCCATTGCGGATCAGGCCAGAACCATCCGGATCCCTGTGCATATGGTGGAGACCATCAACAAGGTGAAAAAGGTATCCTCCCAGCTGCTCCACGCCAACGGCCGGGAGCCCAGCGCTGAGGAAATTGCCGAGGAACTTGACATGCCTGTGGACAAGGTTCGAGAGATCATGCGGGTCGCCCAGGAGCCTGTCTCTCTGGAAACCCCCATTGGCGAAGAAGAGGACAGCCATCTGGGAGACTTTATCCCCGATGACGACGCTCCCGCCCCGGCAGATGCCGCCTCTCACACCCTGCTCAAAGAGACGTTGGGAAATGTGTTGGATTCTCTGACCCCCCGAGAGGAGAAGGTGCTGCGGCTGCGGTTCGGCCTGGAGGACGGCCGTTCCCGGACTCTGGAGGAAGTGGGCAAGGAGTTCAACGTGACCCGAGAGCGGATTCGGCAGATTGAGGCCAAGGCATTGCGGAAGCTGCGTCATCCCAGCCGCAGCAAGAAGCTGAAGGATTTTCTGGACTGAGCGGTAATCCCTGTATAGGATGATTTAGAGCGAGAGCCAAAGGGCAACTGTCCCCTGGATTTTAGGGGGAGTATCCCGGCTAACATGGAGCGACACTATGGTTATGACGTTGGAAGCGGACTACGCCGTGCGAATCGTAGAATATTTGACAAAGCAGCAAAGCCGCTGCGATGCCAAGCGCATCTCCGAGGAGACGGACATTCCACTGCGCTTTTCCCTAAAGATCCTGCGGGAATTGGTAGCGGAGGGAATGGTGTGCTCTTTCAAAGGAGCCAAAGGGGGATATATGCTGGCAAAGCCTCCTGAGGAAATCACTTTGCGGCAGGTGATCGAGCTGGTGGAAGGTCCCTACATGCTCAGCCGCTGCCAAAAGGAAGAATACAGCTGTGGGCGGGAACATTGCCGCTTGCACACCATCTACGAGAAGATTTCCCAAGAC
>UQQZ01000130.1 GCA_900543305.1 uncultured Oscillospiraceae bacterium
CCGCCGCCTGGTGCCGGCGGAAGTGGGGGACAGCGCTCCCACGGTGGTGTTTGACCACACCACCTCCATTCTCTTTGAAGGAAGTTCCAATAATGGCCCTTTTACGTTTACCATTTATGACGAAACGGGAAGAATCTATACAGAGGCCTCCGAAACCTTTGCCTGCCCTCAGGAGCCTGGAAAATATCTCGTCTGTGAGGAAACCTACTGGGGACAAGCCAAAGAGAACATCGGCATGGAATATTATTTCTGGATCCAAGTAACGGAGGAATATCTTGCTTCCTTGGAAGAAGGATCGTAAGTGATGTAAAGGAGGGAACGGCAGTGGGGTTTGTCCATCTGCATGTACACACGGAATACAGCCTGTTGGACGGCGCCTGCCGGATTGAGAGGCTATTGGATACGGCTCAAAAAATGGGTCAGAAGGCGGTAGCGATCACCGACCACGGCTGTATGTACGGCGTGGTCGATTTTTATAAGGCGGCAGTCCGTCGGGGAATCCAACCGATTCTTGGCTGCGAAGTTTATGTGGCCAAGCGGACCAGATTTGACCGGATCCATGAGTTGGACGGAGAAAACCGTCATTTGGTATTGCTCTGTGAAAATGACACGGGATACCGCAATTTGATCACCCTGGTATCGAAAGCATGGACGGAAGGGTTCTATCACAAGCCCCGGGTGGACTGGGAATTGCTTCGGGATCACCACGAAGGGTTGATTGCCCTGTCCGCCTGTTTGGCAGGGGAGATTCCCAGAGCCCTTGCTCAAAACGATTATCCGGGGGCCAAGGAAGCCGCTCTTCGGTACTTGGAAGTGTTTGGGGAAGGGAACTTTTTTTTGGAATTGCAGGATCATGGGCTTCCGGAGCAAAAGCGGATCAATCCCCAGCTGATTCGGCTTTCCCGGGAAACAGGGATCCCACTTGTGGCCACCAACGACTGCCACTACATTGCCCCGGAAGACAGCAAGATGCACAAGGTGCTGTTGTGCATTCAAACAGGTCATACCGTAGAGGACGAGGGGACCCTGGAATTTGGATCCCAGGAATTTTACTTCAAGAGCGAGGAAGAAATGGCTTCCCTTTTTCCGGATGTGCCCGAAGCGATCCAGAATACGGAGCGCATTGCCCAGCGGTGTCATGTAGAGCTGGAATTTGGCAAAACAAAATTGCCGGCTTTTTCCACGCCGGACGGAACGGACAATTACGACTTTTTCTGTAAGCTTTGCAGAGAGGGGCTGGCAAACCGCTATGGTGACCGGGCCAAGGAACAAGAATTGCAGGACCGGCTCCAATATGAGATTTCCACCATCGCCCAGATGGGGTATGTCAACTACTACCTGATCGTATGGGATTTCGTGCGGTACGCCAAAAGCCGCGGCATTCCGGTTGGTCCTGGCCGTGGGTCCGGTGTAGGAAGCCTGGCGGCCTACTGTGTGGGCATCACCAATGTGGATCCACTGCGGTACGATCTGTTGTTCGAACGGTTCTTAAATCCCGAGCGGGTTAGTATGCCTGATTTTGACATCGATTTCAGCGATGAGCGGCGGGACGAGATCATTGACTATGTAGTGGAAAAGTATGGGGCAGACCATGTGGCTCAGATTGTGACCTTTGGGACCATGGCTGCCAGAGGGGCCTTGCGGGATGTAGGCAGGGCCTTAGCCATTCCCTACAACAAGGTGGATCAGGTTGCCAAATTGGTACCCATGGCCTTAGGTACTACTTTAAAAGGTGCCATGGCCCAGTCCAGGGAACTTCGGGAAAAAGTCGAAGGGGACAGCCAGATTCGGGAGCTGTTTGACATGGCGCAGAAAGTGGAGGGCATGCCCCGTCATGCTTCCACCCATGCAGCAGGAGTGGTTATCACGGATCAGCCGGTGATGCACTATGTTCCACTGGCCAAAAATGACGAAGCGGTTGTCACCCAGTACACCATGACCGCCATTGAAGAATTGGGCCTTTTGAAAATGGATTTTCTGGGCCTTCGGAACCTGTCTGTCATCGACCATGCCACCAAGATGATTCAGCGCAAAGAGCCGGAATTTTCCATCGAGACAATTCCTCAAGATGCGCCTCAGGTGTTTCAAATGCTGTCTTCCGGTCATTCGGAGGGGGTGTTTCAATTGGAATCCCCTGGCATGAAACGGCTGTTGGTGCAGGCTCAGCCTGAGAAAATGGAAGATATCATCGCCATTATCTCCCTGTATCGTCCTGGACCCATGCAGTTTATCCCCCAATATTTGGAAAGCCGCAAGGATCCGGAGAAAGTCCACTCCCGCCATGAATTGCTGCGCCCCATTCTGGAGCCTACCGGAGGATGCATCATCTATCAGGAACAGGTGATGCAGATTTTCCGGACTCTTGCCGGCTATTCTTTGGGGAGAGCAGATATTGTCCGCCGGGCCATGTCCAAAAAGAAACACGATGTGTTGGAACGGGAACGGCAAGTATTCCTGCATGGACAGCAGCGGGAAGATGGCACCTGGGAAGTAGAAGGCTGTTTACGGCGGGGTGTAGATCAAGCTACGGCGGAGGCGCTGTTCGGAGAAATTGAAAATTTTGCTTCCTATGCCTTTAATAAGTCCCATGCGGCAGGTTACGCAGTGGTGGCTTATCAAACGGCATACCTAAAGTGTTTTTATCCCTGTGAGTACATGGCGGCCCTGCTTTCCAGCGTTTTTGGCCAGACAGGGAAGGTGGCCGAATACATTGAGGAGTGCCAGCGCCTGGGAATTTCCGTGTTGCCGCCCCATGTGAATTTCAGTGAAAACGGTTTTACCGTCGTGGGGAACAATATCCGTTTTGGATTGTTGGCCGTAAAGAATCTGGGCCGGGGTGTGATTGCCAGAATGGTGGAAGAGCGCCGGGGAGGCGGACATTTCACTTCGTTTTACAATTTCTGCAAACGCATGGTTGGGAGAGACCTGAATCGCCGGGCCATTGAAAGCTTGATTAAGTGCGGTGCGCTGGATGGCCTGGGAAATAACCGCCGGGAGATGCTTCTTTCCGTAGAGAAAGTTCTGGAGACGCTGGAATCCAACAAAAGACGGAATGTGGAAGGCCAGATGGGATTTTTTGATTCGCCCCAAAGCGGGGAACAGGGGGATCCCCCCCTGGATCGGGCGGAGGATTTTTCCCCGGCGGATAAACTGGCCATGGAAAAAGAAGTGACAGGGATGTACCTTTCCGGACATCCCATGTCGGCGTACGCTGCGGCCTATCAAACGGGAAAATACGCCCGCATGGATGAAATTTTCCAAAGCGCCAATGAAGAGGGCAGTGGCAGATATCAGGACGGCCAATGGGTGACTGTGTTGGGAATGGTGGCAGAGGTGCGAAAGAAGCCAACCAAAAACCATTCGGAAATGGCATTTGTCACACTGGAAGATATGTATGGTTCCCTTTCTGTTCTGGTGTTTCCCAAAATCTTGGAAGAGTTTGGAAATTTGCTGGTTGAGGGCTCGGTAGTAGAGATGAACGGCAAGTTGAACTTCGCCGAGGAAAAAGCGCCGGAACTGGTCTGCAACGGAATTTCTTCAGGAACAGAATCGGCTGAAGAGGGCCATGGTCCGAAGAATAGTGTGAGGCCTGGATTATATCTGCGTCTGGATTCCAAAGAAGACCCCCGCTATCGGAAAGCCATGCAATACATCGCAATTTTCGACGGCGTTTCCGATCTGTATCTGACCTTCCGCGATTCAGGAAAACTCCTGCGTGCTCCGGCAAAATACCGGGTGGATGTAAACCAGCCTTTGGTAAATGCTCTGAAAGAGTTGTTAGGGGATGAGAATGTGGCGTATTATGGGGTAAAACGCTAAAAAAAGCCGGGAGAATCGTGTAAAATCTTGGCAGAACCCCTTGATAATTTTTTCACCTTTGGTATAATATCAAGTGATACGATTAGGTTTATGGGCGGTTTTGCCCGATTTAAAATAGTTGGAGGAATCTACAATGGGTGCGAAAAGTATTGCAGTATTGACCAGCGGCGGCGACGCCCCCGGCATGAACGCAGCAGTGCGGGCTGTGG
>UQQZ01000131.1 GCA_900543305.1 uncultured Oscillospiraceae bacterium
ACTACCAGCAGCAAATCATCCGGTATCCCGGTTTCTGCGGCGGCTTTGTGTGGGAATGGTGTGACCATGCGGTGTACGGGGGTACCACCCCGGACAACCGGCCCATCTACCGCTACGGCGGTGATTTTGGAGAATTCCCTCACGACGGGAATTTCTGCATGGACGGGCTGGTCTATCCCGACCGGACACCTCACACCGGCCTTCTGGAGTATAAAAACACCATCCGTCCCCTGCGGGTTCAGCGGGTAGAGGGAAGCACCTTCCGCTTCCACAATTTCCTGGACTTCACCAACGGGGAAGACTATCTGAACGTATCCTATGAGGTTTCTCAGGATGGTGAAACCCTCTTCGGAGGAAATCTGGAACTGCCCCATCTGCCTCCCCACGGGGAAGGGGAAGTGACCCTGCCCGAGCTTCCCGAAGGCGGCACCTGCGATGTGACCTTCTTCTACAGCGCCAAGGAGGAGGGACCCTTCTTTGAAGCAGGGTATTCTCTGGGCTTTGACCAGATTCTCCTCAGCGAGGAGCCTTTCTTCCTGGATTCGCCTCAGGAGGAAGGCGCCCTGGAAGTGGAAGCCGGTCCCGATCAAGTGGGCTTCACCGGGGAAAATTTCCGGTACGTCTTTGACAACACCACGGGCACCTTCTCCTCCATGGTCTACCGGAACCGGAACCTGCTCACCCGTCCCATGGAGTGGAACACCTACCGGGCTCCTACGGACAACGACCAATACATCGATCCCAAATGGCGGGAAGCAGGGTATGACCGTCCCACCGTGCGGGTGTACTCCGTGGATCAGGAGGGCAACGCAGTTACCTGCCATCTGGGCATCGCGGCCCTTACAGTGGCCAAATTTCTGGATGTAAAGGTCACCTGGCGGGTAGATCCCCAGGGCCGGGTGGATGTTTCCCTTCACGGCCAGCGGGATACCCGGTTCCCCTTCCTGCCCCGGTTCGGCCTTCGGCTGTTCCTGCCTCGAGAATTCGGCGGGGTGGAATACTTCGGCTATGGCCCCTTTGAAAGCTATCTGGACAAGCATCGGGCCTCCCGGTTGGGCGTGTATGCCCAAAGTGTGGACGCCATGCATGAGGACTACCTGATGCCCCAGGAGAACTCCTCCCACATGGGCTGCCGGTATGTGACCCTCACCGATGGAGCCTATGCCCTCACTGCCGCCGGAGAGACTCCCTTCTCCTTCAACGTCTCCCCCTATACTCAGGAAGAGCTCCGGGAGAAGCGCCACAATTATGAGCTTTCCCCCTGCGGCAGCACAGTATTCTGCCTGGACTACAAAATGAGCGGCGTGGGGTCCAATTCCTGCGGTCCCGAATTGCTTCCCCAATACCGGCTGGAAGAGGCGGAGTTTGACTTCTCCTTCTCCCTGATGATGGAGTAAACCTTCTCAAAGAAAGGGGTGTTATTTGTGGTTTCCCCTGCTGTTTTGGGCATGTTTGCCCTGGCTCTGGTACTGACCCTGTTCCTGCCGGTGATTCTCCTGCTGGTGCTGTGCCTGAAAAAAGTTGTGCAGCCCCTGCCCATGGGTCTGGGTTTTGCCTCTTTCTTTGTGTCCCAGATGCTGCTGCGCATTCCCCTCCTGCAGTTCTGTGCCACCCAGGATTGGTACCTGGCATTTGCCAAGGCTTTCCCCTGGCTGCTGGGACTGCTGCTGGCTTTGACCGCAGGGCTCTTTGAGGAGTCCGCCCGGCTGGGAGGAGCGATGCTGTTAGGGCCTCGAAAACCTGCTTACCCCGGAGGTCCTGTCCGACCGGGCTATCGCACCTGGCAGGGAGCTCTCTCCTTTGGGCTGGGCCACGCCTTTTGTGAAACCATTCTTCTGGCGGGTCTGACCCATGTCAACAACCTGATTTTCTGCACCTTGCTGGGCTTTGGAGAAAACGCCCTCACACTGCTGCTCCCTCAGGAACAGGTGGAGCCCCTGGTGCAGCAGCTGTTGGCGGTGGCTCCCCTGGACATTCTGGCAGGAATTTTAGAGCGGGTCAGCGCGGTGCTCTTTCACCTGTTTGCCACGGGCCTGGTATTTTTGGCAGTTGCCAGGCGGCAGTGGATTCTGTATCCGGCAGCCATTCTGGCCCACACCCTGTTTAACTGTGTGGCTCTGCTTCCCCTGGGGATCTGGCCCGTGGAGGGAATCCTCTTCCTGCTGGCTTTGGGGTGTGCCTTGTTCTTCTGGAAAAGCCGCCGCTGGTTTTCCCTTTCTCAAACCCAGTAAATTTCTTTTAGGGAATTTCTAAAAAAAGACTGGACAGCCCTTCTCCGGGTTGCCCAGTCTTTTTCTTTGACAGCTAACTTGTCGAACTTTTTCAAGGTCCGGTTTTCATGCAGGAAGACCTTTCTGTCCGTAAACCGGGTATTTGGGGAGCGGTGACCTTCTGAACCTGTCAGTCGGGTCTTGCCTGTCAGGCGCAGGCCCCCTTGGTTCCCGTGACGATAACCTCTCCCCGGGCTCCTTCCAGATCCCGGATCACTTCTCCCACTGCGGGGACCACAATCTTCCCCTGCAAGGGATTCTTGATGCTTACCACCGGCGTGGTCAGGGTGGCGTCCACTTGGGAACGCTCAAAGGCCAAGTCCGTGTCAATCATTTCACAGTCCACCAGCTTTAAGCCCTTGCAGTAGCAGAGAGGCTGGGTACCCAGAATCTTGCACCGCTCAAAGGTCACATTTTCACAGTACCAGGCCAGATACTCCCCTTTGACCACACTGTCCCGGACCACCACATTTTTGGCGTGCCAAAAAGCATCCTTGGTATCAAACCGACAGTTTTCAAACAGAGAATCCTCAATGTACTGGAAGGAGTATTTCCCTTTCAAGGTGACGTTTTGGAAATACAGATGGTTGGAACGAAGCATGAAATATTCACTTTCCGCCGTGGTGTCCCGCATCTCCAATCCGTTGACCGACCAACCGAATTCCGGGGACACAATGCTGCAATCCGCCATTTTTACCTGGCCGCACTCCCGCAGAGCCTTGATCCCGTGAAGCTGGGTACCGGTAATCTCCACATGGTGGGAATACCACAACGCCGCCCGGCAAAGTTCTGTCATCTGAGAATTCCGGATGGTCAATCCCTCATCGTGCCAGAAGGGGTAACGCAAATTGAAAAAGCAGTGATCTACTTCCACGTTGCCACATTCTTTCAAAGCGCTTTCCCCATCGGCAGGGCCGTCAAAGGTGCAATCCCGCACCAAAGTGTCCCGCACCCCATACAGGGCACGTTCTTCGTCAAAAGTCTTATGTTCTATCAGATTCATGGTAATTCCTCCTTGCCGCGCCGGAACCTGCATCCTCTCCCCAGGGGACTGTTCCGGCTTTCCCAGAATTAAGTATATCCCTTCTCCTGCCAATTGGCAAATACCTCTTTCCTATCGCCTTCAATAGGGAAAAAGCATGAGGCCAACGGTAAGTGATTCCAGAAAACCGTAAGTTTTCGGTTCAGCTTTTGTAAGGGCGCCTTATAAAATCCGTAAGAAATGGGTCCTATACTTTTTCTCGAAAGAAAAAGAGACGTTTGATGCAAACGTGGAAAAAGGAGAGCTGCATGATGTCACTGCTAAACGTAAACGACTTGAAGAAGGTGTACACCACCCGGCTGGGCGGGGCAAAAGTCCAGGCCCTCAGCGGGGTGACCTTCTCCGTGGAAGACGGAGAATTCGTGGCCATAATGGGGGAATCCGGGTCCGGTAAAACCACCCTCCTAAACATTCTGGCTGGTCTGGATAAGCCCACCGAGGGCGCGGTGTTTCTCAACATGCGCAACATCGTCACCCTCAACGAACGGGAAATCTCCGCTTTCCGCCGGGATAACTTGGGATTCGTCTTCCAGGACTTCAACCTGCTGGACACCTTCTCCATTCAAGATAATATTTTCCTGCCCCTGGTGCTGGCAGGGAAAAAATACGACGAGATCAAACAGCGCATCGACCCGATCGCCCACCGGCTGGGG
>UQQZ01000132.1 GCA_900543305.1 uncultured Oscillospiraceae bacterium
CCGTTGGCTTCCAGCTCTGCCGTGTCCCGGGACTTTAAGAAATCCCGGCCCTTTTGAATGGTTTCCCGCACGATTTTTTCGTCCATCTTCCCGACTCCTTCCTATTACAACGCAGGGGAGCCCTCAGGCCGCCCCTGCGCAAATTTCTCACAACAGCCCCAGTTCCTTCAGATAGGAACCGCAGGCCTCTTCCATTTTTTCCTGAGCTTCGTCCAAGGAGATCTTTCCCAGAGAGCATCCTGCCGCTCCCTGATGGCCGCCGCCCCCCAGCCGGCTGCACACCACCGAGGCATCCGCCGGAGGATTGGCCCGCAGGGAAGCTTTTACGCCTCCGTCGGCCTTTTCCTTCAGGGTGACTCCCAGCACCACTCCCTGAATCTCCCGGGGCATGGCCGCCACCCCTTCCAGGTCGCTTTCCAGGGCGCCGGTCTTCCGGTAGATCTCCTGGGAAATCCGCACCAGGGCGCACAGGCCCCCACTGGAAAACCGCATGGTGTCCATGGCCATCTGCTCCGCTTCTACCTGGGCCTTGGACTTGCTTTCAAACATGGCTTGGTTGATGTCCCCGCCCCGGGCTCCCAGCTCCAATAGGTCCGCCGCGATCCGGTGGCTCCGGGGAGTCACGTTCCGGTAACGGAAACAGCCTGTGTCCGTGGCAAGCCCCGTGTACAGGCAATCCGCCATTTCCGGAGTAATCTTCACCCCCAGCTCTCGGAGCAGGGCGTAAATCAGTTCCGTGGTGGCGGCGGATCCCGGCTCCAGCCACAGCTCCCCCGAAAAGGGCACATGGGTGCTGTGATGGTCTACCGCCAGCTCTACCCGGGACACAAACTCTTCCGGCGCTTTCCCCAGCAGCTTTTTGTCCGCCACGTCCACGGACATCACATGGTCCGGGACAAAATCCCCCAGGGGAATCCCCGCAAAGAGGTAGGCAAATTTCTCCGGCACCGGGTCGGCGCAGAAAAACCGCACCTGCTTGCCCAGGCTCACCAGACCCCGCATCAGGGCGGTGGCACAGCCCAGGGTGTCCCCGTCCGGGGAGGCGTGGCTCAGCACCAGGATTTTATCCCAGCCCCGGAGCAGGGCCGCTGTCGACTGGCAGTCCAGCATCTCTCTCACCCTTCCTGCTTCTCTTCGGTCTCTTTTGCAGCCTCATTTTCTTCCGGCTCCAGATCGTGGAGCAGGCGGGAAATGTGGGCTCCGTATTCGATGGAGTCCGTGGCCTTGAAGATCAGCTCCGGCACATGGCGCAGGGAAAGCCGTTTTCCCAGCTCGTGGCGGATGTATCCCGCGGCGGATTTCAATCCCGTCACGGCGGTCTTGGTTCGGTCCAGACCCTCCATGGTGCTCACATATACGGTGCAGTAGGACAGGTCGTTGGTGACCTCCACCCGCACCAGACTCAACAGGCAGTCTTTCACCCGGGGGTCTTTCACCTCCCGGAGGATCGCGCTCAGCTCCCGGCGGATATCTTCCGTCGTCCGTCCGATTTTAAATCCAGGCATATGGCTGCCTCCTTTCCATCCGGTTTACTCCCGGTACTCTTCCATTTCGTAGGCTTCCAGGATGTCTCCCTGCTTGATGTCCCCGAACTTCTCCAGGGTGATGCCGCAGTCGTAGCCGTCGGCCACTTCCTTCACGTCATCCTTAAAGCGCCGCAGAGAGGCGATCTTGTCGTCTGCCACAATGATGCCGTCCCGAACCACCCGGACCTGGGCGTTGCGGGTGATCTTGCCGCTGATGACGTGGCCGCCGATGACCAGGCCCACGTTGGAGATCTTGTAGGTTTCCCGGCACTCGGCCTTGCCCAGGGCAACCTCCCGATACTTGGGAGCCAGCATGCCCTTCATGGCGGACTCGATTTCCTCGATGCAGTCGTAAATGATCCGATACAGCCGCATATCCACTCCATCCCGCTTGGCGTTCTCTTCCGCCACCGGATCGGGCCGGACGTTAAAGCCAACGATGATGGCGTTGGAGGCGTTGGCCAGCATCACGTCGCTCTCGTTGATGGCGCCCACGGCTCCATGGATAATGTGGACCCGGACCTCGTCGTTTGAGAGCTTCTCCAAGGACTGACGCACGGCCTCCACAGAGCCCTGCACGTCGGCCTTGACGATGATCTTCAGCTCCTTCATATCCCCTTCCTTCATCTGCTCGAAGAGGTTATCCAGGGTGACCTTGGTCTGGGAGTTGAACTGCTCTTCCTTCCGCTCGGTGATCCGCTGTTCCACCAGCTCCCGAGCCAGACGCTCGTCGGACACCACGTTGAAGATGTCGCCGCCTACGGGCACGTCGTTGAGGCCGGTGATCTCCACAGGCACAGAGGGACCGGCGTCCTTGACCTTGCGGCCCTTGTCGTCCATCATGGAGCGGACACGGCCTACGGTGGTGCCTGCCACAATGGTATCTCCGGCGTGGAGAGTGCCGTTCTGGACCAGCACCGTGGCCACGGGACCCATGCCCTTGTCCAGCCTTGCCTCGATGACCGTGCCCTTGGCGGCCCGGTCCGGGTTGGCCTTCAGTTCCATCATGTCGGCGGTGAGGATGATCATCTCCAGCAGATCGTCAATGCCTTCCTTGGTATGGGCGGACACGGGAATGCAGGGGGTATCGCCGCCCCACTCTTCCGGCACCAGGCCGTACTCGGTGAGCTGTTCCTTCACCCGTTCCGGATTGGCTCCCACCTTGTCCATCTTGTTGATGGCCACGATGATGGACACTTCCGCTGCCTTGGCGTGGTTGATGGCTTCCACGGTCTGGGGCATGATGCCGTCATCGGCAGCTACCACCAGCACGGCAATATCCGTCACCTGGGCGCCACGGGCCCGCATGGTGGTAAAGGCCGCATGGCCGGGGGTGTCCAGGAAGGTGATTTCCCGGCCGTCCACCTTCACCCGGTAGGCGCCGATGTGCTGGGTAATGCCGCCGGCTTCCCCTTCGGTCACATGGGAGTGACGGATCACGTCCAGAATGGAGGTCTTGCCGTGGTCAACGTGGCCCATGACCACCACCACGGGAGCCCGGGGAACCAGATTCTTCTCGTCGTCTTCGCTGTCGTCGATGATCCGCTCTTCGATGGTGACCACCACTTCCTTCTCCACCCGGGCGTGGAACTCGTCGGCCACCAGCACGGCGGTGTCGAAATCGATGGTGTCGTTGATGGCGGCAAACACGCCCAGGCTCATCAGCTTCTTGATCACCTCGGGGGCGGAGACCTTCAAGCGCAGGGCAAATTCGCCCACGGTGATCTCATCGGGCACTTCGATGGTGATGTGCTTTGCCTGGCGCTCCCGGGCAATCCGGTTGAGACGCTCAGCCTCGGTCTCCCGCTTGCCCCGGCGCTGGCCCCGCTTCTGCTGGTTCCGGTTGGGGAACTTTTGCTTGGTCACCACGTTGTCGGTGCGGGTCTTCACCTTCTGGTCTGCCAGCTGATCGTATTTCTCATTGTATTTGTCGATGTTCACATGGGAGGAACGGGTATCCACCACACGGCGGGTGGGCTGCTGAGGTTCCTTGATTTCCGGAATCTCCTGGGGCTGGGCTTCCGCCTGCTGGGGCTGCTGAGGCTTTTTCTCCCCCTTGGGCTTCTGGTTCCCTCCGGGAGCTCCCTTCTGAGCCTGACCCTGCTGCCGGGGCGCGCCCTCCTGCTTGGGGGCTGCCTGGGTCTGGGCGGGGGCGTCCCCCTCCCGCTGGGCAAAGTAGGCGTCCAGATTCTTCACGCTGTTGCGCTGGGTGAAGGTCTCAAAGATCACATCCAGCTCCGGCTCCTCCAGGGCGGTCATGTATTTCTTGGGCTCTGGGAAGTACTTGGCCAGGGTGTCGATCACCTCTTTGTTGGGGATGTTCAGATCCTTGGCCACTTCCCGTACTCTGTATTTAATCATCATAGGGCGCGTTCCTCCTTCTCTTCCGTCACGTCTTCCGCCAAACCGGCTGGC
>UQQZ01000133.1 GCA_900543305.1 uncultured Oscillospiraceae bacterium
CCGAGCCACTTCCACCGGTACCGAATCCCCTTCCGGCAGAGCCTTGATAATCTCCCCCTGGTGCAGGGCATATCCAATCCAGAACCGGGAGCAGAACAGGACACCCTCTTTATACGGGAACCATTTATGGGTCATGGCCGCCCCGCAATCCCCTGCCCCAATGGCGCAGACCAAGGACTGACAGGCTGCAGTCCCCATCAGGGATTCATCATACCCGAAATCTCTGGGCCGCTTGAACTGCAAATGCAGGAAGGACGGTCCGAAGCCGATATCTTCCATAATGTAATGATCCACATCCCAAGTCTTTTGGGAAACAGGGACGGAAGGGTCACAAACGTATGCCGCATTGTTGGCACGGGCAAAATAATGATCCTCCGGGTCCCAGATTTTGTAACGGAGGTCAGAGCCTACGCTGTGCCAGGGGAACCACCAGTCCAGCATATCGCCGGTCACTCCGGGCATATAGGTTGCATTGCAGACAAACCCTGTCCCGTCAGCAGCCACGCCATAGCCCACCTGACAGAATTCCTTGTCCATCCCCTGGAGGAAACGGTTCCGCTCTGCAAAAGGAACGGCAGGGACCGGAGAAGGTTCCTCGATCAGGGCCAGTTTCGCAGCCGGCACCTCCGTCATTTTCCGCTGGAACAGGGGATAATAGGAAAGGGTTTTCTCTTCCTTGCTGACGCCCACTTTTTTCCCAGTATACAATGTCATAAAAAGACCGCCTTTCTTGTTCTGTTTGCTGACTTGTGATACGATTGTATCACAGTAAGCAGGCTCCAACTACCCACTCCTGGGATATAGAACAGAAAGGCGTAAAAATGTATCATATTGCAAATGATCCCCGGGCCAGGAAAAGTGCGGAACTGATTGCCCAAAGCGTCCTGGCTCTTTCCAAGAACAAACCGGCCGACCGGCTTTCCATTGCAGCCATCCAGCGGGCATCCTCGGTCAGCCGCAGCACTTTTTACCGTCTCTTCGACACCCCGGTAGATGTGCTGCTTTGGCAGATGGACCAACTTTTTGCCGGTTTTGTCAGGGAATTGCCCAAACAAGGAACCCGGAAAGCCGTTCTTTTCTCGTTTTTCCAAACCATTATGGAACATGCAGAATTGTTCGCCGCACTGGAAAAATGCAACCGGCTGGATGCCCTGGCCCAGAATCATCGGCGGTATTTCAAAGATATGGGCTCTTTGCTCGGCATTCCTTCCCAACTGGAAGAGGCAAGTCGAGAATACCTCATTGACATCATGAGTTACCTGCTGCCGGTTGCCATTTCCACCTGGATCCATCGGGGACAAAAAGATACTCCCGAAGAAGTCTATCACTACTTTTGGCAAAGCATCCGTACCATCGCCAACCTGGATGCATTGTAAGCCGGAGGGGAATAAGACGTCAGAAACGGTCCTGCGAGCCTTGAGATGTCAGACGTCAGCTTTGTTCTGACTAAGTAGAAAGACCGATCTGCTCATCGCCAACCAGCTGACGTCTGACATCTGATAGGCCCGGATGAGCCGATCTGACTTCTTTCTATTCCATCCTCTAAATCAAACGTGTAAGGCAATTGACTGTCTTCCAATGCCGTCTGCAAAGGAGTGAGTATATCTGTTTTACTGGCAATCGCCAAATCCACATCCGAAGTTGTTTTGTAATCTCCTCTGGCTCTGGAACCAAATAGTTTGACCCATGATAACGTATCTCGAAATCGGTCAAAAATGCGGCCGGGATGGGCTTCCCTGCGGGGAGCCCCTACACCATTGGGGTCGGGCACTCTCGTTTGATCTGTTGGACGGTGACAATATGGACATCGGGGGTACGATAAAAAACGAAACTCCCTGCCCTCCCTGGTCCCCCGACCCTGACGCTGTAGGGGCGCGCCGCAGGCCCGCCCTTCCCGGCCGTCGGTTTTCCCACGTTCAGAAGCATCTGCCCCCGGCAGATGGTCTCCTTCTTCCCAAAGTCACTCTCCTCCGGCAGCCATCTGGCCCTGATGATATCCCCGGTTTCAGAACGGATGACCATTGGTTTTATCCTGACGATTTTTCCAATTAGATTTTCCAGACCCTCTATGCTCATGGTTCTTTTCCTTTTCTACCGTTTTTAGAATATTGTCTTTCCAACTTTTCCTGCAAATCCTATTCTCTATTAAATATTATGTGTGTTGTCAAAGAATAATTGCAAACATACATAGTTAAATACAGTATAACATATTATCATGGTGCCATGGTGCTGGGAACGGTGCGGCTCTCCTTCCATTACCGTGGAGTCCATCCTTTGTTTCCATAAAAATGGAAGCTGTGAAAAAATGGGCATCCCATTTTTCACGGCTCCCTGTATTCATGCGCCAAGGCTCTTTTGCAGCTCCCCGGCAATCGCCTCCAGTCTGTCCTGGGGAAGTCCCAGTACTTTGTCGAAGGGGGCTTCCGGAGTGACGACCTGGAGCACATCCGGCTTGATGGCAGCTACGGCATCTCGGAAGACACTGAGGGATGCGGAATCGTCGCTGTACCCTCTGACTACAGTGATTTCCAGGTGGAAGCGGCCCGGGTAGGATTTCCGGAATTCTGCCATATTCTCAATATGCTGACGGACCGTATAGCCTGCAAGAGGTCTCTGGGCTTTCTGGAAAGCTTCTTCCCGGCCCATTTTCAGTTCACCGATTACTTCTTCACAGGTGCCGGCGAGGGCCGCGTACTTCTGGTTTCCGTACAGATAGCCATTCGACAGGAGGCGAACAGGGACATTTTCCTTGTGGATGGTATGGATCACCTTTTCTAGGCCTATTAGAAGCAGTGCCTCGCCCAGTGAATTGATGAAAACCAGGTCCGGCTTCACCGCACGGATCTTCTGCTGCAGGTCCAGAATGGCCGCGTCCAGATTCCCCACATTCACCGGGTCCTGGGTCTGCTGATGGGGCAGCTTCCGGCTCACAGGGCAGAAAATGCAGTTAAAATTGCAGTATTTGCCAGGGAACAGGTTCAGTTCGAGAATGGTTTTCCCGTTTTCTTCATAGGGATCTTTGTAAAAAAATGATTCCATCATGACCTCCTGTAATAAAAAATGCCGCATCCTCATCTGCTAAGACCTGACGATGGGGATACGGCCCTACTTCTGACGACTCGGCAGCCGTCAGCACCGGATTTTTCAGTTACCGAAAGAGATTATAGCAGATTCTCCTTCTAAATTCAAAGGAAATTAGAAAAATTGGTTTTTGCAGATTGCTAGCGTTCGTTTTCCTGGTACTCAGTCCTGTATCAGTCCCTCAAACCCATGGCTCTCGCCTGTTCCAGGTCTTTCTGTGACTGTTTGGCCGGATATCTGTCGACCGCTGACAAGACTGTTAAATCAATACGCCCTCCAAATGATCCACTTCATGCTGGATAATCTCTGCCGGGGAATCTTTGAAAGTCTTTTTCTGCTTTTTGAATTTCATATCCTGGAATTCCACTTTGATTTCCTGATACCTGGTGACTTTTCGGGTCCCTGTGAGAGACAGACAGCCTTCTTCTGTTTCGTAAGGCCCTTTCTTCTGTGTGATTGCCGGGTTGAACATCACCAGGTCCATGATTCCCAGGCTCACCACAATGATGGTCTTTGGTACTCCGATCATATTGGCTGCCATTGCGAGAAAACAAAATAAAAAAGCCTTGGCAGGAACTCCCACCACGGCTATCTTTCTTGCTGCAATCTTATACGAGCAAGTTTTTCTCTATCTGAATGTAAATTTATTTCATTACAAAAGTAACCCAAGAAGAGCTTTTTTCTCCCATTATTTGCAATGTTTTATGAACAGTTTGGGGCATACACAAGATGTGGTTGTTCGTAATTTATTAGCTACCATATCTTGTATTCAGCAGTAAAACGGACTGTTCTTACTACTGCACTTTTTGTGGGGTGAAATTTTCTCTGTTATTATAGCAG
>UQQZ01000134.1 GCA_900543305.1 uncultured Oscillospiraceae bacterium
AAGGTGTGAAGGCCGAACCCGCTGTGGATGCACTGGTTCAAAATGCCTCCCAATTCCAGCTCCCGTTCCAGGATCAGCACATCCTGGGCGCCGCTTTTCCGGGCGGAGATGGCCGCGGCCAAACCTGCCGGGCCTCCGCCGATAATCACAATTTCATGTTTCATGCTTGGTCCTCCCCCCGGGTCTTTTCCAAAACAATCTGGGACTTCTTGCCGCTTTTGCGCACCTGGGTCAAATCCAGGGACAGCTCCCGGGACAGCAAATCCATCACCCGGGGCGAACAGAACCCTGCCTGACATCTTCCCATGCCGGCCCGGGTACGGCGCTTGACCCCGTCCAGGGTCTTGGCCCCCAGAATCCCGTGAATGGCATCCAGAATCTCTCCCTGGGAAATCTCCTCACACCGGCAGACAATCTGTCCGTAAGCTGGGTTTTGCCGGATCAGCTCCGCCCGGTCCTGGGGATTCATCTCCTTGAGCTTGGGAACCCCTTTTCGGATGGGGTCAAACTCCGGGTTTTCCGGCAGCCCCAGCTTGTCCGCCACCAGTCCCGCCAGATATTCCCCGATGGCCGGGGCGCTGGTCAGGCCCGGGGACTCGATCCCCGCCGCGTCATAAAAGCCCTCCGCCAGTTCGCCCAGCACAAAGTCGTCCCCGTCCTCGTGGGCCCGCAGGCCGGAAAAGGAGGTGATCACCTGCCGGGTGGGGATATTCTTCACCCCCAGGGCGGATTTCTCCAGCACCTCCTGAAGGCCTGCCGCCGTGGTGGAGGTGTCCTCTTTGTCATCGATATCTTTGGCGGTGGGCCCCAGAAGCAGATTTCCGTGAACCGTGGGGGAAACCAGAACTCCCTTGCCGTATTTGCCCGGCAGCTGGAACACGGTGTGGCTCACATGGCCTCCTGCGGTCCGGTCCAGCAGGCAATATTCTCCCCGCCGGGGGGTGATGTGCAGCCTGGGCAGATCTTCCCTGCCCAGGGCGTCTACCGCCAGGTTGTGCAGGTCCCCGGAATGGACTCCTGCGGCGTTGACCACAACAGGGGCGGCAAATGGTCCTTGGTTGGTGTTCACCACCCAGCGGCCTTCCTCCCGGGCAAACCCGGTGACCTCCGTGTCAAAGGAAAATTCCACTCCGTTTTTGGCAGCGGACTCCGCCATCCCCAAGGTCAGCTCAAAGGGGCATACAATTCCCGAGGTCTCCGCCAACAGAGCTCCCGCTACTTCCTCCGACAGGTTGGGCTCCAGGGCTCTGGCTTCCTCCCCGGTGAGCAGGCGCATGCCGGTGACCCCGTTTTTCAGGCCCCGCTCATAGAGCTCCCGGAGTTTTTCCCGATCCGACTCCTGGAAGCACACCACAAAGGCCCCCACCCGTTTGAAGGGAATGTCCAGCTCCTGGGAGAGCCGGTCCATCATCTGGTTGCCTTTCACATTCATTTCTGCTTTTTTCGTACCGGGTTCCGCATCGAACCCTGCGTGGACAATGGCGGAATTGGCCTTGCTGGTGCCCTCGCACACATCCAGAGCCCGTTCCATCACCAGGAATTTCCCCTTACGCCGGGCCAATTCCCTGGCCACTGCCGAGCCGGTAACACCGGCTCCCACCACGATCGCGTCGTATTCTTTCATCGTTTCACGCCCCGATCCCCTCTTTTTGGATTTTCCCGGACATTCCCCAGGACTCATACAGTATTAGAATAGCACAAATCTTCCCCCGCCGCAAGGGAAGGAAAAGGTGAAATCCTACAGTTTTTTCCTTGACTTCCCCTGTAAAATCGAGGAAAATAAAGGGGAAAAATATCGGGAATCACTGGGCCCCTTTGGGGGCGGAAAGGATAGAATTATGGAATATGTAATCGGCATCGACCTGGGAACCAGCGGCACCAAAACCGTGCTCTTCGACCGGGCCGGTCAAGTGATGGCCAGCGCCGCCGTGGAATACCCCATGTATCAGGAGAAAAACGGCTGGGCGGAACAGGACCCCGCCCACTGGTGGGACGCCGCCGTCAGGACCCTTCGAACCGTGGTGGAGGAGAGCGGCGTCAACCCCGAAGACATCAAAGGTCTGGGCATCTCCGGCCAGATGCACGGCCTGGTGATGCTGGACGAACAGGGTCAGGTGCTGCGCCGGTCCATCATCTGGTGCGACCAGCGCACCGCCGCCGAGTGCGAAGAGATCACCCGGCGAGTGGGGGCCCAGCGGCTCATTGAAATCACCGCCAACCCGGCCCTCACCGGCTTTACCGCCTCCAAAATTCTCTGGGTCCGGAACCACCAGCCGGAGATCTATGCCCGCTGCGCCCACATCCTCCTGCCCAAGGACTATGTGCGCTTTAAGCTCACCGGGGAATTTGCCACCGAAGTCTCCGACGCTTCCGGCATGCAGCTTCTGGATGTGCCTCACCGGTGCTGGAGTCAGGAAGTCTTGGAGAAGCTGGAAATCGATCCCGCCCTGCTGGCCAAGGTCTACGAGTCCCCGGAGATCACCGGCACCGTCACTCCGGAAGCCGCAGCCCTTACCGGCCTGAAGGCTGGCACCCCCGTGGTGGGAGGCGCCGGAGACAACGCTGCCGCCGCCGTGGGCACCGGCGTGGTCCGGGACGGCAAAGCCTTCACCACCATTGGCACCTCCGGGGTGGTCTTCGCCCATACGGATCACATTTCCATCGACCCCAAGGGCCGGGTCCACACCTTCTGCTGCGCGGTGCCGGGTGCCTGGCACGTTATGGGCGTGACCCAGGGAGCCGGCCTTTCCCTGAAGTGGTTCCGGGACAATTTCTGTTCCGCCGAAAAGGAAACCGCCCAGGGCATGGGGGTGGATCCCTACTACCTGATGGATCAGGAAGCGGCAAAATCTCCCATTGGCTGCAATAAACTGCTGTACCTGCCCTACCTGATGGGAGAACGGACTCCCCACCTGGATCCCGACTGCCGGGGCGTGTTCTTCGGCCTGTCCGCCATGCACACCAAGTGGGATATGCTCCGGGCCGTCATGGAAGGGGTCACCTATTCCCAGCGGGACAGCGTGGAGGTTCTCCGGGAAATGGGCGTCCAAATCGGGGAAATGCTGGCCTGCGGCGGTGGAGGCACCTCCTCTCTGTGGCGTCAGATGCTGGCCGATACCTACAACTGCCCGGTGAAGACGGTAAAATCCAAGGAAGGTCCCGCTCTGGGCGTGGCCATCCTGGCCGGGGTAGGCGCAGGGCTCTATCCCTCGGTCCAAGAAGCCTGCGACGCTATGATCCAAACCAACGAACCTCAGCTGCCCATCCCCGAAAACGTCCCCCGGTATGAAGCCTTCTATCAGGTATACAAGGGCCTTTACCCTGCTTTGCGGGACAACTTCAAATGTCTGGCCCAAACAGAATAAACAAGCTTGTTCCCAGCCCCGGATCCGTTCCGGGGCTTTTTTGTTGCCCTTAACCGCCTGAACCTCTTTTCGGCGTCTCAATGGCTTTTTGCCGTTTTTTGTACCGAGAAGGGGAGAAATTCCCTTGGAAAAAACTTTCCCTCCTTCTCGGGGCTTGTAGGGCCACAAAAGGCCCCTCCTTTCATCGTTTCCCCCGTATCCATTCTCCTGAGATTGGTTCCGGGATTTTTGTTGTCCTTGACCGTCTGGGCCTCTTTTCGCCGTCTCAGTGGCTTTTTTGCCGTTTTTTGTACCGGAAAGGGAAATTTCCTTTGGAAAAAGGATTCTCTGGCTTGCCAGGCCTTTTAGGGTTTAGGCAAGTTTTTTCTTACCCAGAACCATACGCTCGCAAATTCAACTCTCTGCCGCTTCTTTTCCTTTCGAAATCCCCCTTTTTCCTCCCTTTTTTCCTCTCTTTCCCACAATGCGATTATATAGATAACTTCAACTCATGGGG
>UQQZ01000135.1 GCA_900543305.1 uncultured Oscillospiraceae bacterium
GACACCGCCCTTTCACGGCGGTAACACGAGTTCGATTCTCGTCCGGGTCACCAAAAAGCACCGGATCCCAAGGGTCCGGGCTTTTTCTTTTTTTGAAACTAATCCTTTTCGGGAGGGAATTCCCTATGATCAAAAAAATCCTGGCCCTGGCGGGAGCGGCGCTGCTGTGCTTGTCCCTTTCGGCCTGCGCCACCACCGGGGAGCAGCTTCCCACTTTGGCGCTCCCCGAAACTCAAACCAGCTCCGGCGTGGAGAGCGGTACGGAAACCGCTGCCCCGGACCCTGTTCCCCAGGACGACTACGAGGACAACCTGGACGGACTGTGCCAGTATATGGAGGCCAATTACATTGTGACCGGAGATCCGGTGGAAATGGCCTACGAGACCATCGGTGCTTCCGATGGATTCCGTTACCGGTTCAAGTACAACGGGGTGACCTTGCAGGTGGAGTTTTACGAATTTGACCTGAACAACCTGAACGAAAAGGGTCAGGCTTGCCTGGACAGCGTCAAGGAAACCGGGAAGTTCACCATGCTGGACAACCAGGTGCCCGCCACCCTCAGCGATAACGGCAAGTACCTGATGATTTACACCGACGCCAACGACAGCGAAGAAAACAAGGCCCAGCAGGAACGGGCCCAGGAGCTGTTCACCGGTTTCTACGCGTAAAGGGAGACCGAATCATAACCGCATAGGAAAGCCCGAGGCAATGGGAGATTTTCCCGGCGCCCCGGGCTTTTTATTTTTCCCGACGGAGAACTTTTTGAGAACTTCTTTCTGGCGGCTTGATTTCAATGTGGTACTGCGCTAGAATATAGGCAGTTTTAGAATCTTTTTTAGGGAGGATGTCACATGGATAACAATGTGCAATTTGTGAACCAGGCTCAGGTGGAACGCACCATGAAAGCGCTGGCAAAAAACAGGATTCCAAACGTATTTGTGCCCACCCGGCAGGACGCCGTGAAAGCGGTGGAGCAGCTGCTTTCCCCGGGAGACGTGGTCACCTGCGGGGGATCCATGACCCTTCGGGAAACCGGAGTCTGGGATCTGATGAAAAACGGTCCCTACGAGTTTCTGGACCGGGAAACCATGCCCCAGGAGGAAGTGTACCGGAAGACCTTTTCCGCAGACGTGTTCCTCACCAGCGCCAATGCCATCACCGAGCACGGAGAGCTGTACAACGTGGACGGCAACGGCAACCGGGTGGCGGCCCTGATCTTTGGGCCCAAGCGGGTGATCGTGGTGGCGGGGATCAACAAGATCGTCCGGAACCTGGACCAGGCCATTCTCCGGGTGAAGACCATGGCCGCTCCCGCCAATGGGGTGCGGCTGGAGACCAGGACTCCCTGT
Source organism: uncultured Oscillospiraceae bacterium (assembly GCA_900543305.1). Classification (GTDB taxonomy): domain Bacteria; phylum Bacillota; class Clostridia; order Oscillospirales; family Acutalibacteraceae; genus Acutalibacter. The sequence goes on from UQQZ01000135.1 coordinate 1,350, forward strand.
TCCCGGATCGGCCAATGTGCCGCCTGCGAAGGGGGCATGACCGACGGCTGTGCTTCCGAGCGGCGGATGTGCTGCCAGTATGTGGTCACCGGGTACCAGCGGACGGATCGGATTCGCGTGGTACTGGTAGGGGAAAGCCTGGGATATTGAGGACGCCAGGTCCATCCACAGGGAAAGGGGGCCGGCAGGCCCCGGAAATTATGGGGAGTGGGGGACCGTTGGAACGTTCCCGCTCCGGTAAGGAAGTGTAATATCTCAGGTGAATCTATTGAGAAAGTTAAAGGGCCATGGGGGGTCCTTCGAAATTGATATGACCCATGGCCCCCTTTTGGGGAAAATTGTCCGTTTTGCCATTCCCTTGGCCATTTCGGGCATTTTGCAGCTGCTTTTCAACGCGGCGGATATTATCGTGGTGGGACGTTTTTCTGGCAGTCAGGCCCTGGCTGCCGTAGGTTCCACCAGCGCTTTGATCAACCTGATCGTCAACCTGTTTATCGGCCTGTCCGTTGGCACCAACGTGTTGGTGGCCCAGTATTACGGGGCCGGGGATCAAAAAGCCCTGTCCGACACGGTACATACCTCGGTGCTGGCCAGTTTGCTCTTCGGCTGCGTGGTGCTGGTGATCGGCATCACCTTGGCCGTTCCCATGCTGGGACTCATGGGCACCCCGGAAGAGGTGCTGGGGCCTGCCAGCCTGTACATGCGAATCTATTTCCTGGGAATGCCCGCCTCCATGCTCTACAACTTTGGCGCGGCCATTCTCCGGGCGGTGGGGGATACCCAGCGGCCCCTGTATTTCCTGTTTGTGTCCGGTGTGGTCAACGTGGTGCTGAACCTGTTCTTCGTCATCGGCTTCCATCTGGACGTGGCCGGCGTGGCCATCGCCACGGTGATTTCTCAGTGCATCTCCGCCGGGCTGGTGCTTCTCTGTCTGGTGAAGAGCCGCACCGTGTACCAGGTGGATCTGAAACACCTGCGCATCAAAGGGGATAAGCTGTGGGGCATGACCAAGATCGGCCTGCCTGCCGGCATTCAGGGCTGCTCCTTCTCCATCTCCAACGTGCTGATTCAGAGCTCTATCAACTCTTTCGGTGCTGTGGCCATGGCGGGCAACACCGCCGCCTCCAACATTGAGGGCTTTGTGTCCACGGGCATGGATGCCTTTTCCCAGGCTGCTTTGAGCTTTACGGGCCAGAACGTGGGGGCCGGTCAGCTGAAGCGGGTCAACAAAATTCTGCCTCTGTGCCTGGCTTTGATCACCGGCACGGGTTTGGTGCTGGGCATCGGCGCCTACCTGCTGGGGCCCCAGCTGCTGGGGATTTACACCACGGAAGCGGACGTGATCCAGTACGGCCTGGTCCGTATGGCGGTGGTCTGCGCCTTCCAGTTTATCGGCGGCTGGATGGGCGTCATGGTGGGCACCCTGCGGGGTATGGGATATTCCCTGGTGCCTATGGCCATCACCATCGGATTTGTGTGCGGATTCCGGGTCCTGTGGCTCTTTACCATCTTCGCGGTCTGGCGTACCCTGGACGTGCTGTATGTGTCCTATCCCATCACCTGGGGCCTGGCCGCCTTCTTTGATGGGGTGTGCTTCTTTGTGGTGCGCAAGCACTTGGCGAAAAAACTCAGTCTCTCCTCGCAAAAGGAGCAATGAGCGCCCCTGACTTTTAACCAACCATAGGAGGAAACTACCATCGTGAAACTTCCCTTTCGTCCCGGTGTGCACCGGAGTTCCTTTGAGATCGACATGACCAACGGCCCCCTGGTGGGCAAGATTATCAAATTTGCCGTGCCCTTGGCCTTGTCCGGGATTTTACAGCTGCTCTTCAACGCGGCGGACATTGTGGTGGCCGGACGCTTTGCAGGCAGTCATTATGTTTGCTTGTATGCTGTTCCTGCTTTTCTCTTTGTATCAGGTGCTTGATATGAACTT
>UQQZ01000136.1 GCA_900543305.1 uncultured Oscillospiraceae bacterium
GGCGGGCTTGTCCTCGAATGGTCGTTTTCCTGGTCTGCCGGATTTGTCCACAACCGGCTCACACGGTTCCAACGTGGTTTGTTCGGGGCCTTGCTGGTGTTGTTTCCCTACCTCCCCCTCAAAACCGCACACAGGGCTGCACAAGGGCCGAGTTTGGTTTTTCTCCTCCAGAACGAGCTTACCCCTCCCCCTTTAGGGGGAGGGGCTGGGTTTTGCTCAGCTTTGGGGTGTTCGGGTTTTCCTTGACAGTTGCCTTTGGCATCTGCTGCTCACAAACGGCCCACACGGCTCCAACAGCGCCTGTCTGGGGCTTCACCGGTGTTGTTTTCCTTCCTCAGCTCTCAAAGCCGCACACAGGGGCACACGGAGCCGAGTTTGGGCTTCAGCGCTTCTTCCGAGAGGGCTTTGGTTCGGGCAGGGCGGAAAATTCCCGTTCCAGCGTGTAATTCACTGCCTCTTGGATGGGGCGGATTGTGTAAAGAAGATTCCCGTTGCGCACTAAGCCCGCTTTGGTTTTTGCCTTCGTGGGTTCCGTGTCGATCAGCCGCTTCTCTTCCAGCTGGCGAATGTACTTAGCGACCGTGTTGGCGCTCATGCCGGTGTGTTGGCTAATGCGCCCGATGCTGGGCCAGCACTGGTGGGTGTCCCGATCCTCGCAGAAGATTAGGTAGGCGTAAACAGCCAGCTCGCCGGGGCAGAGTCCCAGGGTGAAAATCTCATTGGGAAGAAGAAAATATCTTTTTAATGGGCTGCGATTGGTATAAGTATCTTTGAATTCCGTGGCGTTACCTCCGCAATGTTTTTTTAGATTCTACACCACTGTTCGAGGCTATGTCCATAGAGAAATCGTTTTTTTAGTCTGTTCACCAGCATATTCTTGCAAGCGTTTTCCTAAACCGATTTTGCGAAAGCCTTTTCTTTGTTTACTGTCCCGCAAATTTTGCGGTGGCCCCTCCCCCGTTTTTGGGTAAGCAAAGGCCGGGATTGCTCCCGGCCCTTTTGCTTGCCACGGTTTGGGAAGCCACCTGTTTACGCTTCCACCACCAAATCATCTATTGTATTCAGCTCTTCCTTCGAGAAGGTTACCTCCAGAGCTTTGGCGTTTTCCTCCAGGCGCGCCACAGAGCGCATCCCGGGGATGGGCACAATGTAGGGCTTGCGCTGGAGAATCCAGGCGATGGACAGCTGCCCCGCCGTGGCGCCTTTCTCCTCCCCTAGGGCGGCTAGATAGGTGAGCAGCTGGTGGTACCGGTCCAAGTTCTCGTCGTTGATGGAGCTGCTCCGCCAGTCGTCCCGGGCGAAGGTGGCTCCTTTTTGGAAGGTGCCCGAAAGCAGCCCCTTGAACATGGGCCCGTGGGCCACCCAGCCGATGTGGTGTTCTTCCAGGAAGGGGACGATGTCCTCGTGGTCCCGGTTGACCAGGTTGTAGCGGTTTTCCACGGCGGTCACCGGGCAGACGGCGTTGGCCCGGCGCAGGTACTCCGCGGGCATCTCGGAGATGCCCCAGTGGAGGATCTTCCCCTCCCGGATCAGTTCCTTCATGGTGTCCGCCACCTCTTCCGGCTCCACCTTGGGGTCCACCCGGGCCTGGAAGTACAGGTCGATGTAGTCGGTGTTCAGCCGTTTTAACGAGCCTTCCACAGATTTGCGGATCCCTTCCCGGCTGGAATCGTACAGCAGGGGCGGCACGTCCGGGTCCACGGCATAGTCGAAATCCACCCCGCACTTGGTGGCGATGACCACATTGTCCCGGATGCCCTGAAAGGCCTTCCCCAAAATTTTCTCGTTGTGGTGGGGGTCTCCCACATAGCCGTAGTTTTTGGCCGTGTCGAAGAAAGTGTAACCCATGTCCACGGCAGCCCGCAGCACCTTGGCCCCTTCATCAATGTCCATAACCTTACCCATGGCGTGGCTCATACCCATGCAGCCCACCCCAATGGCGGAAACTTCCAGCGTGCCCAAGTTTCTGGTTTTCATAGCTTCATCCTCCTTAAATTGCCAGATCCACTGCAAAACAGGGAACCGCCGCGGCGGGGCGGCTCTTTTTCTTCTGTGGTTACAGTATAGCGTGGAGCCAAAGCTATGTCCAATACTTTGATTTTATGGGAAATCCATGCGTTTTCTCTATAGGTTTTTCAGGGGATAAGAGGCCTGCACCTGCTGGAGGAATTTCTCCACAGCCGGCGCGTACGGCTGGTGGCGTTTCCAGGCCAAAAAGCTGGGAGAAGTGAGGGCAGGCTCCAGGGGCCGGAAGGCAATCTTCTCCCGGTCCCAGTAGGCCACAGACCCCTTGATGACCAAGGAGCAGGCCAATCCCCGGCTGACCATGACAAGCCCTGTGGAGGGCAGGTTGCTAGTGAACAGAATCCGAAGGCGGGGATACAGCCCCCCAAACCAGCGGGCCAAGACGCTGTCCTCCCGGATCCGTGAAGGAAGGATTAGGGGCAGGGGCTGCAAGTCCTCCGGGGAGACGGAAGCCTTTACCGTCAAGGGGGAGTCTGCCGACATGGCCACCACCCATTCCTCTGTGGAAGGCACCTGGACCGCTTCGTATTTTTCCAAGTTGAGGGGCCCCAAAAGCAGGCCAAGATCAGTAAGGCCCCGGTCCATGCGAGCCTTCACGTGTTCCGCCGTGGCGGTGTACAGTTCAAAGCGCACATGGGGGTGTTTCTCCTGGAAGGGGCGGATCAGCTCCGGGAGCAGTTCCACCGCGCCCAAGTCTCCGCAGCCGATGGACACCGTCCCCTCCAAGCCGGCGCTCCGGTGGACCAGTTCCTGCTCTGTCTTATCCACCAGCTCCAGGATTTCCTCCGCCCGGCGGCGCAGCAGCAAGCCGTCATGGGTGAGAGTGACTTTCCGAGTGCCCCTCTCAAAGAGTTTGGTGCCCATTTCCTCCTCGGCCTGGGCAATCTGCCGGCTCAAGGTGGGCTGGGTGACGTGGAGATATTCCGCGGCCTTGGAAATATTTTCTTCCCGGACCACTGCCAAAAAGTACCGCAAAAACCGGATGTCCATGAAACGCGCCTCCTTCTCCTTTTGTTCCATTATAGCAAGGGCGAAACACTCGCGCAATGGAACAACTAACATCTAAAAAAGTTAATTCTTGCTTTCAGAAGGGTTGAAAACCGGGTTTAAATTCTTGCGCAGCACCAGAACAGCACCAGCCTTTTAGGGCTTAGGTGGGAAAATTGGGCAACACTGCCCTCTTCCCGCTTCCTGGTGCGCTGCCTCACATCCACTCCAAAACCGCGTGCCGAGGGTTCAAG
>UQQZ01000137.1 GCA_900543305.1 uncultured Oscillospiraceae bacterium
GCCGCATCGGAGGCCACCAGAATCAGCCTGGCCTGCCGCGCCCGGGCGGAAGCACCAACCGGCTCCTCCCCCACCTCCACGCGGCCCGCCGTGCGGGCAGTGCCCAGCAGATGCAGCACGTTATCCATCGCCGCCCTCCCTCATCTGCGCCTCCAGCGCGTCGTAGACCCCGTCGGGCATGGCGGCGGAGAACGCCCGCTCCAGCGCCCTGGACTTCCGCGCCCGCCTGAGACACTCCGCATCGGGGCAGACATAGGCCCCGCGGCCCGGCTTCTTCCCCTTGAAATCCAGGGATACCTCTCCCTCCGGGCTCTTGACCACCCGAATGAGCTCCTTCTTGGGCTTCATCTCCCGGCAGCCCACGCACTGGCGCAGGGGTATTTTCTTGGGCATTTTTCTCGCCTCCTCGCGGGCCGATGTGGGCATCGGCCCCTACGTGTGCGGACATCTCGCAAAAGGCGGAGCCTTTTTGCGGGAACCCTGTTTCCATCCCGTTTGGGGCAACTGAATTGCCCCAAACCAAGGTTTTGCCCTCGGCAAAACGCTTGTGCGGCGCAGGCGCCGTCCCGCCTGCGGCGGGTCCCAGGGAGGGCCAGCTCCACTCAGGAGGCCGCCCCCGCAGGGCTTATTCCTCGGTCTCGGCCTCGTCGTCCAGCAGGACGTCCTCTTCGTCCTCCGGCTCCTCATCGGCGGGGGCGGACGCGGGCTTGATGTCGATCTTCCAGCCGGTGAGTTTGGCGGCCAGACGGGCGTTCTGCCCTTCCTTGCCGATGGCCAGGGACAGCTGGTAGTCAGGGACCACCACCCGGCAGATCTTTTCATCCTTGTCCGCCCGGGCGGAAACCACCTTGGAGGGGGACAGGGCGTTGGCCACATATTCTTCCGGATCTTCACTGTATTTCCCAATGTCGATTTTTTCTCCCCGGAGTTCGTCCACAATGGCCCGTACCCGCATGCCCTTGGGTCCCACACAGGCCCCTACCGGATCCACGCTGGGATTGGTGCTGTGGACGGCGATCTTGCTGCGCATCCCCGGTTCCCGGGCCACACTGTCGATGACCACGGTGCCATCCTGGATTTCGGACACTTCCAGTTCGAACAGCCGCTTCAGGAGGCCGGGATGGGTCCGGGACAGGATGATCTGGGGACCCTTGGTGGTCTTCTTCACTTCCACCACATAGCATTTCAGCCGCTGATGGTAGTCGTAGGTTTCATGAGGGATCTGTTCGTTGGGCAGCAGCAGGCCTTCCGCCGTGCCCAGGTCGATGAACACATTGTGGCCTTCGATCCGCTGGACGGTACCGGTGACAATGTCGTTTTCCCGGTCAGAATACCGTTCGTACACCATCCCCCGTTCCGCTTCCCGGATCCGCTGGACGATCACCTGCTTGGCGTTCTGGGCGGCGATCCGGCCGAAGTTCTTGGGGGTCACTTCCGTTTCCAGGATATCCCCGGCCTGGTAGTGGGGATTCAGCTTCTGGGCGTCTTCCAGGCTGATTTCCGTAGTGGGATCCGTGACTTCCTCCACAATGTTCTTCCGGGCATAGACATGGATCTCCCCGGTTTCTTTATGCATGGAAACCCGTACATTCTGGGCAGAACCGTAGTTTTTCTTGTAAGCGGTAATCAGGGCTTCCTCCACTGCACTGTACAGTACGTCGGGAGAAATGCTTTTCTCCTTGGCCAGGAGCGCAATGGCTTTCACGAAATCCGCATTCACTTCAAAATTCCTCCTTAACAGTTGTATCCTTTAAAAATCGATATGGGGCCGGACCGAAGCGATCAGCTTCCGGTCGATGGCCAGTTCTTTCTTTTTGGCGTCTTCCAGCACCAGCTTTTCGGCGTCGTGGCTTTTCAGCACCGCCGTCAGCTGCTTCTTCCCTTCATAAGGAGCAAAGAAGGCCAGGTCCACTTTCTTGCCATAGTGGGCTTCCAGGTCCTTGTCCTTTTTCAGGGGCCGGTCGATCCCCGGAGAAGAGACTTCCAGGTAGTACTTCTCCTTGATGAAGTCCTCCTCGTCCAGCTTCTTGGCCAGAGCATTGCTGACCGCCGAGCAGTCATCGATGTCGATGCCGCCCTCTTTGTCGATGAAGACCCGCAGGAACCAGTCCCGTTCCCGCACGTACTCCACATCCACCAGTTCCAGACCGGCCGCCTCCACAATAGGAGAGACCAGTTCCGTAACCCGTTCGGTGATTTTCTTTTTGTCCATTCAGGCACCTCTGCTTTTTTCTTCCTAGTAAACGAAAGAGCGGGTATCAAATACCCACTCTCTAAGGTCTGCCTCAGTTTTCTTATTTATTATAGCACCCCACGGGGAAAATGGCAACAAGCCCGATGAAACCGGGTATGTGTCAACGGTCGGCGGCCCTCCGGGCAACCCCCTTCCCTGCACACAAGAAGGCCCCAGATGCGCGAAAACACCCCACCTTTCGACCTTTTCCCTGGGCGTCAGAGTGGGTCAGATGCGCGAAAGGCGGAATTTGGAATTTGGGCATAGTACAAAGTGGTACATGCCCGGCTTCCAAATTCCGCCTGACAAAGCAGATGGCCCGCTATGGCGCCCAGGGGTTATGCGTCAGCCCCACAAAGCCAATCCAGCTATAACCCCCACCATCATCCCCGCCCCCACATCAGTGGGATAGTGCACTCCGGCCAGCACCCGCACCAGGGCACTGATAAGGCTCACCAGGAGGAAAGCTGCCCCCACCGGCGGGGGAAAGTACAGATACGTCATGGCGATGATGGTGGAGGAAAACACATGGCGGCTGGGGAAGGATTCCCCCTGTTTGTTCCGGGGGATCAGGGGGGTAATGGGCCAGGCCTCATAGGGCCGGGGCCGGTTGATCCTGCTGCGGACCAGGGTAAGGAGCAGGAAAGAAATGGCCGGGATCCAGAAGGCCTTCCGGAGGCCGGGGCTGGCCATTCCCCCCTGGGTATAGAGCTGCCACAGGAGCAGAGGATAGGCGATGTACATCAGCACCACCAGAGCCCCGTTCAGAAGAAAAAGCCCCCGGACAGCCCAGGGCCGGCCCCGGAAAGGCCGGGTCAGCCGGGCATAGGTACGGTCATAATGGCGTTCGAAGTGCATGGGGATTCCTTTCTGTAAAAAAGGAGCTGTTGCGCATGCAACAGCTCCTTTTACTTCATTTGGAGGCGACGCCCAGAATCGAACTGGGGATA
>UQQZ01000138.1 GCA_900543305.1 uncultured Oscillospiraceae bacterium
GGGAGCCGATGACGGCCAGGTTGGCCATCTTCACATAGCCGTCGTTCAGAGGAGCCATCCGATAGATCTTGGCCTCATCCACGCCTTTGGCCCGCATCTCTTCCCAGAAACGCCGGTCGATCTCTTCCACGATCTGGTAGATCCGAGGCAGACGCATCTTGAACAGATCCCGGTTCCAGGTTTCCAGAGCTTCGCTCATGACGGTGTGGTTGGTGTAGGCCACGGTGCGCTTGACAATGTCCCAAGCGGCATCCCAGCCGTAGCCGCACTCGTCCAGCATGACCCGCATCATTTCCGGAATGGCCAGGACGGGATGGGTATCGTTCAGGTGAATGGCCGCCAGCTCAGGCAGCTGATCCAGATTGCCGTGGGCATACAGGTGGCGCCGGATAATATCCTGAATGGAGGCGGACACCAGGAAATACTGCTGGGACAGCCGCAGCAGCTTGCCGTCGGTGTGGTTGTCTTCGGGGTAGAGCACCTTGGTGATGACTTCGCCCATGGCCTGCTGCTCCATGGCCCGCATATAGTTGCCGCCGTTGAAGAGCTTCATATCAAATTTGTCGTTTTCCGCTTTCCAAACCCGCAAAAGGCTTACGCCCTTGCCATCCATGCCTGCCACCCACAGGTCGTAAGGCACGGCGGTAATGGAGGTGTAATCCTTGTGGCGCACGGAGTGGTACTGGTCGTGCCACTGCTCCTCGATGTGGCCGTCAAAATGGACCTCCACGGAGCTTTCCGGCACCCGCTGGAGCCAGATGCCGCCGCCGGGCAGCCAGGTATCGGGCAGCTCGGTCTGCCAGCCCTCCACCAGCTTCTGGCGGAACAGGCCGTACTCATACCGCAGAGAGTAGCCCATGGCGGGATAGCCCTGGGTGGCCAGGCCATCCAGGAAGCAGGCGGCCAGACGTCCCAGACCGCCGTTGCCCAAGCCTGCATCGGGTTCCTGCTCATAGAGCACATCCAGTTTGATGCCAAATTCCGAAAGGGCTTTGCGGAAATTGTCTTCCAGGCCCAGGTTGTACAGGTTGTTGCGCAGGGAGCGGCCCAGAAGGAACTCCATGCAGAGGTAGTAAATCTGTTTGGTGCCGGATTTTTCGGCGTTGTTGACGAACTCGGTGCGGCCCTTGGCCAAAAGCTCCCGGACGATCAGGGCGCTGGCCTTGTAATACTCCTCGTCGGTGGCGTTTTCCGGAGAGACGGCAAAGGTGTGTGCCAATTTATCCTGGATCCCCTGCTTAATCTGCTCCACGGTCAGCTTGTAATCCATGAGAATTCCTCCAAATATGGTTAAATTACCTAAAATAATATATATAACATGAGACAATCAATGTCTAACATGTGCATTATACACTAAAATGACTGGAAAAACAATCGCAATAAAGCCCCAAGCTAAGGGCCTTTATTTGGGCAGTCTACACAAAACTGAGCCATTTGCTTGGGGAGGGTACCGGAAAGAACGGTTTTATGTAGCCTCATCATACCACAGAAATGGCCTGGATACAACAAAAATTCCCGTAAAAACCTGGTTTTCCCCAGGGGGGATTCCAAGAAAATTGGCAGGGGGAAAATATTTTTTCAGGAAAGGGAATCAGGGTCTTTTCCAAACGGGGAATTTGCAATATAATATAGTTTACATGGGCGCCGGAGTGACAACAGCCTTGTGCCGGCCCCCAGGAAAGGATGGATCCCAATGGAAAAAAGGCGGGTGCGGCTGGAGATCAACGGAGTGGTCTGCGGGCTCATTACCCAAGAGAGTGAAGAATACATGCAGTCCTTGGCAAAGGACGTGCGGGAGATGATCGGGGAGATCCAGTTGGCGTCCCCTTACATCACCCGGGAAGCAGCGGCCCTTACGGCGGCTCTCAGCTACTGTGACGACGCCAAAAAGAACGGACAAAAGCGCAAGGAGCTTCAGGACCGGGTGGACGAGCTGGAAGTGGAAGCGGAAATCTGGCAGGAGGAGAAGGCCGATATGGTGAAAAACGGCCCCAACCAGGAGACTCGAGCCAGAATGCAGGAGCTGGAGCTGCAAAACAACGCCCTTCAGGACGCCCGGCAGCAGGCCCAATCCCTGCGGGAGCGGGTGGCTGCTCTGGAGAAAGAAAACGCCGATCTGCGCCAGGAGACCAAACATGCCACCCAGTTGGAGATTCTCCGGCAGGAACTGGAAGAACTGCGCAAGGAAAACGGCAGACTGCGCAAGGATCCGGAACCCACTCCGGAAAATCAGAAGCTGCTGCGGGAACTGGAAAAGCTGGCGGCGGACAACGCCGCCCTGAAGCAGGCAGTGGAAGAGCAGACCTCCCTGGCGAAGAAGGCGGAACAGGAAAAGCAGGCCACCGTGGCTGCCGCCAAGCGTGCGGTTGAGGAGGCCAAGAAGGTGGTGGACCAGGTGAAGGCGGAATCGGCGTCTGCCGGGTCGGAAGTTCCGGATGAGGCATCTTCCGAAGGGGAAGCCCAGGCCGGAGGCCACAAACGGAAAAACCCCCTGCGTCACGAGGAGGACTACGAGCAGGAAGGGTTCGTCAGCTTTTTTGAGAAGAAATGAGCGGAGAACGGATGGAAATCCTGGCCCCGGCAGGCGGGCCGGACGCGTTGAAAGCTGCGGTGTATGCCGGGGCCGACGCGGTATACCTGGGAGGTCCGGCCTTCGGGGCCCGGGCCAACGCCAAGAATTTCACCCGGGAGGAATTGAAGGAGGCGGTGGCCTTTTGTCACGCCCGGGGTGTCCGAGTCCATGTGACGGTCAATATCCTCTTGAAGGACCAGGAGTTGGAAGAAGCCCTGGACTTTGTGAAATATCTCTGTTCGCTGCCGGTGGACGCAGTGCTGGTGCAGGACATGGGATTGTTTTCCCTGTTGCGCCGGCGGGCTCCGGAACTGCCCCTCCACGCATCCACCCAGATGAGTCTCCACACCCCGGCGGGAGTGGAGCTTTTGTGGGAACTGGGAGCGGCCCGGGCAGTGCTGGCCCGGGAACTTTCCCTGGAAGAAATTCGGGAGATCCGGGAAAGCTGTCCCATTGAACTGGAAAGTTTTGTCCACGGCGCCCTGTGTATGAGCGTGTCGGGGCAGTGTTATTTCAGTGCCCTGTTGGGGGGCCGCAGCGGCAACCGGGGATCCTGTGCCCAGCCCTGCCGGCTGCCCTACACTTTG
>UQQZ01000139.1 GCA_900543305.1 uncultured Oscillospiraceae bacterium
CCAGATCTGCGAGAAGGGCCAGACCATGGGGATCTGGGACCTGGCGGGCACCGGCTCCCGGACCACGGTGGACGTCTCCGGCAACCGCACCCTGAAGACCTCGGACTGCACCTTCTGCGGCCAGTGCGTCACCCACTGTCCCACCGGCGCCCTGACGGCCCGGGACGACACGGTGAAGGTACTGGACGCCCTGGCGGACCCGGAAATCACCACGGTAGTGCAGATCGCGCCGGCGGTGCGGGTGGCCTGGGCGGAGTCCTTCGGCCTGACCGGAAAGAAAGCGGCCACGGGGAAGATGGTGGCGGCTTTGCGGCGGCTGGGCTTCGACTATGTCTTTGACACCAACTTCTCTGCGGACCTGACCATCATGGAGGAGGGCAGTGAGTTCCTGGAGCGGTTCACCCATCGGGACCGCTATCACTGGCCCATGTTCACTTCCTGCTGCCCCGGCTGGGTGCGTTTCATTAAATCCCAGTTCCCCCACTACGTGGACTGCCTGTCCACGGCGAAATCGCCCCAGCAGATGTTCGGCGCGGTGGCAAAGACGTACTTTGCGGAGAAGATCGGCGTCGATCCCCACCGGATGTTCGTGGTGTCCATCATGCCCTGCATGGCGAAGAAGAGCGAGTGCGCTCTGCCCACCATGCGCGACGCCTGCGGTGATCCGGACGTGGACGCGGTGCTGACCACCCGGGAGATGGACCGGCTGTTCCGCAGCGACAACATCCAGCCGGGGGACCTGCCGGAAGAGGCGTTCGACAGCCCCCTGGGCACCGGCACCGGGGCGGCAGTGATCTTCGGCGCCACCGGCGGCGTCATGGACGCGGCCCTACGCTCGGCCTACTATCTCGTCACCGGGGAGAACCCAGATCCGGACGCGTTCACGGCTGTCCGGGGAAACAAACCGTGGAAAGAAGCTGTCTTTTCCATTCCAGGTGCCGGGGAGATCCGGGTGGCGGTGGTCTCAGGGCTGGGGAATACCCGAAAGTTGATGAAGGCATTGGAGAGCGGGCAGGGCCGCTACGACTTCGTGGAGGTGATGGCCTGCCCCGGCGGCTGCGCAGGAGGCGGCGGCCAGCCCATCCACGACGGAGAGGAGTTGGCCGGGAAGCGGGAAGATGCCCTGTGGAAGCTGGATCAGAAGGCCACCATCCGGTTTTCCCACGAGAATCCGGAGATTCAGTCTCTCTACCAAGAGTTCCTGGAGCGTCCGCTGGGAAAGAAGTCCCACCACCTGCTCCATACAGATCATACAACATGGGAGGTTGTGGAAAAAGGTATATGGTTGGACTCTAATTAGATAGTAATTTTGCATATAAAATTGAATTATAAATTGGATAAAACATAGAAAACCGACTGATTTCTCAAATATTTTTAAGACCCGGCAATTACCTTGCCGGGTCTTGCTTTATCCTCAGAACCACAGAGCGAGGTGAGGAGGTGAGGTAATTGGGGCCGTCTGAACGGAGACAGGCGATATGGGAATATCTGTGCAACGCACGGTTCAGCACAACGAGACAACTGGCGGACCGTTTTGGCGTTTGCGAACGTACGATCCGAAGCGATTTGATCGCGCTTGCATGTACATATCCCATCGAAACTTCATTTGGCCCTTATGGAGGCATTCGCGTTTCCAATTGGTACCATCCAGAACAAAAGCGTCTGTCAGCCAGGCAGACATCTCTATTGGTGCGAGTCCGATTGACCCTGGAAGGCGAGGACCTGAAGGTAATGAACTCCATCCTCATCCAATTCGCTCTGCCGGGAAGCTATTAGAAAGATGGACTTTCTGTGGCTTTCGTGTACCTCGAAAAGTGAATATCCGGCAGCGGATTCCCATCAGCTGGCAGTCCCCCGGAAGGGGAAAAGCGATGCGGCGGATGCGCGAAGACCACCTGTGCAGGCGGAAGTCTGCATCAACGACGGCAAGAAAGGTGCGGAGCGGGTCCATCTAGCCCAAAGCAGCTCTGGCAGGCTGTTTCGCCACGACCCTGTCAGCCTATAATGGTACACCTGCCCCGCGTATGCGGGGCCAGCTCGGAGAGATCCTCGGAGGGGTGAGAGTCCCGTGGGCGTTGCCAAACGCCGATCCGTATGTCGCCCATCAGCTCGGGAAGTAGTGTCGAATAGAGCTGAATAACAAGAAATAGATTTTATAAGTGTCCGCCTCAGAGTATGGTTTCACAAGAGAAGCAGAAGAATTCAGAGGTCGGGACACGATTTGCGGGCCGGAGATTGCAAATAATCTCCGGCCCGTGATATATCCCATCTATAAAGCAAAATCGCTTTACAGCAAGTTCCCAGCTTGATTTCAGAAGCTACAGAGATCACAGAAAGAGCTTTTAAAGCAGACGTGGTGGCTGTATTTGTGGAATCAAGACGGTAGCAAACTATAAAAGAGAGGAGCAGACAATATGGCGAACCAAATCTATAAGTCCTTTGAGGAACTGCCTGTAATGCTGACAATCCCACAAGTGGCAAGTGTACTCAGTATATCGCGGGCTGGAGCCTATGAACTGGCCCACAGGAAAAACTTCCCGGCCATGCTCGTCGGAAGCCGGATTGTTGTTCCAAAGGATCGGCTGCTGGCCTGGGTAGACCGGAAAGTGTCTGAACAGATTTAAAACAGGAGATGAAAAAATGTCCAATCGGAAAAACCGTGGAGATGGCAGCATTCGAAAGCGTTCAGACGGTCGCTGGGAAGGCCGTTATACGGCAGGCCGGAACGAGGAAACCGGGAAACTCATTTACAAAAGTGTTCTGGCAAGGACACAAGCCGAGTGTAAGCGGCAGCTTCGGGAAGCGGTCTGGAATCGGGAACATAAAGCAACGCCGCTGACCGGTTTGGCTCAGGAAACGCAAGGAACTTCTGCACCACAAATGAATTGTCAAGAGTACACAGTCGCGCAGTGGCTCCAGACCTGGTACGATCTCTATGCGAAACAAAATATTCGAGAAAGCACCCAAATACAATACAGCTACTTTATGAATCAACTGGTAATCCCGCAAATCGGTGAAGTTCCGTTAAGTCAACTGACCGGATT
>UQQZ01000140.1 GCA_900543305.1 uncultured Oscillospiraceae bacterium
GCCCAAACCATTCCCGCGGAAGAATTGACCCACCTGGGCAAAATCTTGGAAATGGTCAACGAAGAATTGAAAGAGGCCCAGCGGTCCGTGGAAAAAATGGACGAAGAGTACCGGGAAACCCAGCTTTACATGGCGGACCACCGGGGAGAGGGCGATGCCAAGGAAATGTTCCAAAGCGAAATGGCCCTGCGCCAAATCGACTCTCAAGGAGTCTCCGCCGTCCTGTATCGGGACAGGCTCCAGAAAACAAAGGCATCCCCCTACTTTGCCAGAATCGATTTTCTCCCGGAGGGAGAACTCCAGACCGCCGCTTACTACATAGGCCTTTACGCGTTCCGTTACCAGCAGCAGCTCTACATCATCGACTGGCGTTCCCCAGTAGCCAGCATGTTTTACGACTTCGAGCTGGGAAAAGCCTTCTACGACGCTCCCCAGGGACACACCGATGGAGAACTGCGGCTAAAACGCCAGTTTAAAATCGTCAATGGGGAAATGGAGTACGCCTTCGACTCCTCCCAAAATATCCAGGACGACATCCTCCAGCAGGAACTGGCCCACACCAGCGACGAGAAGATGAAATCCATCATCTCCACCATCCAGAAGGAACAGAACCAGATCATCCGCAACGAAAAAGCCCACACCCTCATCATCCAGGGGGTGGCAGGCTCCGGAAAAACCAGCATCGCCCTCCACCGGGTGGCCTTCCTGCTGTACCGGTTCCGAAACACCATCAAGGCCCAGAACGTGACCATCATCTCCCCCAACAAGGTGTTCGGGGACTACATTGCCAACGTGCTGCCGGAATTGGGCGAGGAACCCATCTTTGAGGCCAGCCTGGAAGACCTGGCCCTGGTACAGCTGGAAAACGGCGTGGACTTTGTAGGGGACCGGGATCCCCTGGAAGCCAAAGATCCCGCCTGGGAAGAACGGGTAAAATTCAAGTCTTCGGTGGAGTTTGTCCACCTGATGGATGACTTCATTGCCCGGCTGCCTCAGCTTGCCTTCCAGCCTCAGAACTTCGAATACAAGGAGTGGAAGGTGCCCGCAGATTGGATCCAGGCCCGGGTGGACGTATACAAGCGCTTCCCCCTGATGAAACGTCTGGAAATGGTGGCGGACGACATCCACTCCCGATTGGAGAACGAATTTCTCCGGGAAGAACAACCGCCCCACCGGAACCGAATCTTCCAGGCCCTGCGGAAAATGCTCACCATGAAAACCACCCTCTCCGCCTACCGGGCTTTCTTCCGGCAGCTGGGCAAGGAACGGGCCAAGCTCTTCAAGCCCTTCCAGAAGGGGGTGCTGGAATGGAACGACGTCTACCCCTACCTGTACCTGCAGGCGGCCTTTACGGGCCTCCAGCAAAGCCGGATGATTAAACACCTGGTCATCGACGAAATGCAGGACTACAGCCCCATCCAGTACGCCGTGCTGAATTTGCTGTTTCAGTGTCCCAAAACCATACTGGGGGACTTCAGCCAGTCCATCAACCCCAACTGCCCCTATACCCTGGAAGACCTGCACCAGCTCTATGAGGGATCCCAGCTGATGCGCCTGGAAAAAAGCTACCGCTCCACCTATGAGATCATCCACTTTGCCAAGAAAATCGTGTCCCAGGCAGATTTTCAGGCGGTGGAACGCCACGGCCCCGCCCCCGAATTGCTCTCTTTCCCCTCTCAGGAGGAGGAGCTCCAGGAAATTGTCCGGAGGGTGGAGGAATTCCACCAGGGAAAATACAACGCTCTGGGGATCGTCACCCGCACCAACTCCCAGGCCCAGGCCCTCTATGAGGCACTGCGGGAACGGGGCACCCAGGTGAATCTCATCACCCCGGAAAGCAAATCCTTCCAGAATGGCGCCACCGTACTTTCGGTTCACATGTCCAAAGGCCTGGAATTTGACCAGGTGATCTTGCCCCAAGCAAACGGGGAGACGTATTCCTCGGAATTTGACCGGAATCTCCTCTATGTGGCTTGTACCCGGGCCATGCACCAACTGGCCCTGACCTGCACCGGAACCTTCTCCCCGCTCCTTCCCGCTGCCTCTGACCAGGAAACCAATAGCTAAAGCAATCCCCCCTGCCTTTCATGGGCAAGGGGGATTTTTGTCTAATCAGGTTTCCCCTTGGGACCACCAAGAGAACCTTTGCAAAAAGGGGAAGTCGCGAAGTAAAGTTCTTTGGGACACCTTTCTTTCAAGAAAGGGGGCGGACACGGCAGCGAGGGAACCTTTGCGAAAATGGGATGGCGCGAAGTTAAGTTCTTTGGGGTACCTTTCTTTCAAGAAAGGTACCCAGTGTAGCCCAGAAGAATACCTACCAGGGCGGAGGAGAAAATCAGGAGAATGGGGTGTACCTTCTTCCAGTGAGCCACCAGGATGGCAGCCAGTAGAACCGCCCCCAGAACCCACTGGGTCACACCCGCTGTGGAGGGAAACGCCGCCCCTGCCACGGAGAGCAGAGATGCCCCAATCAGCCCCACTACCGTGGGACGCAGGCCATTCATGCAGCCCTTTACCAAAGTGTTTTCCTGGAAAGCCTGATAAAATTTGGCCACCAACAGAATGATGAGAAAGGAGGGCAGCACTACCCCCAGCATGGCGCAGACCGCTCCCAGTAAACCCCCGGTCTCCGCCCCCACATAAGTGGACAAATTGACCGCTAAAGGCCCCGGTGTACTCTCGCTGACCGCCACAAAATTGACCAGCTGCTCCAGGGTCATCCATTGGTGAGAAAGCACTTCCTGCTGAATCAGGGGCAGCATAGCGTACCCGCCCCCAAAGGTAAAGGCCCCAATTTTAAAGAAGATCAGAAAAAGCTCCAGATAAATCACAGCTTCATCCCTCCGATCTTCAGCTTGGTGGCCACCAGCCCAACAAGGGCACAGGCCAACAATACCAGAATGCTGCTGGCATTCCAGAGGCC
>UQQZ01000141.1 GCA_900543305.1 uncultured Oscillospiraceae bacterium
CCCTCGGCACGCGGTTTTGGAGACCGCTGCTCTACCAACTGAGCTATACCCCTATGTGAATTTCGACTTGCTTATTCTAGCATTTTCACTCAGGTCTGTCAATGATTTTTTAAAAAATATTGCATTTTCATAGAGGATTATCCTTATTTATATGGTAAGTAGGAGTTAAGTTTGCCTTCTTTTTGACAAGAGTGGTATACTGGAAATAAATGAATGAATAAGAGGGAATGGGTACAATGAATCGTGTTGTAAATTATGTGCAGAGGTATGTGGTGTTGCTCATTGGGTTGACCATTATGGCCTTTGGAGTGGCATTTTCCATTAAGGCGGACTTGGGAACTTCCCCTATTTCCAGTGTCCCCTACGCAGTCAGCGAGTTTACTCCTTTAACGGTGGGGACGGCTACCATTGTGATGCACTGTGTTTTTATTTGTATTCAAATACTCCTGTTACGCAGAAAGTATCAACCCATTCAGCTGATGCAGCTGCCGGTGGCATTCTTTTTTGGGTACCTGACAGATTTCGGCATGTGGGCTGTCCAAGACATTACGTGCACATCGTACTGGCAGCAGTGGATTATTTGTCTGATCGGTATCTTTTTGGTGGCTCTGGGGGTCAGCTTGGAGGTAAAAGCCAATGTTGTTGTCCTGGCGGGTGAAGGAGTCGTGTTGGCTATCTGTAAAATTTTCCCTGTCAAGTTTGGCACCATGAAGGTGGCGTTTGATGTGACGCTTGTGGTGATCGCCTGTTTGCTGTCCCTGATTTTCTTGGGAAGAATTCAGGGCGTACGGGAAGGAACTGTGGCGGCGGCCATTCTCGTTGGCCTGACAGCCAAGCAGTTGGGGAAGGTTTGGGCAAGATGGAAATGGCCTGAAAGCAAGTAATTCCAACATTTTTTAGCACTCAATTTGATAGAGTGCTAAAATTCACAATTTGTTCATAACTTATCTGAAATTCTGTCATAATCGCCTTCTAGAATAAGTACCAGAAACAGAAAGAAAGGCGAGACCAATGGAGTACCACATCAGTGGAATGAAAGAATAAATACGTATAGAAACAACAAAGAGGCCGCTGGCGGCGGCAAATTGAATTTTGGAGGTTATGACTTATGAGTATGTTTGATATGATGCCTTTTGATCGCAGAAACCATTTTTCCATGTACAATCCTTTCCGGGATCTGGACAATTGGGAACGGTCCTTCTTCGACAATATGTCCTCTGGCTTTAATACGGACATTAAGGATAAGGGGGATCATTTCGAGTTGGAAGCTGACCTGCCGGGCATGAAGAAGGAAGATATTGCAGTGGATATTGAGGGCGATTGCCTGACGATCTCTGCACAGCGCAATTCGGAGACAGAGGAAAAGGACGACAAGAGCAATTATCTGCGTCGGGAACGTTCCTACGGCTCCTACAGCCGGAGTTTTGATATTTCCAATGTGAAGAGCGAAGAAATCACCGGCAGCTACGAAAACGGTGTTTTGAAGCTGGTTTTGCCCAAGCGCAATCCTGAAACAACCCCCACTTCTCGGCGGCTGGATATCCATTGATTGAGGACTCAGACGAAAGTCTTCTAAAACAATGTAATGTAAAATAAAGTAATCGAGAAGTAATCGAGAGCATCGCTTCCAAAAGAGCGGTGCTCTTTTTTGTTACTTTGCACAACAAGGTTCCCTTACACTTTCGTTGACAAAAGTGCAAAGAATAAGTTATACTATTTTTACTTGTAAACCGCTTTGGACAAAGCGGGAAAGGGTGTGTTTTCATGAGGAGCGGAGCAGGTCTGAAAAAGAGGGGCGTATGTTTGGCCTTAACGGTGCTTTTGTGCATGTGGGCCGGATGGAATGTTCAGGCTGCTGAGAGAACAGGAATCTTAATTGGCATTCGCTGGGTGGAGACGGGGGAGCCTGAAATCCAGGCAAGGGAAGTAGAAGTGCCCATCTTGATGTATCACAATCTGACCCGAGATCCAGAGGATCCCAATCTATCTGACAATACCATGTGGGAAGGGCAGTTCCGGAGACAGTTGGAGCTTTTGGAGGAAAACGGTTTTGAAACAGTTTCATTCCAGGAGCTGATCGACTTTGGCCAGCGGGGGATAGCCCTCCCGGAAAAGCCGGTGTGCATCACCTTTGACGACGGATATTTGAGCACATATGAGATCGCCTTTCCTTTGTTGCAGGAATTCGAAATGAAGGCCACAGTGTTTCCCATTGGGGTATCCATGGGTAAAAATACTTATAAGGAAACGGAAATTCCCATCTTTCCACATTTCGATTGGGAACAGGCAAAAGAGATGGTGGAATCTGGATTTATTTCTCTGCAAAGCCACAGCTATGATATGCATCAATGGATCCCCTATGAATCCCTGGAAGAAAATCGCCTTCTCCGGCCCAATCTTTTGTGTCACCCTGAGGAAACAGAAGAGGCGTATGTGCAGGCCGTCACAGAGGACTTGACCCGATCCCGAGAAGAAATCCAGGAAGCCACAGAGCAGGAAGTTACCGTGCTGGCATATCCCGGAGGCGCTCATGACGCGCTCAGCGAGGAATTGGTGCAGTCTTTGGGATTTCAATGCACCGTGACAATTCGTCCGGAAAAAGCTGTGATATCGCCCTGTGTTCCGGAGAGTTTGTACGCTTTGGGGCGGTTCTATGTGAAGACCAGTACCACGGAAGAAGAGTTCCTAAAGTGGCTTTCGTAAAAAAAGTATTTTTTCTGTCAAAAAAACTCTTGACAACCCGGTTCGAGTACGCTATAATAGCACCTGTCGCTCGAAGGTGATTCGGGCAAAGCGAAGGAGTCCTGGGGTTCACCTATGGATGGCTTCCAACGCAAATGGCCCGGTAGTTCAGTTGGTTAGAACGCTAGCCTGTCACG
>UQQZ01000142.1 GCA_900543305.1 uncultured Oscillospiraceae bacterium
CCCGCCATATAAGCAACAGGAAACAAACCCGGCGCGCTCCGACGCACCCGATCCGCTTCCTGCAAGAAATCTAGAAATCATATCCTATTTTACAATAAAGTCCCGTGAACCGCCGGAGATTCTTGCCCGGCAATCCCATTCCGGTCCGCCCTTCGGGGTGGTTCGCCCCTTCCTGGAGCCCCCGGACTTTTTTAGTTTACAGGATCCGCCCCCTTCCCGTCAAGGGATTCGGGAAAAAATCCGCAGGATCCGCTCCCTCCGCACCCTCAGCCCTTACCCTAAAACTGGGGGGAATTCCCCATGTGAAAAATATGGGAGGGAAAAGGTATGACAAGAAAAGGCGTGGACCTCTCCGAAATGAACGGGGATGTGGATTTTCAAGCTTTGAAAAAGGCCGGAGTAGAGTTTGTGATTCTCCGCTGCGGTTACGGAAGCGACTACCTTAACCAGGATGACAAACGCTTTTCCGAAAATGTCCGGAAAGCGGAAACGGCAGGAATCCCCTGGGGAGCCTATCTCTATTCCTACGCCAGGACCACCGCCATGGCTCAAAGCGAGGCCCAACATACCCTGCGGGTTTTAAACGGTCAAAAACCATTGTATGGGGTATGGTACGACGTAGAAGACAGTTCTCAGGCAGGATCCGACCTAATTTCCATCTGCGAAACCTACTGTCAAATGCTGGAGCAGTCGGGGCTTTACTGCGGCATTTACTCCATGCTGTCCTGGCTTCAGGGGAAACTAAACAGTTCCAGACTGGACGGGTTTGACAAGTGGGTGGCCCAGTGGAACAGCACCTGCAGCTACCAAAAGCCCTACGGACTCTGGCAGTACACCGACCGTCTCCTGATAGCCGGCAAAGCCTTTGACGGGAATTACGCCTACAAAGACTATCCGGGAATCATTGGAGGGATGCATTCTGCCAAAAAGGAGGATCAATCGATGACAGAACAACAGATACAATCTCTGGTGAAACAATCCATTGAGGACTACTTCACCCAGTTGGGCAAAAAGCCCATTCCCACTTGGGCAATAAACCAGGTGGAAGAAGTGAAGGTCCTTGGACTCATGCAGGGAGACGGAGACGGCTCCTTCCGGCCCCAGAGCTTCACCACCCGTGCCGAATTGGCCACCACTTTGCTGAACCTGCTGGGCTCCGACGCCTTGCGGGAAACTGTTGCTGAGACGGTTCGGAAAATAATTTCCTAAAAGACAAGAGGCTCCGGGTTTTCCCGGGGCTTTTTTGTTGCCAATTTCTCCCTTTTTGAAAAACCTTTCTTGCGAAAGAAGAAACATTTTTCCCCATCGATTGACAGAATGAAGGTTTCCCTCTATAATCAGGACAGGGGCCAAGGGTCTTTTGCGCCAGTGCGGTGGTTTGCGCAAGATTTCCTGGCCCCTGAGGGACTTTTTGGCACCTGCCGCTTGAGCGGTAATATACATAGGAAGGTGAGCAAATTTGGAAAAGTTCTTTAAGCTGAAAGAAAACGGCACCACCCCCGGCAGAGAAGTGATTGCCGGCCTGACGACCTTCTTCGCCATGGCCTACATCATCGTGGTTAACCCCACGCTGCTCAGTGAGTCCGGCATGGAATGGGGCGCTGTGTTCCTGGCCACCATCATTGCCTCCATCATCGGCACCCTGGTGATGGGCCTGGTTGCAAACGTGCCCTACGCCCAGGCTCCCGGCATGGGCCTCAACGCATTCTTTGTGTACACGGTATGTTTCGGCCTAGGATTCACCTGGCAGCAAGCTCTGTCCATGGTGTTCATCTGCGGCTTGATCAACATCATCATCACCGTGACCAAGCTCCGCAAGTTCATCATCAAGGCCATTCCCCGGAGCCTGCAAAACGCCATCGGCGGCGGCATCGGCATCTTCGTGGCCTACCTGGGCCTGCTGAATGTGGGCATCATCTCCTTTGATTCCGGCGTGCCTGCTCTGGCTACCCTGAATCAGCCCACGTTCTGGCTGTTCCTCATCGGCCTGGCTCTGACCATCATCCTGCTGGTCTGCAAGGTCAAGGGTGCCATCCTGATCGGCATCATCGTGACTGCCATCCTGGGCATTCCCATGGGCGTCACCGTCACCAGCAACACCGTCAGCTTCACGGAAGCTTGCCAGGCTCTGCCCACCACCTTTGGCGCCATCTTCACCGGCGCAGGCCTGCCTTCCCTGTTTGTGGATCCCGCTAAGCTGCCTTTGGTGCTGGTTACCATCTTTGCCTTCAGCGTGTCCGATACCTTCGACACCATCGGCACCTTCATCGGCACCGGCCGTCGTTCCGGCATCTTCAGCGAGGAAGACGAGAAGGCCATGGAGACCAACTCCGGCTTCAAGTCCAAGATGGACAAGGCTCTCTTCGCTGACGCCACCGCCACTTCCATCGGCGCTATCTTCGGCACCAGCAACACCACCACCTTTGTGGAAAGTGCTGCCGGCATCGGCGCTGGCGGCCGCACCGGCCTGACCAGCGTGGTCGTGGCCATCTGTTTCGCCCTCAGCGCATTCCTGGCCACCTTTGTCAGTGCCATCCCCTTTGCCGCTACGGCTCCCGCACTGGTGGTTGTGGGCATCATGATGATGTCCGCCTTCAAGGAGATCAAATGGGACGACTTCGACGAAGCAATCCCCGCTTTCTTCGCCGGCGTCTTCATGGCTCTGTGCTACAGCATTTCCTATGGCATCGCTGCCGGCTTTATCTTCTACTGCATCACCAAGATCTGCAAGAAGCAGGCCAATGAGATCCATCCCATCATCTGGGTGGTCACCGCTCTGTTTATTCTGAACTTTGTGCTGCTGGCTCTGATCTAAAACTACACAGATCGAATAAATATCCCCCGGCAAAGCCGGGGGTTTTTCATAGAC
>UQQZ01000143.1 GCA_900543305.1 uncultured Oscillospiraceae bacterium
ACCAAACCGTATCCCGTGGTCCTGTTCGATGAAATCGAAAAAGCCCACCCTGACGTGTTCAATATTCTGCTGCAGATTCTGGAAGACGGCCGTGTCACCGACTCTCAGGGCAAAACAGTGGACTTTAAGAACACTGTGATTATCATGACTTCCAACGTGGGTGCCCGGCTGATCACCGAGAAGCAAAACAGCTTGGGCTTTACTCAGGCAACTTCGGGAGATGCCGCAGCAGAAGCGGACTTCGAGAAGACGAAGGAACTGGTCATGGGCGAGCTGAAAGCTCTGTTCCGTCCGGAATTCCTCAACCGTGTGGATGACATTATCGTGTTCCACAAGTTGACTAAGGAAGATACCGGAAAGATCGCCGAAAAGATGCTCCATATCCTGCAAAAGAAACTTCAGGACATGGATATCTCCATGGAATTCACCAAGGAAGCCATTGAGGCTATCGCAGAGAAAGGCTATGACCCCAACTACGGTGCTCGTCCTCTGCGGAGAGTGATCCAGAGTCAGATTGAGGACACGGTTTCCGAGAAAATGCTGGAAGGGGAGATCACTGCAAATCAGGCCTACCGTTGCTCTTATGTGGACGGAAAGTTCACCTTTGACAGGGTAGATGCCGCCGGAACTGAGAAATCCTCTGAAAAAACAGAATAAGACATTCTAAAAAATCCCTGACCGGAAATTCCCGGCCAGGGATTTTTCTATATTCTCCGCTATTAAAATCTTGTGACAATATGTTTCTCGCATTGGGGCGGGGAATAGACAAATTCGTCCATGTGATCTCCTTGAAAGAAGTATTCTGGGGGAGAGGGACGGCGATGATCTGGATCAAAGGTCTCGATGATAATGAGCTTTAGCTTCATTCTGGCAGGCAAAATACTTTTGATGAACACACTGGCCTGCTGTCCCGGATATATATTTTCCTTCACCTCTGCCAATCCCGCCAAGTTTGGAGTCAACTCCACAAAAACCCCGTAGCTTTCCATGCTGCGGATGATTCCCCCCACAGTTTCTCCGGGACGGAATTTTGCCGCGTTTTCTTCCCAGGTTCCCAAAAGCTCTTTGTGCGACAGGGTAACCCGGCTTTTCTCCCGGCACTTGACTACAGCCCGGATATCCATTCCCACCAGGAAACGTTCCCTGGGATGCTCAATTCGGGAGACGGAAATGGAATCGATGGGAAGCAGGGAAACGAGTCCGCACCCGATGTCCGCAAACACACCAAAAGGCTCGATATGCGTCACCCGAGCATCGATCACATCGCCGGGAGTCAGCCCGCAAATATACTCTGCCCGGCATTTTTCCTGGGCAGCCCGCCGTGATAAGAGGGCAGTAATCCGCCCATATTCATCCCGAATAAAATCCTGTACCAGAAAGCACACAGGGCGGTTGACCCGGGAAAGAATGGCAATATCCCGCACACTTCCATCTTTGATCCCGATGGCACCTTCCTCCCTGGGGATCAGGCCCCGCATAAATTTGAAGTCCACAATCAGGTTGTGCTTGCTGTCGCACATAATCGCTTTGGCTTCCAGGATTTTCCCATCCCGCATGGCCTCTGACAAAGAGGCCGGCGACTGAAGGGAAGCCCTGTTTTCGAATGTGTTAATCAAGTGACCTTCCGGATGAAACTGCATTTTCTGTTCTTCCTTTCTCTGCAAGGGCAAGCCGTTTCCCAAAAGAATCGGGTGGCCCCGGGTTTGGAAGGGCCTGCCCTCCAAACGGCCTTCCTCCTGTGATACAAACATGTATATGTTTCCCCCTATCGGAAAATGACCTGGAAACAGTTGCAACTTTTTCTCGTTTGAGGTAAAATAATAGGCGACTTTCAAAAGAGAGGAATATAACACTATGAAGCGAAAGATTATTTCGGGCATTTGCGCGCTACTGGCTGTGTGCCTTTTGGCCGGCTGCAGCGGCACTTCTGATCAGAGCTCTACTGGCAGCTCTACGGTTAGCCAAACAACGGATTCCAGTCAGGTTAGCCAAGCGGAAGATTCCAGCGAAAGCAATGATTCTTCTGCCGTTCAAGGGGATGGTGCCGCGGTCACTTCCGCAGACGCTGAAGTGATCCCTCAGGACGAGTTGGTCCCTGTAGAAAATGGGAAACCCATTGGATACCAGTTGGATCTTCCCGAGGAGGGAGAGGAAATTGCGGTGCTGACTCTGGAAAGCGGCGAAGTCTTCAAGCTTCGCTTTTTCCCTGACGAAGCTCCCAAAGCAGTCTACAGCTTTAAAATGCATGCCCGGCAAGGATATTATGATGGTCTGACCTTCCACCGGATTGTGGCGAATTTCATGATTCAGGGTGGCGACCCTGCAGGTGACGGCACGGGAGGGGAAAGCATCTGGGGCGAACCCTTTGAAGATGAATTCAACAGCAATCTGCTGAACATTGACGGTGCGGTATCCATGGCAAACAGTGGTCCCGGTACCAATGGCAGCCAGTTCTTCATCAACGCTACCGATGGAAAAGAAACGGACTGGGATTACATCCAGATGGGCTACGATGCCTATAAGGATAGCCCCGACGCATTTGCCTCCATTTTCGGAGAGTGGATCAATATGGATAAAGTGTCCGATGAGATGAAGGAACTGTATAACGAACATGGCGGCAACCCCAACCTGGATGGCTATTACAACACCGGCGATACAGGCCATACCGTATTTGCTCAGGTGTTTGAAGGAATGGAGGATGTGTTGAAAATTTCCCAAGTGGAAACCGATGCAGCTTCCAAACCTGTCACTGACGTGGTGATTCAATCCATTGAAATTGTGCCCTACGAAGGGGAATCATAAGGCAGCAAAATAAATATCCCCCGGCAAAGCCGGGGGTTTTTCATAGACGGGCAAAGCCC
>UQQZ01000144.1 GCA_900543305.1 uncultured Oscillospiraceae bacterium
TACGGGGGTCACCAACGCGGCTATGACCACTTTGGCGGACAACCGGGCCTTGCTGCTGAAGGTGAAATTTCCCATGGAGCTTTTCATCCTGACCCGGGGGTATACGGCGCTGATCAACCTGGGTTACTCCCTGGTGGCCTACGGGGTGATGCTGGCGGTGTTCCGGATTCCGGTAAGTTGGCCTGCCCTGTTCCTGGTGCCCATTGTGGGATGCCTGTTTCTCTTTTCCCTGGGAATCTCCTATGTGTTGTCAGCGGCCTATGTGTTTTTTGGGGACGTGAAGCACCTGTATTCCGTGGTGCTCACCTTGTGGATGTACTGTTCCGCCATATTTTATCCGGCCCAGCAGCTTTCCGGACCCATTCGGGGAGTGGTGGAATTCAATCCCCTATACCTGTGGATCCGCTGTCTCCGGGGAGCGGTGATGGAGGCCCGGGTACCACGATGGGAGGAATTGCTGCTTATGGCGGTTTGGGGATTTGGTGTGTACTTTTTAGGACACTGGTTTTTCCGGGGCGCCCGGGAGAAAATCCTGCAACACTTGTGAGGTGAGATCGTGGAGCAAAAAGATACCAGCGTAATTGTCCGCCATGTGACCATGGAGTTTCGCCGGTCGGACCAATCGGTGGGGAGCCTGAAGGAACTGCTGCTGGGCAAGCATCACCGGGGAAAAACCCAGCGGTTCCGAGCGCTGGACGATGTGAGTTTTACGGTGGAGCGAGGCCAGGTGGTGGGCATTGTGGGCACCAACGGATCGGGAAAAAGCACGCTGCTTAAGATCATCGCCGGGGCCCTGACACCCACCTACGGCCGGGTGGTGGTGGACCGGGACAAGGTTCAGCTGCTGACTCTGGGCACTGGATTTGACCCGGAGCTTACCGGTCGGGAAAACCTGTTTCTCAATGGCGCCATGATCGGCCACAGCCGGAAGTTCCTGACGGAGAACTACCGGAAAATTGTGGCCTTTGCCCAGCTGGAGGGGTTTATGGGGGAACGGGTGCGCAATTATTCCTCGGGCATGGTGTCCCGGTTGGGGTTTGCCATCGCCACCGCCGGTGATGCTCCGGAGATTCTCATTCTGGATGAAGTGCTCAGCGTGGGAGACATGTTTTTTCGGAAGAAAAGCGAGGCCCGGATCCGGGAAATGATCCACGGAGGCTCTACGGTGCTGATTGTTTCCCATTCTCCCGGTGTGATCCGGGAAAACTGTACCAAGGCCCTTTGGCTGGAAAAAGGAAAGCTGTTGGCTATTGGAGATCCCAAGAAAGTGTGCGCCGCCTATGAGCGCCAGGGAATCTCATGAAGGGTCCGGTTTTCCGGACAATATTTTTTACAAGTCCGAAAAACGGGACGATTGAGGAGGGAGAACAGGTGAAGGAAAAGGTCTATCGTTGGCTTACCCGCAAAATTCCCGGAGCCATGGAAGGGTATGAGCAGCTTCGGCTGGGAGGAACTTCCCGAAAAAAGGCTTGGCCCGCCCTGGCCGGGATGGCTCTGAGAGAATGGTGGTCTGGAGAGAGGCCTGCCCTGGGCAGCAGGAAAAGACTGCCGGAAGGGGGCAGTGAATCTCTCCTGACTCGCCGGGAATCTCCCGAGGAATTCGCCCGGAAGCTGGCCCGGTGCCAGGAGGTTACCCTGGACGTGTTCGACACGCTGATTCTCCGCCGGGTGGACCGGCCGGACACGGTGTTTTCCCTGATGGGGATGAAGCTTCGGTATCCGGATTTTCGGAGGCTGCGAGTGGAAGGGGAGCGGTTGGCCCGGGAGAAAAAACGCCGGGAGCAAGGCACCGGGGAAGTCACCTTGGAGGAGATCTGGCAACAGGTTTCCCTGCTCACCGGATTGCCTTCTCAGGAGGGGATTCGGGCGGAACTGGAGACGGAACGGGCAGTGTGCCGGGGGAATCCCTATTTTCTCCGGGTGGTCCGGGAGCTGGAGCGGCTGGGAAAGCAGCCCATGCTCCTTTCGGACATGTACCTGTCGGCTTCCTTTCTGGAAGATTTGCTCCGGGATTGCGGATATGGGGCTCTGGGGCCGTGCCTGGTGTCCGGGGAGGAAGGAGTTTCCAAAGGGGACGGGGGACTGTATCGGCTGGCCCGAAAGAAGCTGGGAGAGGGAAAGACCTTGGCCCATGTGGGAGACCATCCCCTGTCAGACGGAGAACAGGCCAAATCCCAAGGATGGGAACCCTTTCTTTACGAAAATGTCCATAGAGCCGGCAGGCCTTACCGGGGAGAGGACCTTTCCCCGGTGGTGGGCAGCCTTTACCGGGGCATCGTCAACGGCAAGCTTCACAACGGCCTGGAGTGTTGTTCTCCCCTGTACGAATATGGGTTCGTCTATGGAGGGCTGTTTGCCCTGGGGTACTGCCGGTTTATCCGGTCCTATGCCCAGAGCCATTCAGTGGACCGTCTGTTGTTTCTTTCCCGGGACGGGGCTCTTTTGTTTCGGTTGTACCGGAGATTGTATCCGGAGGATTCCCGTCCCCGGTACGCCTATTGGTCCCGTTTGGCGGGGGGCAAGGTGACGGCCCAGTATTTTCCGGCGGATTTTTTCCGGCGTTTTGTTCACCACCGTGCTAACGGCACCCGCAGCCTAGAGGAGATCTTTACCACCATGGATTTGGGGGACCTGCTGCCGGGCCTTTGTCGGAAGCTGGGTCAGGAACCCTCTGCTCCCCTGACGCATAAAAACGCTGGCCAGGTCCAAGACTATCTCACAGAGGCCTGGGATCGGGTGCTGAAACTGTATGAGCCCCAGCGCCAGGCGGCGAAAGCCTATTACCGTAGGCTGCTTTCCGGAAG
>UQQZ01000145.1 GCA_900543305.1 uncultured Oscillospiraceae bacterium
AAGGTAATCCAGAGATCTGCAAACCATGTCTCTCTTTTTCATTTTTTTATTTGTGAATATTCCGCCCCAAACAGGCCAGCAAAACGGAGGAAATAGGTCCAGGGTCACGGTGGAGATGAGTCCAGGTGTACGGTTGCAAGTCCAGGCAGTAGAATAGATGAGGCACGCAAAGCGTGACTATCTATTGGGAGGTGTGCCATTATGGCAACCAACTATCGGGAAATCTTGCGGCTGGCAAAGCTGGGGTACAGCCAACGGAGCATTGCTGCCAGCGCGGGCTGTGCCAGAAGCACGGTACAGCGAGTTCTGGAACGGGCGGAATCAAATCCACACACTTTGGAAGAGTTGCTGGCCCTGTCGGACAAGGGAATACAACAAGCTTTGTTTCCCGCGTCATCTATCCCTTCCACGCGGAAGCCGCCGGACTACGAGCGCGTCCACCGGGAACTGGCAAAAAACGGCGTGACTCTAAGCTTGCTCTGGAATGAGTATTGCGAGGAATGCTACGCATCTAAGGAGCTCCCCTTGATGTACACCCAGTTTTGCCTGCATTACCGGGAATACGCCCAGCAAACGAAAGCCACCATGCACCTAGACCATAAACCTGGGGAACAAATGGAGGTGGACTGGGCGGGAGATACCACGAAGGTCACTGATCCAGAGACAGGCAACCAAACCCCAGCGTATCTTTTCATTGCCGTCCTCTCTTGCAGTGGGTACGCCTATGTGGAGGCATTCGGGGACCAAGGCCAGGAGAGCTGGATTACCGGGCACGTCCACGCCTACCGCTATTTTGGCGGGGCAACCCGCATTTTGACGCCTGACAATTTAAAAACCGGCGTCACCCGCCATGGAAAAGGGGAAGTCATTCTCAATCCTACCTACCAGGAGATGGCGGAACATTACAACACTTGTATCCTGCCAGCCAGAGTACGTCACCCAAAAGACAAACCCACGGCCGAGGGGACGGTTGGCTTTGTATCCACTTGGGTTACCGCTGCCTTGCGAGACGCCACATTTTTCACCTTGAGCGATTTGAATCAGGCAGTCTGGAAGAAACTGGAGGAACTCAACAGCCGGCCATTCCAAAAGAAACCAGGAAGCCGCAAAAGCTGTTTTGAGGAAGAAGAAAAAATGTACCTGCTCCCGCTGCCGGATTCCCCCTATGAGTTTGCCCTGTGGAAAACTGCCACGGTACAGTACAACTACCATGTCTCCGTGGAAAAGATGTTCTACAGCGTTCCCTGCGAGTACCTCAAGCAAAAAGTGGAGGTACGGCTAACCCAACGGACCGTGGAGATCTTCTGCAATGGCAACCGTATCGCTTCCCACATCCGGTTGACAGGACGCCCGGGTCAGTATAGCACAGTGGTGGACCACATGCCGGAAAGCCACCGGAAATATCTCCAGTGGAATGGGGAACGTTTTCTCTCTTGGGCAGAGAAGGTGGGGCCCCACACCAAGGCAGTGATCCAAGGGATGCTTTCAAGCCGGAAGGTGGAACAGCAATCTTACCGGGCGTGCATGGCGCTTCTGAAGTTGGGGGACAAATATTCCTTAACCAGGCTGGAGTCCGCCTGTGGACGGGCTCTCCAGTATACCGCCACACCCAACTACAAAACCATCCAAATGATCCTCAAAACGGGCAGCGACCTTCTCAAAGAGGAACCGGAAACAAAAGGAGAGTCCTACGCTTTCACCAGGGGCGCGGCTTACTACGGAGGGGGTGAGGGCAAATGCTGAACCAGATGACCCTCAACCGGCTCCATGAGATGAAACTCAGCGCCATGGCGGAGAAGTACCGGACCATCGCGGCAAGCGCGGCGGAAGGCCAGCTCTCCTTTGACGAATGGTTTGGATTGCTGGTGGATGCGGAGTGGGATCACCGCCACACCAACCGCATTGCCAGGCTGATGAAGAAAGCTACCCTATATTTTCCCAATGCCAGTGTAGAGGATATTGAGTACCGCTCTGACCGAAAGCTCAACCGGAATCTCCTGCAGGAGTTGGGTACTTGCCGGTACATCTTGGACAAGCGCAATGTGATCCTCATGGGCGCCACAGGCGCTGGAAAAACGTATATTGCCTGCGCTCTCGGTACGGCTGCCTGCAGAAATCTGTACACAGTGAAATATATCCGGCTGCCGGATCTGCTCAATGAGCTGGCGGTCGCCCGTGGCGAAGGCTGCTACATGGACGTGATGAAGTTCTACCGGAAGGTATCCCTGCTGATCTTGGACGAGTGGATGCTGATCCCCTTGACCAAGACGGAATCCCGCGATTTGTTGGAGATTGTGGAGGCCCGTTACGAACGAAGCTCCACTATTTTCTGTTCCCAATTCGCTCCCCCTGGCTGGCATGAGCGAATCGCCGAGGACGCCTTAGCAGATGCTGTGCTGGACAGGATTGAGAACAGTTCCTACAAGATCCTCATCGATGGGGAGGACTCCATGCGCAAAAGAAAAGGATTCCAATCTGAATAAATGACACGCGGAGGAGCGCTTTGCGAAGCGTTCCTTTGCCATTTCTTTCCAAATAACACTCCTGTGGACTCGCGCCCGTGAACCTGGACCTGTTTCTCCCGTGAAGGTGGACTCACCCCTACCGTTTCCTTGGACTCAGAGGGGCGAAATATACACCTCCAAGGAAAACCTTGGAGGGCTTGGTGCGCACGACTGGATTCGAACCAGCGG
>UQQZ01000146.1 GCA_900543305.1 uncultured Oscillospiraceae bacterium
CGCAGAACGCGCAGCCACAGAATGAAATTCTGTGTTCAAAGGGGCTTGGGGGCACTGCCCTCAACAAGCAGTTTGTGGCGAAATGGATAGCCACAAGCATTGCTTGCCACAATATGCTGCGCATAAAATAAAAAAACTAATGATGGGACGCTTACTGCCTCCTATCGGGTCAATCCAAAATTCTGTGTAAACTCCATTTGTGGTTCAAATAGAGCAAGATGAATTTGCGGCGGGAGCAGGTTTGTCCGGCTGCCGCCTTGTCAACAACATAACGCCGGTGGGGCAGGATGTCAAGGGCGGTGAAGTCGTTCATCTTGCCCTTGACATCCGGTGCCGGCGGTGTTACTCAGGCATGCGCTCGGCAAAGTAGATGGCCATCTGGGCATGGATGATACTCCAGTCCTGCCGCCGTCCAGTCCACTTTTTGGTAATATCCATCATGGCCAGGTACAGCATTTTCAGCAGGCTGTCATCGGTGGGAAAGACAGATTTAGCCTTGGTCACCTTGCGGAGTTGGCGGTTAAAGCCCTCAATGGCGTTGGTGGTGTAGATCAGTCTGCGCACCTCCTGGGGGTACTTGAAGTATGTGCTGAGATTGGCCCAATTGGCCCGCCAGGACTGGGAGATTTTTGGGTATTTCTTGTCCCAGTGCTCGCCAAAGGTGTCCAAGGCATCCAAGGCTGCCTGCTCGTCTACAGCGGCATAGACGGCCTTCAGATCGGCCATAAGGGCTTTCAGGTCCTTGTAGGACACATACTTGCTGGAATTGCGTAGCTGGTGGATGATACAGTTCTGGATCTCAGTCTGTGGGAAGGTGGCGTGGATGGCCGCATCAAATCCCTTCAAATTGTCTGTGCAGGCAATGAAAATATCCTCTACGCCCCGATTTTTCAGACTATTGAGCACCGTTGCCCAGAACTTGGCGCTCTCATTTTCGCCAACCCACATCCCCAGGACGTCTTTCCGGCCATCCAGGTTGACTCCAATGGCGATGTACACTGCTTTCTTCATGATCTGCCCTTCGCTGCGGACATGATAGTGGATGGCATCCAGAAAGACTACGGCGTAGATGGACTCCAGAGGCCGCTGCTGCCACTCTTTGGCTATGGGCAAGATCTTGTCCGTGATCCGGCTGACCGTGCTGTCTGAGACGGAGATCCCATAGATATCCTGGATGTGAGTCTCAATGTCGCCGGTGGTCATGCCCTTGGCATACATGGACAGAAATTTTTCCTCTATGTCCTGGCTGATACTGGTCTGGTTCTTTTTCAGCACCTGAGGCTCAAATTCCCCCTTCCGGTCTCGTGGTACTGATACCTCCATATCTCCGAAGCTGGTACGCAGCGTCTTGCTGCTGTGGCCATTGCGGCTGTTATCTGTGTCCTTATGCTTGTAGTCATATTTGCTGTAGCCCAGCTCGTCATCCAGCTCTGCCTCCAAGCCATTCTCCATGAACTCGGCAATGGTCTCCTTGAACAGACTCTGAATGTCATCCATGCTGCCGATGTTTGCCATCTGCAGCAGCTCACGTATTTTTTCTCGCCGGGCATTTTCTTCCGGGGTACGGGCCATATGTAAAACCTCCTGTGCGGTGCTTCTATTCTACACCACTTAGGAGGTTTACACAAAACTTGGGATAGTGTCCTCCTATCATTAGTTTTCTGTGTTTAAGCGATTTATAAAACCAATCAGCATAATCAAATCGTCATCTGACATCTTTCTCATTCCGTCCAAAGCCTTCTTGATAAGCTGAGGGTTATTTTCCTGTGCATCAAAAAATTGAAGCGGTGTGATTTCAAAATACTCACAGATGTTGAGAAACTGCTTCATAGACGGCATAGAACGCCCGGAAGAAATCGCCTGAATATAGCTTCTGTTCTGCCCTAACTCCATGCTCATCTGATATTCTGAAACGCCTTTTTTCAATCGTAATTCTGTGATTCGATTGCGGATAAATTCTTCGTCCATACGCTCACCTCTCTGCTCTTTTAGCATAGCAGAAAGCAATTCTTGATACTTCGTATGTGTTGTGTTATAATTTTGTAATATAACCTTTATACGCATTATTATTTGCGTTATTTTTGCTTTATATGCGTAATCAAGGCAGTTATCAAGGGTGATTTGTATGAATCAGTATGCCTGTGCCATTACCGGCCACAGACCAACAAGATTTTGCTTTGGATATAATGAGGAAGATCCTCTATGCCAAAAGCTGAAAGAATGTCTCCTGGAGCAGTTTCGCATACTCCATGACGAGAAATTTGTCCGTACTTTTTTTGTCGGCGGTGCTCTTGGTGTAGATATGTGGGCTGGAGAACAGCTGCTGACATTGAGAGCACAAACAGGATACGAGGATATTAAAATTATCGTTGTAGTTCCCTTCATCGGCTATGACTCTAAATGGCCGGATCAGAGTAAACATAGATTGAAAAAGCTGATCCAAAACTCAAACGATTCTATTGTTATTTCACATTCTGCGGATGTTTCCAGTTATAAAAAAAGAAATTATTATATGGTCGATCATGCAGAGTACATCATCGGTGTGTTTGATAATCAGAAAAAGCTGCGCTCAGGTACAGCACAGACAGTCAACTATGCCTTGCATCAGGGAAAAGTAATCAGATTGCCTTGAATATATTGACAATACTGATAAGATAAGATAATATATCTTTA
>UQQZ01000147.1 GCA_900543305.1 uncultured Oscillospiraceae bacterium
CTCCTATCCCATATATCCCAAATGATTAGAACCATTGCCACAATGATACAGGCGTATGCGCCCATAAACAGGAAGGTATTCAAGTCTTGTCCTCCTCTCCCTTGCTTCCAGATAACCGCAGCAGTTCCTCAAATGTCATTCCATAAACCTGCTTGTTGAGCCAATCCATTTGGTTTTTGACATCACCGCCAAGCTCTCCGAGCTCCTTAATGGAGCTGAGGCGTCCAATTTTTGTCTCTTTCTCTGCCATATTTTTTCCTTTCCGGCTTGACAGAGAACGAATGTTCTAGTATCATATATCTATCAAGCCTAATTGGCGCTATCAGTTAGGTTTGCCAGCCTCGTCAGGTGGCCGCACACCTGGCGGGGCATCTTTTATTTACAGGAGATTTGGCAACCGGTTGGCCTCTCTCTGAGCGAAGTTGTAAGCTAGCAAGATCTGGACAGCGTATTTTCTAGCTCCAGATGTCCTATCCACTTGTGCATCTCTTACGATATCATTCGGATTTTTCTTTGACAGTTTCTCAATTAGGATATCCTCTTTAAACTGCCCTTTGTATGTCCTCATGAACAGTCCAAGTCCACGAAGGATTTGGGCCTGAGCACCGGAGGGGTCTCCATTCCAAGATTGCTTAATTACTCGAATGAAACATCCATATAACTCGTTATCATTGAAAGTAAGAAACTCGTTCCAAATGGTAGAAACGGCAATCACCGCATTTTTTGCCTTATTCCCAGTCCAGGAAATTTCCAGCCCGTTTTTCTCTGTGATTCGCTGAAAGTCGATGGATTTCTGATCTCCGTAGTTACCGAGGACTCTGATTTTGTCTGTCAGGGTTACTCTGCTAGTAGTGCCGCGCTGATTGATGAACATATTAGCTGCGTCCATCTTTGTCATTCCGTTATAGACCCGACACTTTACGCAGAGGTCACGACCGGCGTTTCTGGCCTTTAATACTTTCATGGTCATTTGACCGTCGAAGCAGTAATACTTTCCATCAATTAGTGCAACGCTGATAGGCTGGATGAGATTCGGGTCGAATGTACGCATGATCTTGTTGAACTGTGCCCGTCTCCGGTTTACATCTCTTTGACCGAGGTCATCAATCAGAATGTCCTTTGTGTTAAGGTCTAAAAGCTGGACTTCAATTTTCTGTGCCATTCTCGCTCACCATCCTTATCATGTTTTTGTATTTTTCGATGACCTCAATTCCCCTGTCCAGTTCCTTCATAGCAGCGTCACGCCCAGCCGGAATATCGAGCATTTCCCGATGGACAAGAACCATATGCTGTTTCAAAGAAGCATCCAGGGCCTTGATAGCTGTATGGATAAGCTCCTGAAACTCCGAAACTGTGAACGGGGCTGGTGGTTCCTCTGGCTCAACCTTTGGAATAGGGCGGAGGATCGCTTTCGCGGTATCCGCGTCCCCCTTCTTGATAGCCTCCACGGCCTCGCGTTTCTTTTCCTCCGGCGCATTGCGG
This sequence comes from uncultured Oscillospiraceae bacterium, assembly GCA_900543305.1. Taxonomy (GTDB): domain Bacteria; phylum Bacillota; class Clostridia; order Oscillospirales; family Acutalibacteraceae; genus Acutalibacter. The sequence goes on from UQQZ01000147.1 coordinate 1,483, forward strand.
ATTTCAGAGATAACAGACTTGGGTGCTTTCACAGAACCGGATATGACGGCGTCTTTGATACCAGGAGAGATCTTTTCTGCTTCGTTAAGGCCGTCAACAAAGTTTTCAGCACGTTCAACCGTTCTTGTGCCAACCCCAAAATCGCGGGCAATAACATCTCTTGTCTTCTCCTTCCTCAAGTCGCCATTTTGACGACTTGAGGTGAATCTTCCGGTGTCGTCATGCTCCCGTGATGTATTCCCTCCATGAGTCATCTTCTGCGCCTTGTATGCCTCACCGATCAGTATGGTCTTTTGTTCATCAGTGATATTCCGACGCCCCAACTGGTTCCGGCACATCCAAACAATAGCCGCCCACTTATCAGGGAAGTCCATCTGCTTAACCTTGAATGGGATTTCCGGGTGTTTCTGGACGATTTTGTAACGGTGATGCCCATCAATGATGGTGTTGTGCCACACCACAAGCGGCTCTCGGACCTCCCCATCAGTGACGATATTTTCTTCCAGTTTGGAAAACTCGTCTGCTGACAAGGGTGGTATCTTATCCCGAAATTCGGGATCAACATTTAGCTGTCTCACATTTCCTCCTTGTATTCCTCCCGCCCTCGTGTTACAATACAAGGGACAGGATGATTTCACTGGTCATCGGTTCTTGCCCTCTCCCGTGTGCCACCACGGGCGGGGGCATCCTTATACCATCCCACGGCTCTGTACGATTGCCTTAGCCACAAGATCTGTTTCATAGCCTCGCTTTCTTGCTCCAAGGCGGACGGCTGGAACATCGTGTTCTTGGGCCCATCGATCCCCGCTGGATGGCTTTGGATAATATCCCATCTCCCGAGCCACGTCTACAGGGGACATGATCCCGCCGTGTCTCTCATACAGTAGCCGACGCTTTTCAGCTATCTCTTTGCCCAGCGCACTTTCTGTTCGCTGGGTCTCTCTTCTTTGCATGGCTCCTCCTTTCTCGTGCCCCGCCCCGTCAGTGGCGGATTATTTTCCTTATTACTGGTATCGATTCCAATGGAGATATAGCCTCATACGCAATTAAAACAGACCTAACTTCGCAAATACTTATTCCAAAAGACGATACCCAATTTTCTTTTGTTG
>UQQZ01000148.1 GCA_900543305.1 uncultured Oscillospiraceae bacterium
GGAGGGCAGCGACCATTGCCCGGTAGAACTGCTTTTAGCGGAAGGGAGCGAAGAGGGATGACCGATCAGGAGAAATTGTCTCAGTGGCTGGAAGAGGGAAAACAGACCATCTTTCTGGGAGGGGCCGGGGTATCCACAGCCAGCGGAATCCCGGATTTTCGCAGTGCCCACGGATTGTACCGGCAGAAAAAAGAGGGGCTCTCCTATGAGGAGATGTTGTCTCACGGGTATTTTGTCCATCACCGGCAGGAGTTTTACGACTTTATGCGCAACGTGATGCTCTACCCGGATGCCAAGCCCAACCCGGCCCACTATGCCCTGGCCAAGCTGGAGCGAGAGGGAAAGCTCCGGGCGGTGATCACCCAGAACATTGACGGGCTCCACCAGATGGCGGGAAGCAAGAACGTCATTGAGCTCCACGGCAACGAGAACCGGTACTATTGCCTGTCCTGCGGCAAAACCTATGACATGACCTGCGTGACCCAGACCCAAGGGATTCCCCATTGTTCCTGCGGAGGGATCATCCGGCCGGACGTGGTTCTTTACGAGGAAAGCCTCAACGAAAAGGATCTGCGAAAGGCCATTCGGTACGCAGAGGAGACGGATTTGATAGTGGTTGCGGGGACGTCCCTGGTGGTTTACCCGGTGGCGGGACTGGTGGAATATCTGACCCCGGGGGCAAAGTTGGTGATTCTCAACCGGGATCCCACCCCCTATGACAGCCGGGCGGACCTGGTGATCCGAGAGGACTTGGTGCAGGTGTTGGCCCATTGCGCTGGGATTCCCGTGGCGTAAGGGAGAAAGCCCTCCAACCGGCAGGATGGAAAAGTAAAATGGTTTATTGTGGAAGAAAATAGCCAAAGGGCTTCCCCGGCCGTTTCAAGGGGCCAGGGGGAGCCCTTGACATTTGGGGAGAAATAAGGTATCATCACTAGTAATTACTATAAGAATAAAGGATGTGATTTGCTTTAATGGACAGTTCCAGTAGCGACGATTGTACGCCCTGTCATAATTGGATCCGGAATATGATTTTAATTGCGTATCACATGCCTGTGCCCATTTTGCGGGAATAGGTGTGTTTTTTGTGTCTTTTTTTGCAATTAAAATAAAATATAAGGAGTTTAAATTTTATGTTAGCCCAAGAATTGCCCAGCGTGATCGCCATGGTGTTTTGCGTGATGATGTCCGCGTATTTTTCCGCCACGGAAACGGCATTTTCTTCTTTGAATTCCATCCGGCTGAAAGTATTGGCAGATAACGGCAACCGCAGAGCCAAGCTGGCGTTCCGCTTGTCGGAAGATTATGACAGATTGATTTCCACCATTTTGATCGGCAACAACATCGTAAATATCGCCGTGGCCTCGATCGGTACCCTGTTGTTTGTAAAGCTGTACGGGGATATCGGCGCCACCCTTTCCACGGTGGTTGTGACCATTGTGGTGCTGATTTTCGGCGAAATCACGCCCAAGAGCGTGGCCAAGGATTACCCGGAGAAATTCGCCATGTTCAGCGCTCCCTTTATCAACCTGCTGATCCATGTGTTGATTCCCGTAAACTTCCTGTTTTCCCAGTGGAAGAAGCTGGTTTCCAAGCTGTTGAACACCCAGGAGGACTCCAAAATGTCCCAGGAAGAGTTGATGCTTCTGTTGGAGGAAGCCCAGCGGGACGGCAGCATCGACAAGGACGAGGGGGATCTGCTGAAAAACGCGGTGGAATTCCGAGAGCTGGAGGCTCAGGATATTTTGACGCCCCGGGTAGACCTGCAGGCGGTGAGCATTGATGCCTCCAAGGAGGAGATTGCCCAGTGCTTTACCGAGTCCCATTTCTCTCGGCTTTTGGTGTTTGAAGACGACATCGACAAGGTGGTGGGTGTGATCCACCAGAAAGACTTTTACACCGGCAACGGAGTCACCACCAAAAGCATTCAGGAGATCATTACGCCTCCCATTTTCATCCATCCCACGGAGAAGGTCAACGATCTGCTCAAGCTGCTCCAGTCTCACAAATCCCACATTGCTGTGGTCATTGACGAATATGGCGGCACCCTGGGAATTGTGACCATGGAGGACATTTTGGAAGAGCTGGTAGGCGAGATCTGGGACGAGCACGACGAGCTGGAGGAGACTTTCCAGCAGCTGGATCCCAATACTTACCTGATTGACGGAGATATGACCTTCGACGATTTCTGCGCCTATTTCCACATTGAGGACGAAGCGGATAGCGTGTCCTTGGGCGGCTGGATCATGGAACGGATGGGGAAGGTGCCCGATAAAGGGGATTCCTTTGAGTACAGCGGCTTGTCCATTGAGGTGGAAGAGATCAGCAATAACCGGATCCAGAAGGTTCGGGTGACAAAACTGGACCAAGATCCAGAGGATCAGGAAAAGGACGAAAAGTAAATCCCATAGTGAAAAACCAGGCGCCCCGGGGCGGAAAACTCCGGGGCGCCTTTTTATATATAAAGAAAACCACTCGCTGGGCGAGTGGTTCAAGAAAAGGCTTATGC
>UQQZ01000149.1 GCA_900543305.1 uncultured Oscillospiraceae bacterium
AACGCCCCCTTATGGGAACACATCAGCCCTGCAATGTAGATAAGCACAGCAATGACGGAAAAAAGCACTGCCATCCAGCCATTGTGGGTTAGATTTCGCACCTGCTCAAAATCTGGAGCGACCTCCAATACTTCCTGAATCACTTTCCAGATGTAACAAAAGGGCACCAAAGCAATAAAGGCACTAATAGCCGACAGTGCCCATGAAGCATAGATCAGGTATTTGTGGTTACCTGCAATTTGGAGCAGACGAGATAGATTGGATTGCTTTTTCAAAAGAATTCCTCCTCGTATAATAAGTTTATAGTTAATAGTTACCTAGTTCTTTGATAACTGAATAAATAAAGAACAAGATCAATCGGTTTGGTTATACCCATGATATAATTGATCCCTGGGTCAATCAGGTAATAGTTCTTCCTTCCTCCTGTTGAACCTCTGTGGTTACTTCATAGAAAGTCTGTTCCCCTGACATGGATGTTAACTTCAAACCAGCTGGCTGTTTGTCGGAGTTCATGGGTAACCCTTTTGCAGTGGGGTTCGCATCCGCCCATCTCTGACCGAATTCTGATATTGCGAGGGTGTTGATGCTCCATGATCATGGGTATTGCCAAGCCGATTGACCACGCATACTCTTACGAAAGAAGGTGATCCTATGAGTCCGCTTTACGTCGGTATTGATGTGAGCAGCAAATCCAACGTGGCTTATCTGATGAAGCCCGATGGCTCCAAACACAGCAACTTCTCAGTTCCCAACACCCGGGATGGTTCCCGGCAGCTTGTGAAGCGCATCCTTTCAGCTATCACTTCTGAATCCCTTACAGACGTTGTCATCGGTCTGGAAGCAACCTCCGTTTATGGCGACAATCTCGTATGCTTCTTAAGGGAAGACGGCTCTCTTGCGCCGTACAACAAGAAGATCCATGTCCTCAATCCCAAGCAGGTCAATAAATTCAAGCTTTCTTACAACGACCTGCCCAAGAATGACTATGTGGACTCCTTTGTCATTGCTGACTGCCTGCGCTTCGATAGAATCAACAAAGAGGTCTATCCGGACGACTACCGATATGCCGCCCTTAAGAACCTCACAAGAGCACGGTTCTTCGCTGTCCAGAATCTTACCAGAGAAAAACAGCGTTTCATGAACCAGCTGTTTAAGAAGTATTCTACGATGGCGCAGGAGAAGGTATTTTCCGATACCTTCAGCACTACTGCCTTAGCCGTTTATGAATCCTTTGAATCGGCTGAGACTTTAGCAAACATGGACTTACATCAGCTCACGGAATTTATCATCGAGAAAGGGAAAAACCGTTTCCCTGACCCGGATTCCGTGGCGAAAGCCATCCAGAAAGCCGCCCGGAGCTCCTACCGTCTCCCCAAGACGGTAAACGACTCCGTCAATCAGGTGCTTTCCATATCCATAAACTCCATGAGAGCTATGGAGTCACAGATCAAAGCCTTTGATAAGGCCATCGCTGAACAGATGGCTCTGATCCCTAATACCCTGACATCTGTCAATGGGATCGGCCCTGTTTATTCAGCCGGTATCATTGCGGAAATCGGTGATATCAATCGGTTCCCTAATCAGGCCTCATTGGCCAAATACGCTGGTCTTGTGTGGTCACAGCATCAGTCCGGAGACTTTGAGGCGCAAAACACACGCCTGATTCGTTCCGGCAACCGATACTTAAAGTACTACCTGTGTGAAGCTGCCCTGTCTCTTGTGAGATGCGACGCAGAGTACCGCAGCTTCTATCACCGCAAATATAAAGAGGTGAACAAGTACCAGCACAAACGTGCCCTCGCATTAACTGCCCGTAAATTGGTGCGGCTGGTCTTTCGACTGCTGAAAGACAACTGCCTGTATAGGGCACCGGAATCCAACTAGGTTTGGATTTTCACGGTGAAGTCACGCCCGGCTAAAAATCGAAAATAGCGGGGCTTGGGAAAGTGCGCCCATTTTTAGGAAAAACCAGCAAAAATCTATTGATTTTTATTCATTTTCCCCTTGACATATCACCGCTGGACTTTTTTGTTGATTTATGATACAGAGAACACATATGGTATTCTACTTATATCCGTGAGAGTTAGCTTTTGCTAACTATAGAGGCAAAAATTACAGGGCTTTACTGCCCCATAATTTTCATCCATCCGGCTGTATAAA
>UQQZ01000150.1 GCA_900543305.1 uncultured Oscillospiraceae bacterium
TCGTTCTACTATTTTCCCTATAATGGTTGGACATACAATTGCTGTATATGACGGAAGAAAGCATGTACCTGTATATGTTACAGAAGATATGGTTGGACATAAGCTCGGAGAATTTGTAAGCACAAGAACTTACAGAGGACACGGCAAAAACGAAAAGAAATCTAGATAAGCGGAAGGAGGCATTTATCCATTATGGCTAAAGGACATAGATCCCAAATCAAGAGAGAAAGAAATGCTGTTATGGATACGAGACCAAGCGCTAAGTTATCTTACGCTAGAGTTTCGGTTCAGAAGGCTTGCTTCGTACTCGATGCAATCAGAGGCAAGGGTGTAGAAGAGGCACTTGCAATCGTTTCATATAACCCAAGATATGCATCATCATTAATAGCAAAGCTTATTCGTTCCGCTATGGCAAATGCAGAGAATAACAACGGAATGGATATTCGTAATCTTTATGTTGAGGAATGCTACGCAAACAAGGGACCGACCATGAAGAGAGTGAAGCCCAGAGCGCAGGGCAGAGACAGGATCATGATGGCGATAATATTTACGAGAACAGCCTTCTTCCGGGTCCATCCAAAATCCATGGCAAAGGCGATGATATTTTCAAAGACCGCAATGACTGTGGTCAGGGCGGCAAATGCCAGGAACATGAAGAACAGAGCGCCCCACAGGCGTCCTCCGGCCATCTCACTGAAGGTCTGGGGCAGGGTCACGAAGATCAGGCTTGGTCCGCTTCCCGCATCCACGTTGTAGGTAAAGCAGGCCGGGAAGATGACAAGTCCGGACAAAAAGGCTACGGTGGTGTCCAGGATGACTACGTTCAGACTTTCGGAAACGAGAGAGTGCTGTTTATCAATATAGCTTCCGAAGATCGCCAGCGCGCCGATCCCAAGGCTCAGGGTGAAGAAGGACTGCCCCAGGGCAGCGAACAGGATCTCACCGAGAGAATAATTTTCAAGCGCAGTCTTAAAATCCGGTATCAGGTAGAAGGAAAGTCCCTCCTTTGCTCCATCCAGGAAAAAGCTGTGTATCACAAGCACGATCAGGATGATAAACAAAAGTCCCATCATGTACTTGGATATCCTTTCAACGCCGCCCTTGAGTCCACGGGAGCAGATGAGGAATCCGATGACCGTGACAGCCAGCATCCAACCCACCTGCTGGGCGGGATCAGCCAGCAGCTCGCTAAAGGCGTTTCCCACCTGGGCGGTGTCCATGTGGGCCATGGAGCCGGAGGCCATTTTCCAGAAATAGGCCAGCGTCCATCCTCCTACAGTGGTGTAGTACATCATGAGCATGTAGTTGCCGATCAGGGGAATCAGCTTGGTCCAGTGCCATTTTGTTCCGGCAGGCTCCAGAACCTCAAAGGACTTTGCGGCGGACTTCTGGGAGGCCCGTCCCACAGAGAATTCCATTGTCATGATGGGCAGGCCCAGGATGGCAAGGAATATCAGATAGATGATCACAAAGGCAGCTCCCCCGTACTGTCCTGTGATGTAAGGAAAGCGCCATACGTTACCAAGTCCGATGGCGCACCCGGCGCTTATGAGAACAAAGCCAAGCCGGGAGGAAAATTTTTCTCGTTTCATGTAAAAAACCTCAATTTCCACACTCTCATCTACTATATTCTAAGGAAAGAGAGGGGGATTGTCAACCGGGAGGAAATATAGGAATTCGGGGAAATGAAAGGGTTGTAAAAAAATTGCTTTTTTATTAAGATAATAGAAAAGACATCAGAATACAGAGAGAATGAGGTGGGTAAACCATGAACGATAAAAAGGGATGTAAGGAGAGGCTGATCGAAAAGCTGGAGGGGGAGCACACTAAGAAGGCGGAGAGAAAAATCGCCGACTACTTTTTGAAAAATTTCGAAAAGACACTGCACAGCACACTGCTGGAGCTGGCGGAAGAGATAGGCGTCAGCGATGCGTCTATTGTTCGTTTCTGTAAAAGCATCGGCTATGTGGGCTTTCAGGAGTATAAGATCAATGCCGCGCTGGAGAGCGTGCCCGCGCCTAAGCTTTATAATTCCAGTCTGACGGCCCAGGACAGTCCCTCGGAAATATGCAGTAAGATTTTCTCTATAGAAAACTCCGCGCTGCAGCAGACTAGTATGGAGATGAACGTGGAGGTGGTCGAACAGG
>UQQZ01000151.1 GCA_900543305.1 uncultured Oscillospiraceae bacterium
GAGCGTCTGCCTTACAAGCAGAATGTCAGCAGTTCGATCCTGTTAGCGCCCACCACAAAAGAAGACGATACACGCGTAACGCTGTATCGTCTTTTTTATTGTATTTTTTTTGTGGGGGGAAGGGATATAGGGGAGTCCGGGAGCGGGCGCACCGGGCGGGAGTGCAGAGCAACCCTTGGTGCGCATCCTGCGAAGGATAATCGATCACCAAGCCACCAAACCATTCGCTCCTCCCAAATAGCAGGGATTTCCCTTTTTATCTCGAATAATACTTATCAATCTCTTTTTATCCTGAGGAAAGGAGGTCCCTATGGAACTGCAGCTTTTGTTTCTGGGTGTGGTGCTGCTGACGGTGGAGGGGTTCATTCCCGGCTTTGGCCTGTTCGGCATCACCGGCATCCTTTGTCTTTTGGGGTCCCTGTATTTCTTTCTGGGGGCCACGGCCCAGGCGGCTGCTCTGGTGGGCGGTGTCCTGCTGGTGCTGGCGGTCCTGGGGTTCTGGCTGATCCGCCGGGGTCCCAAAAGCTGGCTGGGCCGGCAGGTGACACTCCATCTCCGGTCCACCGCTGCCCAGGGCTATACGGGCAATGCAGACCGGAAGGATCTGGTGGGCAAAACCGGTGTGGCCCAGACGGTGCTCCGTCCTTCCGGACGGGCCCTGATCGATGGGGAACTGGTAGATGTGATCACCGAAGGGGAATTTTATGAACCGGGGACGGCCATCCGTGTGGTGGCAGCCACCGGAGGCCGGACCGTAGTCCGGAAGGAGGAAAACCCATGATTGCAATTTTAGGCAGTACCGTATTCCTGGTGGCCATCCTGGTCATCATTGTCCTGTTCCTGCACTTTGTCCCTCTGGGCCTGTGGATTTCCGCCATGGCCGCCGGGGTCAACGTGCACATCTTCACCCTGGTGGGCATGCGGCTCCGCCGGGTGATCCCTTCCAAGATCATCCTGCCTCTGGTGAAGGCCAACAAGGCCGGCCTGGATGTGAACGTGGACCAGCTGGAAGCCCATTATCTGGCCGGGGGGGATGTGGACCGGGTGGTGGATGCCCTGATTGCCGCGGAACGGGCGGCCATCCCTCTGACCTTTGAACGGGCGGCGGCCATCGACCTGGCCGGCCGTGACGTACTGGAAGCGGTCCAGATGAGCGTCAATCCCAAGGTCATCGAGACCCCGCTGATTTCTGCCGTGGCCAAGAACGGCATCGAGCTGAAGGTCCGGGCCCGGGTCACTGTCCGGGCCAACATCGACCGGCTGGTGGGGGGCGCCGGGGAAAGCACCATCATCGCCCGGGTGGGCGAAGGTATCGTCACCACCGTGGGGTCTTCGGAAGAACACACGGATGTGCTGGAGAACCCGGACCACATTTCCCGGACCGTGCTGAGCAAGGGACTGGATGCCGGCTCAGCTTTTGAAATTCTCTCCATTGATATCGCCGATGTGGACGTGGGACGGAACATCGGGGCCCAGCTGATGACGGACCAGGCGGAAGCGGACAAGAACATCGCTCAGGCCAAGGCCGAAGAACGCCGGGCCATGGCTGTGGCCAAGGAGCAGGAAATGCGGGCCTACACCCAGGAAATGCAGGCGAAAGTGGTGGAAGCCCAGGCCCAGGTGCCGGAAGCCCTGGCCCAGGCGCTCCGGGAAGGCCATCTGGGGGTCATGGACTACTATCAGATGAAGAACCTGCTGGCGGACACCAAAATGCGGGAAAGCCTGGTGGCTGGCGGCCAGGAAGAACTGCCGCCCACCCGGAAACCGGAAAAATAACAGGAGGGGCCTATGAAAAGCGATTTGCTGCTGTTCCTGGTGTGGATCTTGTTCCTTCTGGGAAGCCAGCTGCTGAGAAAAAAGAAACGGCCCCTGAAAAAGCCCTCCCAACCGGTCCGGAAACCGGGTCCGGGACCTTTCGTCTGTGAGGAGGCTCAGGCTCCTGCCCAAAAAGAGCCGCCCCTCCAGCCTACGGTAAAGCCCGTACGCAGTGACCTGGTGGAAGAAATCCGGGACCTGAAGCCCACAGTGGCTCCCCAGGTGGCGGAAATCCGGCACCCGAAGGGGCAAACGGTCG